>CAVFAD010000003.1:40299-77159 GCA_963620305.1 Bacteroidaceae bacterium | reverse complement strand
GCATTATCGGCAGCGCACGGTTCGAGCGGAGCGAAACCGATTTGGCATCGGGCGATGCGGTTATCGTAATGTCGGACGGCGCGTCGTATCTTTCGTATGATTTTTTCAAAAAGCTGTTTCACGAAAAGAAAAATGCCGACGAAAAAGAGCTTGCCGCATATATTCTCGAAAAAGCCGTGAATGCGTCCCCGGGCGGCAGATGTGACGATATTACCGTGTGTGTGGTAATGATTGACTGATTTTGATGCGGCGAAGGTTGAATTTTTCCGAAAAATGACGGTTCCGTGAAAAAATCTTTGAGCGGGTATTGAAATTTCTGAATTTTATGCTACAATTATTTCAAACCATGAGAAGGAGGATCTCACAATGGCATACAAAATTTCCGATGACTGCATTTCCTGCGGCGCATGCGCAGCCGGCTGCCCCGTTGAAGCCATAAGCGAAGGCGACGGCAAGTATGTTATCGACGAAGATGCTTGCATCGATTGCGGTGCCTGTGCAGACACCTGCCCCGTAGGTGCTCCCGCGCAGGACTGATAACTGCTGTGAAAAAATAACTGCCGCAGGCAAGGCGGCGTTATTTTTTTGCCTAAAAGCGGCGGGAGAAGTGTTTTCGGCGGCTTTTCACCGCGTGCGGCTGCGTTCATTCCGATTCAGCCGAAACAAAACCGACGGAAAAAAGCAAGGAACGAAGCGTGTAAGCGACGTACGGCACGGCTGCAGCCGCAGCAAAAAAATGTACCGTACGGTATAAAAAATGCGGAAACGGAACAGACTCTGACATCTGCTCCGCCTCCGCTTTTATCTTTCTTAATTTGTCGGGATTGCTGTTTTACTTTTTGAACGCTTTGAACATAGTCGCAAACATTTGGAAGAATCTCTTTATCGCAAGCCATATGCGCGTGAAGAAATTCACCTTTGTGCCGTCGCTGCTGTTTTCTTTTGACTGGAGCGAAAGCCAGCTGATGGCACCCGAAGCGGGGTCGTCGAATGTTACCGTGCTGCCGTTGGCATCCTTCGTTGTCGTATTGACATACGGCGTCACGCCGTCAGCCATGTGCATGTCATATGTAACGGCTTCCCAAAGATAGTGCTGCGCCTCGTCCGATACAACGAGCTTGCCGTCGACCCAATCCTGCTTACGGGTGTAGTCGGCGAAGACCACGTCGCTGAAGGTCGTTATTCTGACTCCGTCCTTGCGGGTCGTCGAAGAAGCGAGATAGTTAAACGACGTCATTGCGTCCTCGCTGCCGCCGAGAGGGTAGGGGTCGTTATCGCTTGCCATCATCCAAACGGATACGTTTGACAGCTTGCTCATTTGGGCAGCGGAAGGCTGCAGGACGGACGCAAGCGGCAGACCTGCGGCGAAAAAGCTCGGATACTGCGCTATCATGTCCCAAACCATTGTACCGCCTGTGGAATAACCTGCAATATAGATGCGGTTTGTGTCAATACTGCCGCTGAACTGCGAAACGAAGTTATCTATTGTCTTTTTGAGCTTGGCGCAGTCGGTGCTGTCCCAGTTGTTGCTGCTGTTGTTTGCTCTGGGGGCAAAAAGGAAGCATCCTCCCGCGTTTGCAAAGCGTGCCTGATATTCGTCGCTTGCCCAGTTTGAAAATTCGTACCACTGAAGCTGGGCACGTGCCGTCTGTCCCGAGCGCATGCCGTGAAGCCAGACAAGGAGCGGATACTTTGTACCGTCGTCCTCGCCCTTTACGGGTGAAAAGTAAACATAGTCAATGTCGGAAGAGCCGTCTTTCCCGTCGAGCATCTGAGCGTTGAGTGCGTTGTTACCCTCCGAAAGCGAAACCGCAAACGCGGAAAATGCCATGGGGAACAGCATCAGAACGGCAAGCATTACCGCAATAAGTTTTTTCATTATTAACTACTTCCTTTCAGAAAAAACAACCGTAATTTTCTATAATATAGCATGTTCGGCAGGAAAAATCCACTGTTTTTTCCGTAAAATTCTACAGACAGTGCGGGCGGCATGAACTTTTTTTAAAATTTTGTTAATTCATATTGAAAAAAAAGCTTTTCCCTTATATAATGAGCATGTAATTTGTATTTACTTTAACGGAAGGAAGACTGCCGTGACAAGGGCAAGAGCGAAAAAAACCGAAGACAGGTCGATAGCGACCCACGGCTTTGCGCGCTTTATGTTTTACGCAGTGCAGCTCACGTGGGGCTTGCCCGTGAACATAGTCGGCGGCGCGGTCTTTCTTCTTCTCAGGCTGTTTCGGCGCTGCCGCAGCGAGAGGTTCTGCAACGCTCTCATCACCTACGTTCCGTGGAAGCAGGGCGGTCTGTCGCTCGGACTGTTTATTTTCATGGCGGACGGACGAGAGGAAAAGTGGACGCGCAATACACGAATACACGAGTACGGTCACACCGTGCAGTGCCTGTTGCTCGGAGTTTTTTACTTCTTTGCGGTCGGTATTCCATCTGCCGTATGGTGTAACTTCTTTGAAGGCTACCGCCGAAAAAACAACGTTTCTTACTATAAGCTCTACTGCGAGGCATGGGCAAACAGGTGGGGAACGAAGTGGAGCGGCATGAAGCAGTACGGCATAAAGTAAAGCATGCAAAAATTTTTCAGTCAGGAGCAAAAATGCAATGAAAAAAATTCTCAGCGTTATTCTTGCGGTCGTTATGGTGCTTACCTGTGCGGTAACGGTTTTCGCCGCTGATACAACCGATTCCGTCATTAAGTTCAATTCAGACGGAAAATTCAAAATTATGATGATAAACGACACGCAGGACGTCGGCAAGGGAAACAAGGAGCAGACGGTTAAATTTATCGAAAAGGCTCTTGATACCGAAAACCCCGACCTCGTTGTGTTCGTCGGCGACCAGCTTGCCGATATTTATCCCGCTGCGTCAAAAGAGGATTATAAGAAGGCTATCGACAACGTCGTAAAGCCTCTTGCGGACAGAAATATTCCGTTCCTTGTCACTCTCGGCAACCATGACCACGACCGCGCAAACCTTATGAGCGAGGAAGAAATGTTTGAATACTACGCTTCTTATCCGAACTGCATTTCGGTCAAGGGCAGCACCGATCCGTTCACGAACAACACGCTTGTTTACGGTTCGGACGGAAAAACGGTTGCGTTCAACATCTACATGATGGACACCAACAACACCGGCAGCACGGCAAGCTATACCGGTATTTACCAAAATCAGCTTGACTGGTACAATGCAAAGAGTGCGGAGCTTAAAGCCGCAAACGGCGGTGAGGCCGTTCCCTCGCTTCTGTTCCAGCATGTTCCCGTGAAGGAAATTTACGGACTGCTCAAGGAGTGCGACTGGGACACCGACGGCGCAATTTATTCGCGCAGAGATCACAAGTGGTATGTTCTTAACGAGGAGCTGGCAGAGGGTGACCTCGGTGAGGCTCCCTGTTCGGAGGATTTTGATATCGTCACGGGCGAATATCAGGCATGGATTGCAAACGGCGACATTATGGGCGCGTTCTTTGCACACGACCACAACAACAATTTCGTCGGAACTTCGGTTGACGGAATCAAGATGGGTTACAACGGCGGTGTAGGCTTCCGTGCCTACGGTGCTGAATGCGGCAGGACTATCAGAGTTTTTAACCTCGACGAGAGTGATGTGACGAATTATGAGACACATCTTATTTACTACAATACGCTTATGGGCGAAAAGGCATCAAATCCGTTCTTTGACACCTTCTCTCCCGCGATTCTCAACAAGGTTATGAAAGTTGTGTATGCGCTGTTCGGTTGGGCAATAAAGCTTTTTAACAGCAACGTAGCACGCTGACAAAAACGCGCCGCTCCGACAAAAGAGAATAATAACGAAGCAAAAGCCGCCGTGTGACGAACACGGCGGCTTTTTCGGGAAAGGAGGACTGTCTGCAAGGCTCTGACGGGAGGCGCGGGTACGATGCCCGTCAGAAGCTTGCTTAAAGCGCTTCGAGGGCGGTCTTGAAGCCTTCGACTCTTTCGTCGAGGTTTTCGATGCCCATTGAGTCGGCTATCGCTTCGATAAACGGGAGAGCCTGCTCTACCGTGAGGGGTCTGCCCATGTCAAGCATCGGGTGGTCGATGGCTTCGGGAGCGAGCTTTACGAAAAGTGCGTAGGTTTCGGCGTTATCGAGGATTTCGCCTATTGTTGTTTCCGAAAATGAATATTTGCCCATTGTAATAAAACTCCTTTGCGTCTTTTTCTGTTGCTATTATACTTTATTGCTGCGGTTTTTTCAACTCGGTGAGCTTCATAAAATCGACTTTTTCAAGCGGTGTGTGCGGCAGCTCGTCCATGAAAACGATTTCGCGCGGGACGGAGAAGACGGACAGATTTTTTTTGCACGCGGACACTATTTCGCTGCGGTGGGCGGCTTCGTCGCCTTTTTCTTTAAGAGAAACATAAAGCCGCACAATCACCTTGCCGTTTTCGTCGTACCCCTGCACGGCGCACGATTCACGCACGAACGGGAGCGTGTCCATCAGATTTTCGATGTCGACAGGATAGACATTGTAGCCGGATATTATTATCAGCCGCTTTTTTCTGCCCGCGAAGAAGAAAAATCCGTCGCTGTCCCTGTATCCGAGGTCGCCCGAAAGCACCCATGCGGTGCCGTCGCCGTCGTAATACAGTCCTTCGTCCTTTTTGCCGTCTTCGGCGAGATAGCCTTCCATTATCGTCGGACCGGAAATAACTATTTCTCCGATTTCGCCGTCGGGGAGCGGGTTTTTTGCGTCGTCCCATATTTCCATGCGCACGCCTTCAAGAGGCTTGCCTATGGAGCCGTCTTTGTAGACCCAGTTTGTGTTTACGCAGCAGACCGAGCCGACCTCTGTCAGACCGTACCCCTGGCGCAGACGCGCGGAGGTGCCGTTGCGCTCAAGCATGCTGTTGAAGTCCTCGAGGAATTTCGGCGACAGGTCATCGCCGCCGACGAACATCATGCGCGTGTTTGCAAGATGCGCTCCGTCAAAGCCAGGTGTGCGGTACAGCTTTTTGAACATGTTCGGTATGCCGCCTATGCCCGAAATGCGGTTGTTTTTGTAGAGCTTTACGACAAGCTTTGCGTCGAAGCGCATAAGCGGAATGAGCCGCGCCGCGTTGCACATTGCCATGTGCGCCGCAACGACAAGACCGAAAGCGTGGAAAAACGGAAGTATGATTATTTCCGCTTCGTCGCCCGGCGCGACAATGTGGTCGATGTAGCCGAGACGGTGCACGTTTTCGTTTATCGCCTTGTTCGTCAGCTTGATGGTCTTTGATTTTCCCGTAGTGCCGCCGCCGTTGAGGTAGACCGCCACGTCATCGCCGTTGCGGCATTCGCCCGGCACGGTGCGCCCGCGGTACATCCGCATGATGTCCGAATAGCGGCGCATATTTTTGTATTTCGGAAAAATCTTTTCGAGTGCTGCTTCGCCCGCGCCTGCCGCAGTGTGCTTGAGCGGCGACGCGTAGTCCGAAACACGGCAGAGTATTACGGGTAATCCCGTGTCATTTATCGCCTTGATGCGGTCTTTACACAGAAGTCCGAGAAGCATTATTCCCTTGGACTTTGCTTCTTTCATTGATTCCGTGACTGCTTCGGTCGGCAGAAGCGGGTGAACAAAATTTACGATAACACCTATCTTGTTAAGCGCGTAAAAGCCGACAAGGCTTTCCACGTTCGTCGGCATGAATATCGTAAAGGAATCGCCGCGCTTAAGGTGCAGCTCCTTTACAAAATAGGTTGCCAACGCTTCGATATCGCAGATAATCTGTGCGCGTGTGTAACGCGCGTCCATGTGCTGCATTTGGTCGTAGTTGCCGAACTGTTCCGTTGCCGCTTTATAAAATTCAAAGCAGTTGTAGTCCTCGGCTTCGATCATGTTGCAGAAGGGTTCCTGTTCAGTCATAGCTTTCTCCTGCGGCGCGGTGACGCGCCCGTCCTCTTTGTTTTTTCTGTCTTTTATCCTATGCGGTGTCCGTTCTTGAGCGGAATACTCTTTTTGAGGAACGGGATGTTGAGCGAACCCGTGAACGTGTCGCCGTCAAAGGTGACGACCGCTTCAAGCTCCTTGCCCTTGAGCATGGTAACCTCGCCCTTGCCGCTCAGGGTGTTGCCGTCTTCTTTTATGTCGTAGGTGCGAATTTCAACACCCTTGAATTTTTCGGGCAGCTCAAAGCGGATATCGTATTCGCCGTTGTTGTCCGAAATCTCTATTTGTATCTCGCCCTTGAAAACCAAGGTGCTGACCGATGCCGACCATTTTCCTAAACCTATCATAGCTTTTTCCTCCGATTTTGTGTAAATTATACATTTTTATTATATACGCTTTGTGTTAATAAAAGAAAGAGATATTGTTAACATTTTATAAACCGTATATAAAAAAGCCGTTTCATATATTTTCGGACAGCATTATAAAATCAAACGCGCGACGGAAAATATATTTCACGGCTATTTTACATAAATTTTATGCCGATTGCAAGCCTTTCGGCTCATATTGCGCAGTGCAGCAGCAGGTGTCGGAAAACCGTCGCGTCAGGTGTCGCCTGTCAGGCAGTTTTCCATACAGCGTCTGACCATTTCGAGCGACGCTTCGCGGTCGGTGAAGCTTTCGTTGTCGCACAAAAGCACCGCACCGTAAATCATCGACTGTATGAGATACGATTTTTCGTCGGTTTTTTCGGGGCAGTTGTCGCGGCAGAACAGCTCGGTATATTTTATTATTTTTGCCGTCATTTGCGACATTTGCGAACGCTGGTTTTCGTCGAGGGAGTTTTTGTCGATGGTCAGCACGGCACGGAACTCGGGATTCGCAAGGCGAAAGCGTATAAGAGCCATCGAAAGCTCGACAACGAGACTGCGCGTGTCGTTTGAGCAGACCTGCTCTATCTGTTCCTGAAAAAGCTCCCAGCGGCTGTTTATGTATTTGATGATTTCGAGAATGAAGGTGCTCTTGTTCTCAAAATGGCGGTACGGTGCGGCGCACGAGGCTCCGCACGCGGACGCGACGCGGCGCAGAGAAAAATCCGCGATTCCGTGCGCTTCTATTTCGGCAATGCCGGCGGTTATCAGGCGCGAACGCAGGTCGCGCGACTCGTAGCGGTCATCCAATTGCTTTCGTCCTCCTTGAGCTTTTTGCGGCGGTTTTATGCGGCGCGGGCGAAATCCGCCCTGCCGAAGCCGACACGGGTCTGCCGAGCCGACGGGAGAAAAACCCTTGCCGTGCGTCAGAGTCCGTTTTCGGTGTTTTTTATACTTTTCGTTTCGGACTGCATTATGTAAACACTGTTATCATGAAAATATGATAACATATTCACCTCGAAAAATCAATGTTTGTGCGATTTGACGGTTGATTTTTTTGTGAAGCGGGGTATAATGGTATTACACGTTAACAGTGTTAACATGGAATAAACGGAGGCTCGGCGATATGGATGACAGCTTAAAAAACGCAAGAAACACAATTGATGAAACAGACAGAGAGATCGCCCGTCTTTTTGAACGGCGCATGCAGGCGGTGCGGGCGGTCGCGGAGTACAAAAGGTCACGCGGGATGCTTATTTACGACCCGGTGCGCGAGGGCGAAAAAATAAGGCACGATGCGGAGTATATTTCCGATATTGAACTTAAAGAATATTATAAGCGATTTCTGACCGAAACCATGAAGGTGTCGCGTGAATACCAGCGCAGGCTTTTGGGAGAAATGAACGTTGCCTACAGCGGCACCGAGGGTGCGTTTGCGTGCATTGCAGCCGAAAAGCTCTTTCCCACGGCTGCAAAAAAGCCGTATCCGGACTTTGCGTGCGCCTACAATGCCGTTGTGAACGGCGAGTGCGACGTGTGCGTGCTGCCGCTTGAAAACAGCTCCGCGGGTGAAGTGGGACAGGTTACGGATCTTCTGTTTTCGGGACCGCTCTTCATAAACGGCACGTTTGAGCTTGCCGTTACGCATGACCTTGTCGGACTGCCCGATGCGACGCTCGACGGCATTACTGCGGTTGTGAGCCATCCGCAGGCACTGCAGCAGTGCGCCGATTTCATAAAGCGTCACGGCTTTAAGGAAGAAGCGTTCGAGAATACCGCTCTTGCGGCAAAATATGTCGCGGAGAAAGGCGACGCAAGTATTGCGGCTATCTCATCGGGCAAGAGTGCGCGTCTTTACGGACTGAAAGTTCTGCGCGATTCCGTCAACACGGCGCAGGCAAATACCACACGCTTTGCCGTGCTCAGTCTTAATGACAACCGCGCCTGCTCCGCGCGTCACGGCGCACACTTCGCGCTGATGTTCACGGTCAAGAACGAAGCGGGTGCGCTTGCCCGTGCGCTTAATATAATAGGTTATCACGGCTTTAATCTCCGCACGCTCAGAAGCCGCCCCGTAAAAGAGCTGCTGTGGCAGTACTGCTTCTATGCCGAAGCCGAGGGCGATATCTACGGCGCGGAGGGAATGAATATGATTGAGGAAATGGGCGTTTGCTGCGACAGAATCAAGGTTCTCGGCTCGTTCGAACGGCTCATTCCTGCGGATGAGGGCGAATAAATGAAGGTCAGTGTCAGTGTTCCCGACGGGAAATATGATGTCGTTATAGAACGTTCTGTTCTTAAACATGTAGGCGAACTCGCAAATCTCAACAGAAAAGTGCTTATTGTCACCGATTCGGGTGTTCCCGCAGAGTATGCCGAAGAAGTCAAAAAACAATGCAAAGCACCCGTTGTCGTCACATTGCCGCAGGGCGAAAAAAGCAAAACCCTTGAAAATTTTGCGCTGCTGTGCCGCACAATGCTCCGAAACGGCTTTACGCGGACGGATTGTGCCGTTGCGGTAGGCGGCGGTGTTGTGACGGACATAACGGGCTTTGCGGCGGCATCGTACATGCGCGGTATTGCATTTTATAACATTCCGACAACGCTTTTGGCACAAACGGACGCTTCCGTCGGCGGTAAAACGGCGGTCGACCTTGACGGTGTGAAAAATATCGTCGGAGCGTTTTGGCAGCCGAAAGGCGTGTTTATCGACACCGAGACGCTTCGCACGCTTGACAGCCGCCAGTTTTCGGCGGGCATGGCGGAGATAATAAAAATGGCGTTGTGCTTCGATAAACCGCTTTTTGAATTTATAAAAAGCGGCGGCGCAAAACAAAATATCGACGAAATAATTTGCAAAAGCGTTCAATTGAAAGCCGAGGTCGTGACGGCTGACGAAAAAGAAGCGGGACTTCGCCGCGTGCTCAATTTCGGTCACACCGTAGGTCATGCCGTTGAAACGCTTACGGGACTGCTCCACGGCGAGAGCGTCGCGGTCGGTATGACTTATATGTGTTCCGAAAACGTCCGTGCGGAGCTGCTGCCTGTGCTCGAAATGTACGGACTGCCGACAAAAACGGATGCTTCGCCCGAAAAGCTGCTTGAAGTTCTTTCGCACGACAAAAAAGCCGACGGCGATGTTATCAATGCCGTGTTCGTAAACGGGATAGGCTCGTTTGAGATAAAAAAGGTCACGCTCAATGAGATGAAGGACATTTTAACGCGGAATGCGTGAGTTTTGAGCGCATGGCGTTTCCTGCGGGAGAGCGGATTTCGCGCAGGAGTTTTGTCGGCTTTCGGCTTGTTTGTCAGCCGATAAACCGACGGGCGGCATGGGTTCGGCTTCCGTCGGCTTAATTATTCCCCGTCCGCGCAGTCCCCGTCCGAGTACGGTTCGTATCACATGACGGTCGTGCGCGGCAGTAAAGGAGGCACATAATGAAAAATACATTCGGAAATTCGGTTGCCGTCACGCTGTTCGGCGAGAGCCACGGCGAGGCGATAGGTGCAGTGCTTGACGGTGTTGCGCCGGGCACGGCGGTCGATGAGGAATATATACGCGAAAAGCTGACCTTGCGCAGTGCGCGCTCGGACATTTCGACCGCGAGGAACGAAAAGGATGAATTTAAGATTGTCAGCGGCGTTAAAAACGGTTTTACGACGGGAACTCCGATTTGCATCATTATTCCGAATACGGACACAAAAAGCGCGGACTACGTCAAAACGGGTTTTCTTGCGCGTCCCGGTCATGCCGACTACACCGCCCGCTGTAAATATCACGGCTTTGAGGACAGAAACGGCGGCGGTCATTTTTCGGGCAGAATAACAGCCGCACTCGTTGCGGCAGGCGCGATTTGCTGCCGTGCGCTTGAGGATAAGGGAATTTTTATAGGTACGCACATTTCCCGTGCCGCAGGTATTTCGGATATCCCGTTCGGCGACATCGAAAAAGACGTTGTGATGCTGTCAAAAAAAGCGTTTCCCGTGCTTGACGATGTTCGCGGCGCAAAAATGCGCGAAGCGATACTGAAAGCAAAAGCGGAGCTTGACAGCGTCGGAGGAGTACTCGAAACGGCTGTCGTCGGTGTTCCCGCAGGTGTCGGCGAGCCGTGGTTTGACACGGTCGAGGGACTCTTGTCGCACGCGCTTTTTTCCGTCCCTGCGGTTAAGGGCGTTGAGTTCGGTCTGGGATTCGGCTTCGCGGATAAAACGGGCAGCGCGGCAAATGACGCGCTCAGAAACGAAAGCGGTCATATAGTCCATGTAACGAACAACAACGGCGGCGTTATCGGCGGTATCACAAACGGCATGCCGATCGTTTTCAGATGCGCCGTGAAGCCGACTCCGTCGATTGCCCGTCCGCAGCAAACCGTTGATACGCAAAGCGGCGAAAACGCGGTCATAGAAATTAAGGGCAGGCATGACCCCGCGATAGTTCACCGCGCCGCGTTCGTAATAAATGCCGTGACCGGTCTCGTTGTTTATGACATGCTGTCGGGACGCTTCGGGACGGATTTCAATGCGGCAAAGGGAGAGGTGAAAAGCATATGAGCGAGCCTGTTTACGGATGCATCGGCAGACACTTGACGCACAGCTATTCGAAAGAGATTCACGCGCTTCTGGCTCCGTATTCGTATGAGCTGTACCCCATGGAGCCCGAAGAAGTCGGCGGCTTTGTAAAATCGCCGTCCCTCGGCGGGATAAACGTTACGATTCCGTATAAACGCGACATAATGCAGTACCTTGACGTTATTGACCCTGCCGCTCTTGCCGTCGGTGCGGTCAACACGGTTGTAAACCGCTGCGGCAGACTGTACGGCTACAACACGGATGTTTTCGGCATGGAAAGGCTTTTGAAAAAGAACAAAATCGAGCTGAAAAACAAAAAGGTGCTTATTTTCGGCACGGGCGGCACGTCCCTTACCGCGATTGCTGCCGCAAAAGAACTCGGTGCGAGTGAAATTCTGCGCGTCAGCCGAACCGCAAAATACGGCGCACTGACGTACGAAGAAGCCGTTCTTAAGCATTCCGATGCCGATGTTATCATAAACACGACTCCCGTTGGGATGTTCCCCGATACGGTCGGCGAAAGTCCGATAGATATTTCGCATTTTGAGTCGCTGTCGGACGTTGCGGACGTTATCTACAATCCGCTGCGTTCCGCTCTTGTGCTCGATGCCGAAAAACGCGGGATTCCCGCCTGCGGCGGTTTGTACATGCTTGTTTTTCAGGCGGTTCGCGCGGCGGAGCTTTTCACCGGAGCTGAAATTTCCGAGGAGAAAGGCGAGGAAGTATACAGGCAAATTTACGGCAAAAAGTGCAATATTGTTCTTATCGGAATGCCCGCGTGCGGTAAATCTTCCGTCGGCGAAGTACTTGCGAAAAGGCTCGGACGCGAATTTTACGATACAGATGAAATGGTTGAAAAATCCGAAAAAATGAAGATATCCGATATTTTCGCTCTGCACGGCGAAAAATATTTCAGGGACGCGGAGACGGATGTCATAAAGTCGCTCGAGAACAAAACGGGTGTCATTATTTCCACGGGCGGCGGCAGTATTCTCCGTGACGAAAACGTCCGTGCGCTGAAATCGAACGGCAGAACGGTATTTCTCGACAGGGAGCTGAGCGAGCTGCTCCCCACCGATTCGCGGCCGCTTGCGTCGACTTCCGATGACATAAAAAAACGTTATGCCGAGCGCATTGAAAAGTATATCGCTTCGGCGGACATGCGCGTTTCGCCCTGCGGCACTCCCGAGAAGACGGCGCAGGTCATTTTGAACGCAGCGGAGGGGATATAAATGAAAATACTTGTAATAAACGGTCCGAATCTCAATATGCTTGGCATTCGCGAGCCGAAGATATACGGCAGCGGAACATATGACGGGCTGATTAAAAAAATCGCCGAAAACTGCCGCGAGCACGGTGACGAATGCGAATTTTTTCAGTCCAATCACGAGGGTGCGCTTGTCGACAGGATTCAACAGGCGTATTTTGAGGAAACCGACGGCATTGTCATAAATCCCGGTGCGTACACGCACACGAGCGTGGCGATTTTGGACGCGGTCAAAGCCGTGAATATACCGACCGTAGAGGTGCACATCTCAAACGTCAATTCGCGTGAGGAATTTCGCAGGATAAGCTATATCCGCGCCGCGTGCATTGCGTCCGTGTCGGGCGAGGGTTTTGACGGATACATTCATGCGTGTGACCTTTTGCGCGAATATACGGGGAACGGTGCGTGTGACGGGAAGGGTGAAACGACATGACAGTTGAAATAAAACCGTCCTCGGCTCGCGGCACGGTATCCGCGCCGCCGTCAAAAAGCATGGCGCACCGACTTCTTATCTGCGCCGGACTCGCTTCGGGTGAGAGTACCGTCAGGGGGATAGCGGAAAGCGAGGACATAAAAGCGACGCTCGACTGCCTCTGCGCACTCGGCGCAAGATATACCGAAACGGGCGGAAATGTGACCGTAACGGGTACGGACAGACCCGAGCTCGGCGCGGGCAGTGTGCTGCATTGCCGCGAGAGCGGCAGTACGATGAGGTTTTTTGTTCCGCTTGCGCTGCTCGGCGGAAAAAATGCGGTGCTTGACGGCAGCCGCACGCTGCTGACGCGTCCGCTCGGTGTTTACCGCGATATCTGCCGCGAAAAAGGACTTCTTTTTTCACAGGATGAAAACAGCGTTGTCGTAAAAGGACCGCTGCCCGCAGGCGAATATACCGTACCGGGCAACATCAGCAGTCAGTTTATCAGCGGACTTCTCTTTGCGCTGCCGCTTGCCGACGGCGACAGTGTGATAAAAATACTGCCGCCCGCGGAGTCGAGTCCGTATATTGCGCTGACCGTACGTGCGCTGACGCTGTTCGGCATAGACGTGCGGCATCCCGACGCAAACACGCTGATAATAAAGGGCGGTTCGAAATACCGTCCCGCCGATGTCGCGGTGGAGGGCGACTGGTCAAATTCGGCGTTTTTCGCCGCGCTTAACACGTTCGGCGGCAGTGTAAAAATAACCGGTCTTGATGAAAACAGTCTGCAGGGCGACAAGATATATACGAAGCATTTCGAGAGCTTGTCAAAGGGTGCGCCCGTTATTCATATCGGCGACTGTCCCGACCTTGCTCCGATTCTCTTCGCCGCGGCGGCGGCGAAGTACGGCGGAGTTTTTACGGGTACGCGGCGGCTGCGCATGAAAGAGAGCGACCGTGCCGAGTGCATGGCGGCGGAGCTGCGCAAATTCGGCACGGCGGTCACGGTTCACGAGGATTCGGTTGTGATATATCCGAAGGAGCTTCACGCACCCGCAGAACATCTTGACGGACACAACGACCACCGCATCGTTATGGCTCTGAGCGTCCTCTCAACGCTTACGGGCGGCATCATCGACGGAGCGGAGGCAGTAAAAAAGAGCTTTCCCGATTTTTTTGAAAAGCTCGAAAAGACCGGTGTCGGGGTAAAAAGATTATGAAGCTTACAAGTGACAAAAAAATACTGATAACGGGTCTCGGACTTATCGGCGGCAGCTATGCCGAGGCTCTGACCGAAAAAGGCTTTACCGTTGCCGCAATCGACAGCAGACGAGAAGCGATAGATTATGCGCTGAAAAAGGGGATAATAGCGGACGGAGCGGATTTTCCGGACAACAATCTGATAAAAAACGCCGACATTATCGTTTTCGCGCTTTATCCGCATATTTTTCTCGATTGGATAAAAAATTACGGCTCGCTTATCGCGCCCGGTACGGTCGTGACCGATGTCACGGGCGTAAAGTGCAGCGTCGTTTATGACGTGCAGAAAATGCTGCCCGATGGCGTGGAGTTTATTGCGTCTCACCCCATGGCGGGGCGTGAGGTCTACGGCGTGGAGAATGCGATGCCGTCCGTTTTTGAGGGTGCGAATTTCGTCGTAACGCCTACAGACAAAAATACGGAAGATGCGACAGTACTGTGTGAGGAACTCGGCAAAACGCTCGGCTTTGCGAATGTTTCGCGGCTGTCACCCGAGGAGCACGACGACATGATAGGCTTTTTGTCGCAGCTGGCGCACTGCATTGCCGTCGCTCTTATGACAAGCTGCGACGCGCCGAACGCGGAGCTGTATACGGGCGACTCTTTCCGCGACCTTACGCGGATTGCGCGTATAAACGAGGAGATGTGGACGGAGCTTTTCGTGCTTAACAAAGAGCCGCTTTTACGCCACATTGACCTGTTTACGGCGGAGCTTACAAAGCTTCGCGACGCACTTGAAGCGAATGACACTGAGACAATGAAGAAGATGATGCGCGTTTCCACCGCTCGGCGGGCGCGTTTCGACAGACCGAAAAACAACTGAGAAAGCAGGGTAAAAAGTATGAACATGGATTTCATCGGCAAGCTGCCGATTCCGCAGGAAATAAAACTGCAATATCCCGTGCCGGCGGAGGCATCGGAAATAAAGGCTCGGCGCGACGCGGAAATTAAAAATATCTTTTCGGGCGAGGACAACAGGCTTCTTCTCATCATAGGTCCGTGCTCCGCCGACAACGAGGTGTCGGTGCTCGATTACATCTCGCGTCTGAGAACGGTGCAGGACAAGGTCAGTGACAAAATTCTGATAATTCCGCGTATTTACACGAACAAGCCGCGCACGACGGGCGCAGGTTACAAGGGCATGCTGCACTATCCCGACCCCGGCGAAAAGCCGAATCTCATCAAGGGCGTTATCGCGATAAGACGGCTGCACATGAAGGCTCTCACGGAGTACGGTTTTTCGTGTGCGGACGAGATGCTTTATCCCGAAAATCACCGCTATCTCAACGACCTGCTGTCGTACGTCGCGGTGGGCGCGCGTTCGGTCGAAAATCAGCAGCACCGACTCACGGCAAGCGGTATTGACATACCCGTCGGCATGAAAAATCCCACAAGCGGCGACATCTCCGTCATGATGAACGCCGTTAAAGCCTCACGCGGCAAGCACACGTTCTGCTATCGCGGGTGGGAGGTAAAGAGCCACGGCAATCCGTATTCGCACGCTATTTTGCGTGGCTATGTCAACAAATTCGGTCAGTCTATCCCGAACTACCATTACGAAGACCTTTTGGGGCTTGCCGAAGAATTTGAAAAAGAAAAGCTTGAAAACCCTGCCGTCATTGTCGACACGAATCACTCGAATTCGGGCAAAAAGTACCTCGAGCAGGTGCGCATTGCGAAAGAGGTTCTGCATTCCTGCCGCCACAGCGGCGACGTGCGCCGCATTGTGAAAGGCTTCATGATAGAAAGCTACATCGAGGACGGCGCAAGAAAGCTCGACGAACCCGGCTACGGCAAGTCGATAACCGACCCGTGCCTCGGCTGGGAAAAAACCGAAAGATTTATTTACGACGCGGCGGAAACGGTGTGATGATGACCGCTTGAGCCGAAATCAAATAAAACGGAAACGGAGCAGCTGTCAGAGTCTGTTCCGTTTCCGCGATTTTACATCCGTGATATACGTGAGATGTTTTTTTTGATGCGCCCGTGCCGCCCGTCGGCATCCGCTTTCAGGTTCACTCCGTGCCTTTTTTCTTCGGCGGCTTTTGGAAAAATCCGATTATCTGCCCCGAAATCACGACGGTGCACAGCGAGTACGCGATTTTGCGAAGCGGAATATATGTAAGCGACAGAGCCAAAACAATAAGGTCGCTGATAAGGTATATCCATCTGATGTCGATTTTTTTCAGAATTTTCGCAAGTCCCATTGACAGCGCATCGTCACCGCCGGGTGCACCGCCGAAGCGCACGCATATGCCGACTCCGACGCCGACGAACACCGCGCCGACGACACATGCGAGCATCGTGTGCTCGGCAATACCCTCCCACACGGGCGGGAACTGCTCGAAAATCGCGTAAAACGCCGAAAACGCAAGTCCCGCGACCGCGGAATACACGACGAATCCGCCGCCGAGCACGATAAAGCCGAAAATGTAGCATATGAAATTCATCACGAGGCTCGACACGGACGGAGAAATGCCGAAATGATAATGCAGCAGCAGTGTCAGTCCGAGCACACCGCCCTCCGTAATGTCGGCGAATGAATGGACATTGTAAAGACCGAAGGCAAGAACAGCCGCACCAGGCAGCTGCCATAAGCAGTTTTTGAGTTTAACCTTTTTTATATCGTTTGCAAAATTTTTGAACGGATTCATTTTTTCACCGTAAATAAAAAGCCGCAAAAACACGGCTTTTTTCCTCTTTCTGTATTTTTTCCTTAGGGGTTTGATTTAGAGTGCGTACATGTAGATTCCGTAGAATTGCAGGAACGTTCCCGCAAGTATAAACAGATGAAACACCGCGTGTATATACGGTATCTTTTTGCCGATGCCGTAGAGCACCGCGCCGACGGTGTATGCCACTCCTCCCATGAGGATGTAGAAGAAAAACGTCTTTCCCGTTTCGGTTCCGCATACGCTTTTTACGCAGATGAGAGCCGACCAGCCGAGTGCTATGTACATAAACATCTGTACCGCCTTGAATTTTTCCTGGTCCATGAGCGTCAGCAGAATTCCGACTGCGGTAAGCACCCATGACAGCACGAAAAGCGCAATGCCGAGCGTGCGTCTGAGAGGAATAACACCCAAGAGGTAGTACGCAGACAGCGAACCCGTTATCATGAGAAATACGTTTGAGTGATCCACGAGTCTTGCGATTTTTTTGTATTTCCCGGGGCGGATGCCGTGGTAAAATGCCGAGCCGAAATACAGAATAAACATGCACACGGAGTAAATTATTACGGCGGCGCACTGTGTTGCCGTTACCGCACCGCCGAGCTTTTTGAAGCACAGCACAAGCGCGGCGACGGCGAATATCACTCCCGGCGCATGTGTTATGCTGTTTACGGTGTCCTCCCGCCTTGAGTAGTTCGGTAATTTGACTTTATCGATATCAAACATAAAAAACCTGCTTTCGTCGTATTAAATATTAACGGCTGCGGGCGCGTGCGGTTTTCGCATGTGCTTTTTTGCAGCCGTGAAAAAGAATTTCGAGTTGAAAAAATCCGCCGCACGTCCGTCAAGATGTTTGCGGAGATTCTCTTTCATGATTGAAGAAAATCAATCCGTTAGTTTTTCGCTGATTTTTGTCGCGCCGTCCTCGACGGCGTCTTTTGCCTTGCTCGCGCCCTCGCTCAATTTTTCGCTTGCTTTTTCCGCTGCGCTCTCGGCTTCGCTCTTTACCGATGTCAACACATCATCGAAAACCGTTGTTTTTCCGTCATTTTTCGTCTTTGTACAGGATATGAAGCATACAAAAACAGCAGCGAGGACGGCAACGGCAGCTGAATACTTTTTCATTATATTTTTTCCTTTCGGCAAATTGTCTGCCCGCGTTTCGCGAACGCACATATTTTGCCCCGAAAAAAACACAATATACCGCAGCACGTGCGGTGCGCGGCAGGCGAATAACTCCGCCCGATGCAAAGCCGCGTTTGACCTTGAGCCGTGATTTTACAGAACCTCACTGTACACTATTTTTGTGTAATAATTGTATATTTTATTTAGCCGAACAGTTAACAAAATTTTAAGCGACGGAGAATACAGCCTGAAAAAGCATAATTGTGGCGTAAAAATCCTCTGTATTTTTGTTTGTATCGGCGGCGAAAAAGGGTTCTGCCCCGTTTCGCTGTCGGACGGGTGCGCGTGCGCTTAGTGCAGCCGAATTCCGCCGAAGGCGGGAAAGGTGCGTGTTCGGTTTTTTGTGACGGGTGCAGCGGTAAAAGGTGACGGGTGCAGCGGCAATGTGGCTCTTGACTACAGTTTGAGCGTTTGCTATAATTTAAGCTGACGGGACTTTTCCCGTATGTCAGTTCGTGACCATCCTGACATAAAACAAAACTACGGAGAAAACAAAATGAAAAAAAATATTTCAAACACGGCAAAAGCGGCTGTAATCGGCGCAATGTATGCCGTGCTTACATATCTTTCCGCCGGAATGGGACTTGCTTTCGGCGGTGTTCAGTTCAGGTTTTCGGAGGCTCTCACCGTTCTGCCGCTGTTTTCGCCGACGGCGTGTGTCGGTCTTGCGGTCGGGTGTGCGGTGTCAAATATCGTAAGCTCCGTGTCGCCGCTCGATATAATTTTCGGCAGCATTGCGACCTTGCTTGCAGCCGTGTTAACGCGACTGCTGCGGAACGTCACCGTAAAAAGGTTTCCGCTGCCGTCGTTTCTGTCGCCCGTTATCGTAAACGGACTTGTCGTCGGCGCGGAAATAAGCCTTTTGGGCGGCTCGGAGAAGGTGTCGCTTGCGCTGTTCGCGGTAAATGCGCTGTCAGTTGCCGCAGGCGAGGCGGCGGTGATATTTACTCTCGGAGCCGCGCTTTGGAGCCTGGTGCGCAAAAACGGCACCTTGCGCAGAACTCTCGAAAGGTAATTTCGACTGCTGCCGCGCACCGTTTTCGGTGTCGCGACGGCTTTCGGCGGCGGATTCGAAAAGCTTTAACACAGGGCAGTGCTTCTGCCGAAAACATGAGTCGGCGGCGACGGAGTGCAGCCGACGGGAAAACGGAAAAAAGGCAATTGACATAAAAATCAGTTGACCCGTTCTGCGCCGTCGGGCGCGGCGGGGGAAGAAGGAAGAGTTTATGAAAAAAATAATCGTAGCCGATGACGAGGAGCTTATAAGACGTCTTGTAAGCGACTTTCTTACGGCGGAGGGGTATGAACCGCTGCAGGCGGACGACGGTGACGTCGCGCTGAAGCTGTTTGAAGAAAACCCGGACACCGCACTTTTGATTCTGGATATCATGATGCCGAACATGGACGGGTGGGAGGTATGCAGGCGCATCCGCGAAATGTCGGATGTTCCCATAATCATGCTGACCGCGCGCAGCCAGGAATACGACCAGCTCACGTCCTTTGACGCGGGCGCGGACGACTATGTCACAAAGCCGTGCTCCCCGTCGGTACTGATGAAGCGTGTCGCCGCGCTTCTTCGCCGCCGCGACGGCAGCGGCAGCAACGCAAAGGTGCTCAGTCTCGGAGAGCTTAAGCTCGATTCGTTTGCACACGAGGTGTGGCTCGGCGGCAAGAGCATAAGCCTTACGCTGAAGGAATACAGCATACTGCAGAAGCTGCTGGCTGCGCCCGGCAGAGTTTTTACGCGCGAACAGATGCTTGACGACATTTGGGGATTCGATTTTGACGGCGATATAAGAACGATAGATTCCCATGTCGCCCGCCTGCGCACAAAGCTCGGCGATTGGGGACTGCAGCACATTAAAACCATTTACGGAACAGGCTATAAGCTTGAGGTGAGCAAGGATGGCGCGCAAAAGGACGGGGACGAATAAGGTCAAAAAGCCGCGAAGCATACGCCGGCGGCTTATGACGGCAATAGTGTTTATAATGCTTCTTACGGTTCTTATTCCGGTTGTCGCTTACAATTCGCTGCCGGAATGGGTTTATCTTTTTGTGCCCGGAACAAGGCTGTGGATAGGCTCCGACTTCGTGGCAAATTCCTACGGCACCGAGGAATTTACGGAGGCGGTGAAGTATGCCGAGCGCAAATACAATGCCACCGTGGAAATATTTAATGCCGACGGCGAATTTATTTATTCGACATGGAGCCTTGTCGACGAGCTGCCTGCCGACCTGTCCGAGGCTTTGCCCATAGACGAAGCGTATATGATAAAGTACGAAGTCAAAAGCGGCAGGCTTAAAGGCTCGGACAAGGGATTTTTGATAAAGGGCTACACCGATAAAAATATCGAGATAACCTACCTCGACTGCTATAACTACCTGCCGGGCGGCGAACGGATCGAAATGTCGCAGCAGGTCACAAACGAGGGCGCGATGGCGCGTATCGATTTTATCATATCGTTTGTCAGTCTTATGATTTCGATAATTGTCGCGCTGTCGGTAATTTCAATATATCTGAAACGGTTTACCCGTCCGGTGGAAAACATGTGCGAGATAACCGACTCCATAGCAAAGCTCGATTTTTCGAGAACGTGCCCGCCGTCGGGCGTGGCGGAGCTTAACCGCCTTTCCGAAAGCGTCAATTCGCTGTCGGCGTCGCTCTCGACGTCTCTTGCGGACCTTAAGGAAAAGAACAAAAAGCTTGAGGAAGACATCGAAAACGAGCGAACAATCGACAACCTCCGTCAGACGTTTATTTCCGGTATTTCGCACGAAATGAAAACTCCCATTGCAATTATTCAGGGGTATGCCGAGGGAGCGAAGATGTTCTACGAATCGGGCAACGCTGAAACGGCGGAGCAGTACTGCGATATCGTAATGCGCGAATCGCAGCGCATGAACACCATGATAATGAAGCTGCTCGAAATAACGAAATATTCGTCGGGCGCGTATGAGCTTGACACGGCTGAATTTTCCGCGGCGGAGCTTGCGGAGGATTGGTTCGAACGCAACAGTGCGATACTCGGCGAAAAGGGCATAGCCGTCGAAAACCGCATTCCCGCAGGGTTTGTCGGCATCGGCGACAGGGTGATTCTTGAATCCGTCGTCAACAACTACATGTCAAATGCCGTGTCGCACTGTGACGGCGAAAAGAAAATAATCGCATCCGCCGAGGATACGGGCGAATTTTACAGAGTGTATATTTTTAACACGGGGCAGCATATTGCGGATAAGGATTTTGACAAAATCTGGACTTCGTTTTACCGTGCCGACAAGTCGCTTTCGCGTTCGCAGGGGCGGTTCGGCTTGGGTCTTGCCATTGTCGCGTCGATTCAAAATCTCCATAAAGCCGCCTACGGAGCCGAAAATGTCGAAAACGGCGTGAGGTTCTATTTTGACATAAAAAAAGCGGCGCACGGGGAATAACGCGGAACGCGGAAGGCGCAAGCCGTCTTTCAACCCATGCAAATTTTGTATACTCATATATCAACTCTCGGAGAAAAAACAACATGAAAAAAGACTGCTATGTTTCACTCGGCATTTCGCCGGAAATTTACGAGCTCGGCGAAAAGGCGGCTGAAAAGCTTCGCTGCCGTTTCAAAAAAGCCGACGATATATCAGAAATAAATCAGCTTAAGGTACTCCGCGCGATGCAGAAAAACCGTGTCAGTGCGGGGTGTCTTGTCGGAACGACGGGTTACGGTCACGACGATATCGGACGCGACACGCTCGAACGCGTATATGCCGACGTGTTTCACACCGAAGCCGCGCTCGTACGCCCGCATATTACGTGCGGTACGCATGCGCTTGCGGTCGCGCTGTCCGCAAATCTTCTTCCCGGTGACGAGCTTCTGTCGCCCGTCGGCAAGCCGTACGATACGCTGGAGGAGGTTATCGGAATCCGTGATTCGGCGTGCTCTCTCAAGGAATACGGTGTTACGTACCGTCAGGTCGAGCTGCTGCCCGACGGCGCTTTTGACTGTGAAAACATCAAAAAGGCAATAAACGAAAAAACAAAGCTGGTCACGATTCAGCGTTCCAAGGGTTATCAGATGCGCCCGTCGTTCTCAGTCGGGCAGATAGGCGAGCTTATCGCGTTCGTAAAGAGCATTAAGCCGTCGGTGACCGTTATGGTTGACAACTGCTACGGCGAATTTACCGAGGAGCTTGAGCCGTCCGACGTGGGTGCGGATATGGTCGTCGGCTCGCTTATAAAAAACCCCGGCGGCGGACTTGCCCCCATAGGCGGCTATATCGCAGGCACGCAAAAGTGCATCGACCGCTGTCACTACCGCCTTTCCGCGCCCGGTGTCGGGCAGGACGTCGGCGCAAGTCTCGGTGTGCTTACGAATTTTTACGAGGGATTTTTCCTTTCCCCCACCGTGACTGCGGGTGCACTCAAGGGTGCGCTGTTCGCCTCCGCGCTTTATGAGGCGCTCGGTTTTAAGTGCGTGCCCTCTGCGGACGAGGACAGGCACGATATAATACAGAGCATTGAGCTGCGCTCAAAGGACGCAATGTGCGCATTCTGCGACGGCATTCAGTCGGCTGCTCCCGTCGACAGCTATTTTACTCCGATTCCCGAGCCTATCCCGGGGTATGCGGACGAGGTTATAATGGCTGCGGGTGCGTTCGTGCAGGGGTCGTCCATAGAGCTTTCCGCAGACGGACCCATAAGAGAGCCTTATGCGATATATTTCCAGGGCGGACTTACGTGGAATCATGCAAAATACGGAATTTTGCTGTCCGTGCAGAAAATGTATGACAAGGGTCTTATTACCGGGGAGCAGATAAAGGCTGCCTGCGAAAAACTGTAAAAAACAGAGAAAAGAGAAAGAAGAATCGGAATATGAACGGAAACAGGTCGGCAAGAACGGTTAAAGCAATGAACGCGGTCAAAATTATCTTTTTGATAATCACCGCCGCAGTTGCGGTTTTTTATACGGTAAAGGGCATTGCTCGGGTGAATAATGTCGATGCGGCAAAGGACTACACTCTTGAGAGTGAGGCTGTTTTTACGCGTGTCACGAAAGCGCTTGAGGAGGAATACGGGGACGAAACGGTTTGCCCCGTTGAGTTTATGAGCGCGGACGGCATTCATACGCTGACGGTCGAGTATACATATGAGGAATGGGAGCTGCTCCCGACCGGCGCAGAGGTAACGGGTTATATCTATACCGCGTACAATGACGAAGACCTCTGCTTTGACCATGAAGCAACGGAGGACGAAATAAAAGCGGCTCTAAGGGACGTTAATGCGGACAACGCCGCCGCAGTATTCGGTACGGCAATGGCATTTGCGCTTGTCTGTATCGCGCTTGCGGTTATTACCGTGTTCGGCAAAATGTTTACCGCTTACGAGCAGATATGGTTTATAACGATAATGGTGCTTGCCGCCGTCATATCCATAGCGTTCCCCGAAGAGGACTGCAACGGCGTAAACGGACTTGTCATCATGGCACTGTATCTTGCGGATACTTTCCTTAACATACTGTGCGAGCTGCTTATTTCAAAGCAGAGCAAGTGGAATTTCATTGTTTCGATTTTTGTCGAACTGACGGAAATTGCAATTTGCATAGTGCTCGCCTACCGCTTTGCGACTCTTGCTTCTACGCTGTTTTTCTGGCTCCCGTGCGACATTGTCAGCTTTATAAACTGGCACAGGCACCCCGACAGGGTCGAGGACGAGCTGACGGAGGTGCGTACGCTCAAGGGCTGGCAGGAGGCTGCAATAATCGCGGGCATTGTCGTTTGGACGGTCGGTGTCGGCTGGCTGCTTACGACAATCAACGTGGATTCGGATTTCTTTGAAAATAACGACGCGCTGCGCATTGCCGTGTGCTACCTCGACGCGTGTGCGAGTGCGGTGGGCATAGTAAACGGTTTGTTCATTCTGCTGCGCCTTCGCGAGCAGTGGATAGCATGGTACATCTGCGCGCTGCTCGAAGCGGTCATCAATATAATTTCGGGTCAGTTCGTTCTGCTTGTTCTCAAGGTCGGCTACCTCACGAACACGACCTACGGGTACATCAAGTGGACGAAGTACATCAAAAAGAGCGAAGAAACGCCCGAAAAGGCTTCGGCGCAAATCGGCGGCGAATGAATGCCCGGAGGCGCAGCCGTGACTCGGGAAACGGCGTACCGTGAGCGAAACGCTCGGCGAAAGCGGCTCCGAAAGAATGAACGCGGCGGACACATAAAGTAACAATTTGCAAAAGTCCGTTAAATGTCCCTCTGCGGTCGGTGCGGCTTAAAATTATCGCGGCGGCTATTGCATTTCGAAAGGAAATAAGATATAATCGTCACAGAAAAAGCGAACAAATGTTTTGTTTGAAAGGATATGAAGAAATTGGCAGAAAAGCAATCGGTAAAAAACGCGCTCGGAAAACAAGCCGATAAGAAAGAGGCTTTGCAGACAGCACTTCAGCAGATAGAAAAGCTGTACGGCAAGGGTTCGGTTATGCGTCTCGGACAGACGCAGGCACTCAACGTCGGCGCGGTTTCAACAGGCTCTATCGGACTTGATGCTGCGACGGGCATCGGCGGACTTCCCAAGGGCAGGATAGTTGAGATATACGGGCCCGAATCCTCGGGCAAAACGACGCTTGCGCTTCATGTCGTTGCCGAGGCTCAGAAAAACGGCGGCGAGGCGGCTTTTATAGACGCGGAGCATGCGCTTGACCCGAAATATGCCGCTTCTCTCGGCGTTGATGTCGATTCTCTGCTTGTTTCTCAGCCCGACAACGGCGAACAGGCTCTTGAAATAGCCGAATATCTTACCCGTTCGGGCGCACTGGACGTTATTGTCATCGACTCCGTCGCCGCGCTCGTTCCGAGAGCCGAAATAGAGGGCGAAATGGGTGATTCGCACGTCGGTGCGCACGCGCGTCTTATGTCGCAGGCACTGCGCAAGCTTGCAGGTGCCATATCACGCTCGAACTGCATAGTCATTTTTATAAATCAGCTCCGTCAGAAAATAGGTGTCATGTACGGCAGTCCCGAGGTCACGACGGGCGGCATCGCGCTTAAGTTCTATGCCTCCATGCGAATCGACGTCAGACGCGTCGAACAGATAAAGGTGGCGGGCAATGAATTTATCGGCT
Source organism: Bacteroidaceae bacterium (assembly GCA_963620305.1). Classification (GTDB taxonomy): domain Bacteria; phylum Bacillota; class Clostridia; order Oscillospirales; family Acutalibacteraceae; genus RUG806. The sequence continues at coordinate 52,405 of CAVFAD010000003.1, read as the reverse complement.
CGCGCACAAGGGCGAAAATTGTCAAAAACAAGCTTGCTCCGCCTTTCAGAGAAGCGGAATTTGACATCATGTACGGCGAGGGCATCTCAAAAGAGGGCGAAATAGTCGACATCGGAGTAAAGCTCGATATAATTCACAAGAGCGGCGCGTGGTTCTCCTACGGCGAGCAGCGGCTCGGTCAGGGGCGCGACAAGGTAAAGCAGTATCTTCACGACAACCCCGAGTTCATGGCGCAGCTCGAGCAGCAGATTCGCACGTCGGATAAGTTTGCCGAGATAATGGGCAACGCGATGCCCGAAAAAACTGCGGGCGCACCCGTTGACGGCATGCCCGAAACGGACGACGACGGTGTTATAGTTCCCAATAACGGCCGCATGCCTAAAATCAAGATTGACATTGCCGCAGACTGATGACGGTCACTGTTACGACTGCAAAAAGCGGCAGAATAAATATTTTTGCGGACGGTGAATACAGATTTACCGTTCCCGCCGACGTGTGGTATTCTTTTACGTTTCGCGACGGCGACGAAATAACTGACGAACAGCTCTCTGCGATAAAGACCGCAGGGAGTTTTCGGCTTGCGTACGAATCGGCAGTGCGCATGCTCGGACTGCGTGCTCATTCCGAAAAGGAGCTTGAACGCAAGCTGAGGGCGAAATACGGCGAGGACGAGACACAGGCCGCCGTTGAAAAATGCAGGGAATACGGCTTTGTGAACGACGCGTCCTTTGCGCGTGAATTTGCACGGGAGATGAACGAACGCAAAAATTACGCGCCCGCACGCATAAAAAATGAGCTGCGAATGCGCGGTGTTCCGTCGGACGATATCGAAAATGCGCTGGCGGAGCTTGACGGGGATGAGGGCGGTATTTTCCGCGCTCTGCAAAAGCTGCATCTGCCCGACGAGCCGAGCGAAAAGGAAAAGGCGCGTGCCTACCGCCGACTGCTTTCGATGGGATACTCATATTCCGAAGCGTCGCGGGCACTGCGCAGCATTGTACCGAAAGACACGGACGGGTGCGAACGGGACGAATAACAACAGCCTCGCGACGAATCGCAATGCGGTATCCGCGCCCCGACAACAATGCAAAATGAAGCTTTTGTACACAAATCCGAATGTGAACAGCCGTACATTTTTCGCGCCGTACCGCGCACATTTTCGCTCCGTGATGAGCGGCGTAATTTTTTGCGATTTTGTGCGCCGCGCCGTATATTTTCGGTTGCAATTGTTCTGCGGAATATGGTATACTTAAATGGAATTTTTCAAAATTGTTTTTTTGAAAAAATTAAGAAACGCCTGATAAAATCAACGACGGGAGGAAAAGGAGCATGGCAAGGAAGATAGGCTTTATTTCACTCGGCTGCCCGAAGAATCAGGTCGACAGCGAGCTGATGCTCAAAAAGCTGTCCGACGCGGGTTATGAAATAATCGACACGCCGTTCGGTGCGGACGCGGTGATAATAAACACCTGCGGCTTTATCGAAGCGGCAAAGCAGGAATCCATTGACAACATTCTCGAAACGGCAGGCTATAAGGAGGACGGCGACGTAGGGAAAATAATCGTCGTCGGCTGCATGGCGGAGCGTTACCGTGAGGAAATCCTTAAGGAAATGCCCGAGGTGGACGCGGTTGCGGGAATCGGCGCAAACGGCGATATCGTCGCGTTTGTCGACGGGGTTTTTGCGGGCGGCGAAAATATGTCGTTCCCCGAAAAGGATAAGCTGCCGCTTTGCGGTGAGCGTCTGCTCACCACTCCCCCATATTGGGCGTATCTCAAAATCGCCGACGGCTGCTCAAACTGCTGCACCTACTGCGCGATTCCGAAAATACGCGGTCCTCAGCGTTCGCGTCCTATGGAAAGCATAGTTGACGAAGCGAAGGCTCTCGTGTCCGACGGCGTTAAGGAGCTTATCGTCATAGCGCAGGACACAACACGCTACGGCGATGATATTTACGGCGAGCCTAAGCTCGGCGAGCTTCTCAAACGTCTTGACGCGATAGACGGTGTCGAGTGGATACGGCTGCTTTACTGCTACCCCGACCGCCTTACCGACGGTGTGCTCGAAGCGATGCGCGACTCAAAGCACATTCTTCACTACATAGATCTGCCGCTCCAGCACGCGGACGGACGCATTCTTAAGGCGATGAACCGTCACGGCGACAGCGCGTCGCTGCTTGCGCTTGTCGAAAAAATACGCGGCTTTATGCCCGACTGCGTCATTCGTACCACGTTCATAACGGGGTTCCCGGGCGAGGACGAAAAAGCGTTTGACGTACTTTCGGAATTTGTAAAAGCTGCGCGGTTCGACCGCCTCGGCTGCTTTGCCTATTCGCCCGAGGAGGGCACTGCCGCCGCCGAAATGCCCGACCGCCCCGAAAAAGAGGTCGCGGAGAGCCGCGGAGAGGCGATAATGGATATGCAGTACGGTATCTTCTGCGAAAAGCAGAACGAGCTTATCGGCAAAACGGTGCGCTGCGTCGTAGAGGATTACGACGGCTACACCGACACGTACTACGGCAGAACATGGCGCGACGCGCCCGAAATAGATTCCGGCATATTTATAATTTCACAGCGCGAGATTGATATCGGCGATTTTGCCGATGTCGAAATTACCGACACAAAGGACTACGATTTGATAGGAGAGGCTATTGAACGATGAACCTGCCCAACAAGCTTACCGTGGCACGAATGGTGCTCACACCCGTGTTTTTGTTTTTCTTTATGGCGGACTTTGTTCCGTATCATTACGTTATCGGACTTATTGTATATGTGCTCGGCTGCCTTACCGATTTTCTCGACGGGAAAATCGCGCGAAAGTACGGTCTTATCACCGTTTTCGGCAAGCTTGCCGACCCGGTTGCCGACAAAATGCTTACCACAGCCGCGCTGCTTGTTCTGATGAAGTACGACTATTGCAGCATCTATGTCGTGTTTATAATTCTGACGCGCGAATTTGCCGTCACGAGCGTGCGCCTTGCCGCAGCGGCGCAGGGCGTCGTTATTCCCGCCAATATTTGGGGGAAGCTGAAAACCGCCTCGCAGATGATTTTTACCGTGGCAATAATGGCGGGCATTGCATTTAATATTGCATTTTTGACGTCATTTATTGCAGATATTATGATGTGGATAACAGCCGCGCTTGCGGTCGTGTCGGGCATTATATATCTTATGAACGGCGTAAAGCTGATAGATTTTGACAAAAAATAAATTCCGGGGGAGAAATTTATGCAGCGCAGAGATAAAGTAAACTACTACCTCGACCTTGCCGAAACGGTGTCGAAGCGTTCGACGTGTCTTCGCCGTTCCTACGGAGCGGTAATCGTCAAAAACGACGAGGTCATTTCCACAGGCTACGTCGGTGCGCCGAGGGGCAGAGAAAACTGCTCCGACATGGGTTACTGCATCCGTCAGCAGCTCAGCATTCCGCGCGGCGAACGGTACGAGCTGTGCAGGAGCGTCCATGCCGAGGCTAATGCCATTATCAGCGCATCACGCGACAAGATGATAGACGCGACGCTCTATCTTACGGGGGTCGAGGCGGACGGTGTGAGCTACGTCGCTCATTCGTGCAGCTGCTCCATGTGCAAGCGGATGATAATAAACGCGGGCATTTCTTCGGTAGTCATACGCGACACGAAGGACGATTACAGAGTAATACCCGTGTCGGAGTGGGTCAAAAACGACGAATCCGTCAACGGCACGAGAGGGTACTGATATTATTGCGCAGACCGAAGCAAATAACGCAAAAAAGCGGAAAACGCGTGTGAGAAATTTTGTTTTTTGAAAAAAGCGGAATAAAAATCATTGACAGCAAACGCTGTATTTGGTAAGGTTTTAACATGCTCTTATTGCGGAGTGCAGACCGCATCGGCTTACGCATGCGCTGCGGTTTTGTAAATATATTCCGAAGGGAAGGAAATTTTCATGAAAAAGACATTGAAAAAGGTGTCGGCGCTTTTTATGGCTCTGCTCATGGTCGCGGGTCTTGTGCCCTTTGTCGGCATCGAGCCTGTCGTTTCGTCGGCTGCGTCGGTATGGGACGGCAGCAGTACGGCAAGTCCCACACAGAGCGGCAATAATTATTACATCGACAGTGCTGCGCAGTTTGCGGGTTTTGCAAAACAGGTTCGTGACGGCACAAGCTATTCGGGCAAAACCGTTTATCTGCAAACCGACATCGACCTTCAAAAAAAGTCCTTTGACGGCATCGGCTGGGACAATCAGTTCGCCGGTACGTTTGACGGTCAGGGTTATACGGTTTCCAACGTCAGCAGGGAAGTTTCTCATGATGCATTTGCGTTGTTCCCGAGAGTAAACAACGCAACGATAAAAAATCTGACCGTTGACGGTATCACGGTTAAGAACAATCATGGCAGCGGTTCTACGGGTGCCCTTGTCGGCAGAGTGTATAATTCCGTAACGGTGACGGATTGTCATGTTAAGAACGCGGATATAACCGGAACCAAGTACACGGGCGGTATTATAGGCGAGCTGCAGAGCAAGGGCACGGTGACAAACTGCTCCTTTGAGGGTAAAATTACCGCTTCGGGATCGGACTGCGGCGGCATTATAGGTATCTGCCAGAGCGGCGCGAACGGAACGACGGTCAGCGGCTGCACGGTCGGCACGGAAAGCTCCAAGGCATCGATTACTTCTTCGGGTTCGTACACGGGCGGCGTTATAGGTGATTTTTACTGCGACAATACTCTTACCGTGAAGGACTGCACCGTTTATGCCGATGTTAAATGTACGGCAAGCAGCGGCGGACATACGGGCGGTATCATAGGTTATCAAAAGGGTCACGGTACTTTTTCAAACTGTGCGTTTACGGGTTCGGTTGAGACAACGTCCTCGGGCAACGCGGGCGGTATTATAGGTGAAATTCAGGATGACGAAAACACCGTCGAGAACTGCACCGTCAACGCTGAAACAATATCCTGTTCGACAAGCAGTAACTGCCATGCCGGCGGCGTAATCGGCTGGGCGGGCGGCACAACAATTACGCATACCGTAAAGGATACCGTCGCAGCTTTCAAAAAGGTCAGCGGCTACGACGCTGCGGGTATAATCGGCGCAATCAACAGCTCGGCTGTGATAACAAACGTCAAGTCGCTCGGCGGCAGCATAACGGCAGGCGGACGAAATGCCGGCGGTATTGTCGGCTGGGTTAACAAATACGCTCTGACGCTTACAGGCTGCGTTAACACCGCAAGCGTAACGGGCAGTAAAGAAACGGGCGGTATAATCGGCTACGGCGGAGAAGGAGTCGTTTCCAATTTGTCCCGCTGCTTTAACTACGGTGATGTTACGTCGAGCGGTTCTTCTCAGGTCGGCGGTATAATCGGCTACACAAAGTGGAACAGCAAGTCACACGGTGTTATCAACGAAAGCCTTAACTACGGCGCGGTAACGGGCAAGGTGAATGCCGGCGGACTTGTAGGCGAGGGTCAATGGGCAAAGGTTACAAACTCATTTAATAAAGGCAGTGTAACGCACAGCGACAGCAATAAAACATGCTCCGTCGGCGGTATCGGCGGTGCAAATCTTCAGGTTGAAAATTCTTTCAATACGGGAAATGTTTCGTACGGCGACTATGCAGCAGGTATCGTTGCATATAATCCGGGCACGGTAGAAAACTGCTATAATACCGGTTCGGTGAGCGGTGCGAACAACACGGACGCTATAGCAGCACAAAGCAGTATTACAACAACAAATGACTACTATCTCAATACCGGCAGTTCTTCTCGCAGCAACACAACGTCCGTTACGGCGGATACGCTGAAAGCATCCGATATGCCAGGAAAGCTCAATTCCTCCGTTTACTGTCAGGATACGTGGGGTATCAACAGCTATTACCCCATTCATCAGTGGTGGAGAAACAACTACTTCTATTTTACAATTACCTTTGACGCAAACGGCGGCTCGGCATCGGGCACTTCAGACGGCACATATCTTTACGGCAAGACGCTGAACGCTCCCGAGGTCACACGCGAGGGTTACATATTCGACGGCTGGTATACCGCCGCATCGGGCGGTACCGTTGTAGGCACCGCACAGAAGGCGCAGGTGACTGCGGGTCAGACCGTCGGGTCAAACACATGCTCGCTTACGCTCAATAAGGATGCGAACACCGTAAACGGCAGCGTGACCTACTATGCGCATTGGACACCCGTAACTTATACTGTTTCCTATGACGGCAACGGTGCGACGGGCGGCAGCACGGCAAGCTCCGCGCACACCTACGACACGGCACAGACACTTACCGCCAACGGCTACACACGCGAATATGACGTGACGTACAACTATAATTATGACGACGCTCCCGCAGCCGGCTCGGATAAGGCGACGTATACCTTTAACGGATGGAAAAGAGACGGCGACGAAAAAACATATTCGAACAGCGAATCGGTAAAAAATCTCACCGCCACGCAGGGTGATACCGTAACAATGTGCGCGCAGTGGACGGCAGTCTCGGTTACGCTCCCGACCGCAACCCGCGTCGGTTATACTTTCGCGGGTTGGTATGCCGACAGTGAATGCTCCGACGAAAATAAGGCGGGCGATGCGAACGATGCATACACTCCGACCGAAAACACGACTCTTTATGCAAAGTGGGTTGTAAATTCCTACACGGTTATTTTTGCAAATTATGACGATGAAGTCGTAAAGACCGAATCGGTAAACTACGGCGAAAAGGCGACCGCACCCGAAACGAATCCGACGAAGCCCTACGACGAAACATATCATTATGAGTTCAGCGGCTGGAACGGCTTCACCGCCGAGACGGTCGTCACAGAAGACGTGACGTATACCGCCGAATATACATCGGTTGCGCATACGTATTCTTCGGAAGTTACGACTCCCTCAACATGCGTTAAGCACGGTACGACTACCTACACCTGCGCGTGCGGATATTCTTACACGGCGAATGATGTCGAATTCGCGGATCACACTCGCGGCGATGCTGTCAAGGAAAACGAAGTTGCGGCAACCTGCACCGAAGACGGCAGCTATGACGAAGTTGTATACTGCACAGTTTGCGGCGAGGAACTTTCAAGAGAATCCAAAACCGTAGAAGCGACAGGTCACGATTTTACCAATGCTGTCAACGACAAAAAGTATCTTGCGGAAGAAGCAACGTGCGGTATGTCGCCTTTGTACTACGTTTCTTGTACAAATTGCGGTGAGTCAAGCAGGGGTACGGATAAAGAAAATAAGTTTACGTACGGTGAGCCGCTCGGTCATAACCTTGAACATCATGACGCTAATAACGCAACATGCACGGAGAACGGCAATATTGAATATTACACCTGCACGAGATGTAAAGAGATATTCAAGGATGCCGAAGGCAAAGAGGCGATTTCTTCCGAAGATACCGTCAAAAAGGCAAACGGTCATACGGAAGTAATTGACGCGGCGAAACCCGCCACATGCACCGAAACGGGACTTACGGAAGGCAAACACTGCTCCGTCTGCGACGAAGTTCTTGTTAAACAGGAAACCGTTAGCGCACTTACACACGACTGGGGCGAGTGGACGGTAACGACAGCTCCGACTTGTACGAAGCTCGGTGTGGAAACACGCGTTTGCAAGAATGACGCAAGTCATACGGAGACACAGAGCATTGAAAAGGCGGCTCATGTCTACAGTGTTTTTGTTGAAACCGTTACAAAAGCAACATGTAAAGCAACGGGCACGGACAAATATAAATGCGCGACATGCGACGAAACAAAAACGGTAGAAACTCCCGTTGACGAAACAAATCACGTTGCAACAGAGCTTATAAACGTTAAAGAAGCTACGTGCGCCGAGGAAGGCTACACGGGCGACAAGCAGTGCACGGCGTGCGGTGTTACGGTTAAAATGGGTACTGCGACTGAAAAGAAAGACCATGTACTTACTCACCATGACGCAAAAGCGGCAACATGCACGGCAGTCGGTTGGAATGCATACGACGAATGCGAAAATTGCGATTATTCAACCTATGAGGCACTTCCCGTTGATTCCGATGCTCACGACTGGGGCGAATGGGATGTAACAACAGTTCCGACATGCACGGTCGGCGGTGAAGAAACTCGCATTTGTAATCGCGACGAAAGCCACGTCGAAGTCCATGCGATTGATGCGTTCGGACACGACTTCACGAAAGAAGTTATTGATGACGCTCACCTTGCTTCCGCTGCAACCTGTACGGCTAAGGCAGTTTATAAATACGGCTGCACCAAATGCGACGAAATCGGTACGGAAACCTTTGAATACAGCAACGCGCTCGGACATGACTTTGAGCTTGTTTCCGAAACTCCCGCGACATGCACGGCGGACGGCGAGAAGTCCTATAAGTGCACACGCTGCGACGAAACGAAGTCCGAAAAGATTGACGCAAACGGTCACAGCTGGGGCGAATGGGTCACGGTAAAGGAACCCACGGCGACCGAAAAGGGACTCGCGAAGCGCACCTGCTCCGCATGCACTGCGGAGGAAGAAAAGCCGCTTGAATATGTGAGCGAAAAGAACAGAACAATTCAGTTTGTCAACATCGACAGGATGCACTACGTGCTCGATAACGACGGCGAGGATTACATCGTTTATAACTCCGGCGCGGTGAAATGGTACACCGACAAGCCGCTGAATTTCACGGTTTATACCTACTCTAATTTCAAGTATCAGACCGTTATCGTAAAGGTCGACGGCGTTGAAATTTCTCCGAATGCGGACGGCGTTTACACCGTTCCCGCAGGCGAAAGCCTTGCGGTCGTTACGGTCGAGGGCGCGGTCGAGAACAGCGACGGAACGAAGCTTTCGTTCTGGGAGATGATAGTGCGCTTCTTCAAGAAGATTTTCTCCGCAATCGCGGGACTTTTCGGCGGCAGCAGCGGCTCTAAAAGCTGAATAAAGCACAGCGAAGTGAAAAACTAAAAAAGAACGGACGTAAGGATAAACCCTGCGTCCGTTTTTTTCGGTCTGCGGCAGACGGCGGCTGATGCCGTCTGCGTGATGTGTTTCCGTTATTCGGCTGTTGTGATTTTCAATGTTTTTATTTCAAACGGCTTGAACGTAAGCGTCAGCCTGTTGTCCGTGAGCGTGAGCGGTTCGTCCTTTTCCTCCATGAGATTGCACAGTGCCGCTTCTGTAACGGGAAGTCCGAATGACACGGTTGTTTCCGTGCGGCTGTTCCACGTTTCAAACATGCGGATGATGACCGCGTCCGAATCCTCGGCTTTTTTGACCGTTTCGATTATGATGTTAGACCTGTCCGCGCTTATGAACGAAAATTCGCTCGGCAGCGTGCCGCAGTGCGCGTCGGAAACGACCGCCGTAAGCGGAACGTTAAGGTCGTATGCTTCGCTCACCGTCGACGAGGTGCTCACGTCGCCCGTGTGGGCATACATTGCGTAGGTGAACGTGTGACGCTCCCTGTCCTGAATACGGTTCGGCGAAACCGCGCTGCGCAGAAGTGTCGGTCTGATGTGCCCGTTTTTGACCGTCCAGCCGTACTTGCAGTCGCTGAGCACCGAAAAACCGAAGCCGTTATCGGAAAGGTCCGCCCATTTGTGACCGCAGACCTCAAACTGCGCAAAATCCCAAAGCGTATTTTCGTGCGCCGTACGTTTTATGTTGCCGAACTGAATGTCGAACGTCGCGCTAACGGCGTTTACGTCGACGGGGTAGTCGGCTTTGAGCGCGACACGCTTCTCTTTCCAGTCGATGTCATGGAAAATGTCTATCCTTGCCGTGTGCGGGTAGAAGATGAAGTACTGCGTGATGTGCGAGAGGTTAAACTCTCTTTCGACCTTCATTACCGTGCGAACCGCGCCCGATTCGATTATTTGGGCGTTTTTGACGTTGTCGATGTCCCATGACTTTTCGTCGTAGTAGCACTTTATGTCCCACGCTTCATGGTTGTACGGTCTGTCGTCGTAGGCGGTGAGCCGTCCGAGAACCGCGCCTTTCGGTGCGGCGGAGCGGTGTGCGGATTTGTCAAAATATTCCGAAATGTTTTTATTTTCGTCAAACGTGACGCGGTAGAAGCTGTTTTCAAACGTGCTGCCGCTTACGGTTACTTTTTCGCCTGCCGAGGCGGACTTACCCTCGATTATTTTGAATGCTTTGTAGCCTTTCGCCGGGACATCCTTTGCGAGGAACGCGAGTTTTCCGCAGTGCGTTATCTGCGACGGCATTGTATTGCCGCAGCTGTCGGCAATGTAAAAATCACCGTCGGCGGGTATATCCGTAACAACGACGCCCGTCCGCGTAAAGCCGAGGGAGTTGAACACCGTCACCGTTTTGCCGTCCGACGCGATACGGTCGGCTATCGCCGTCTCACTTTCCGCAAGCATTTCGCGTCCGTCGGAGAGTATCTGTTCATACTGCTCTTTTGAATCCTCGTACACCGCTTCTATCGACGAGCCGGGAATGATGTCGTGGAACTGGTTGAGCAGTATTGTTTTCCAGCCGTCGAGCAGCCTCTCGGACGGATATTCTTTGTCCGTCAGCAGCTTCGCAAGCACTCCGAGCGTTTCCGCGTCCTGATAGAGATATTCGCTCTTTCGGTTGTATTTTTTGTTCCTTGCCTGTGAGGTCAGCGTTCCTCGGTGGTACTCAAGGTACAGCTCGCCCGACCACACCGGCAGTCGGCTGCTGTCTTTTACCTCACCGTTCAGGCGGTCGAAGAAATCACGCGCAAATTCCTGCTTTACCACGGGACAGCCGTCGACACCTGCGGACATTCTGCGTCCCTTTTCGAGCATATCTCTTGTCGGACCGCCGCCGCCGTCGCCCCAGCCGTAGGAGAACAGCACGTTTTTGTTGAGGTCTTTATTCGAGTAGCGACGCCAGCCGCCTATCACATGGTCGGGTTCGAGATTGCCGTTGTAGGTCGTTTGGAAGCCTTCTTCATTGCACCCGCGCGTCGGAATAAAGTGCGAGAGCACCTGTGTGCCGTCGATTCCGCGCCACATAAAGGTGTCGAACGGGAACTTGTTAAATTCACTCCATGAAATCTTTGTTGTCATAAAGTAATCAATATCGGCTTTTTTAATTATCTGCGGCAGCGCACCCGAATAGCCGAAAACATCGGGCAGCCACATTATGCGGTTGTCAACGCCGAATTCCTCGCGGAAAAAGCGTTTGCCGACAAGGAACTGCCTTACGAGCGATTCGCCCGAAACGACGTTTGTGTCGCTTTCCACCCACATGCTGCCCTCGGGTTCCCACCGTTTTTCTTTTACAAGCTCCTTTATTTCGCCGTAAAGCTCCGAGAAGTCGTGCTTTACGTAGTCATAAAGCTGCGCCTGCGAGGACATGAATTTGTATTCGGGATATTCGCGCATGAGGTTTACGACGCTGCCGAAGCTCCTTGCCGCTTTTTCTCTCGTCTGACGCAGCCGCCAGAGCCACGCGGTGTCGATGTGGGTGTGACCTATCGCGCTCGTCACGACGTTCATGCCTTTGCCGTAAACGTTTTCTTTGAGATATTCCCGCGCCGCTTTTACGCTGTCGTGAAATATTTTATCGTCGCAGGTGTTCATTTCGAGCATCGAAACTGCGGTATTGAGCGATTTTACGGTGTCGATATGTTCGGCATCGTCCGCAGAATAGCATTCCGCCGTTTCCAGCGGTACCGTGAGGTCGTAATACAGGGCGTTTACTTCTTCGTCTTTGACTTTAAGAGAAGCGCGAAGCGACGTTTTGCCGCGAAATTCCCAGTCGTCGCAGTAGGCATTCAGCAGGATGTCAAACGTTTCGCCGCCTCTCGCGCAGTGCGTGAGATAAATATACGTGTGATTCGGGTCTATTCCCTGGGTAAGCCTTCCGTTAACGAAAATGATGAACTGCTGCGCTTTGTTTTTCCACTCGGAATCGGGGTACGGTGTCAGCTCATATACTACGGCTTTGCCCGCAAAGCGCTCGGGCACGGTTACTGTCTGCCTGAATCGGCAGTACTCCTCGCGGTATCCCCACATATCGTCCTTTCCGAACGGAATCCATTCGTTTTCGCTGATTTCGTCGGGAGCGCGCTGCCCGTCGCAGAACAGAAAGCCGCCCGCGTCCTCGGAATCGGTAAAAATCCGCGCGCCGAGGTGTTCAATCACCTGTTCGACTCT
>CAVFAD010000003.1:19139-40289 GCA_963620305.1 Bacteroidaceae bacterium | reverse complement strand
GCGAGCATTTTGCGTTCGGAGTTTTTGTCGCAAATCATTATATAAAGACCTCCTTCGGTGGTTTTTTTTGCAAAAATGCGTTCACGGCTCCGCATACAAGAATACTGCGCGGAGTAAGTGCGGAGCGCAAACCCCGCCTGCTATTATACTTTCTTTTGCGTTTGGTTGTCAACCGCGCTTCAATGCGTCTTATCGGTTGATTTTATTTAAAAGATATGGTACAATTATCGAAATTTGTTTTTGGGAGAGGATCAAAATGTGTTCCGACTGCAAAAAAAGCGATCTTTCGCTTCTGGACGGCATATTTGACGAAATCGGTACCGACAGCGGTTCGCTTATTACCGTCCTGCAGCGTGCGCAGGAGGTTTACGGCTATCTGCCGACGGATGTCATGTACGCCGTTGCCGAGCGTCTCGGCGTTTCACCCGCACGTGTCATGGGCGTTGCCACGTTTTACACCCAGTTCAGGCTTACGCCCGTGGGTAAAAATCTTATCATGCTCTGCAAGGGTACCGCATGTCACGTCAACGGCGCGGATGCCGTCGAAAAGGCGATTTGCGGTGAATTGAATATAAAGGACGGCGAAACCACCGCCGACGGACTGTTTTCGCTTAAGACCGTCGCGTGTCTCGGCTGCTGCTCGCTTTCGCCCGTCATGATGATAAACGAAGACACCTACGGTTCGCTTACACCCGTGTCGGCGGTCGAAATTATAAGAAAAATCAAGGAGAAAGAAAGCGTATGAGCATCAGAACGGTTGTAGGCGAAGGCTCCTGCGGAATTGCCGCGGGTGCGCACGCCGTTTATAACGCGCTTAAAGCGTCGGCTGCCGAAAACGGCTTTTCGGCAGGCATAACAGGCTGCATCGGCATGTGCTTTGCCGAGCCGATAGTGGATATATACGACGGCAGGCGGCTTTTAAAAAGGCTTGTCAGAGTGTCAAAGGACGACGTGCCCGCTATTGCCGAATATATAAATACGGGCAATGCCGAGGCTGTACAGCATCTTGAAATTTCGGCGGAGGACAGCGGCTTTCTCAACAAACAGACGCGTATCGCGCTGCGCCACTGCGGCGTGACAGACCCCGAAAGCATTGAAGATTATAAAGAGCTCGGCGGTTACGGTGCGCTCAAAAAGGCTCTCACCGAAATGACACCCGAAGAAGTAATCGAGGAAATCAAAATTTCGGGTCTTGCGGGGCGCGGCGGCGCGGGTTTTCCGACGTGGTTCAAGTGGAATGCCGCGCGAAATTCCGACGGAAACGAAAAATACCTCATCTGTAATGCGGACGAGGGCGACCCCGGTGCATTTATGGACAGAGCCGTAATAGAAAGCGACCCGCATATGCTCATCGAGGGTATGCTGATAGCCGCTTATGCGATAGGCGCGAGAAACGCTTTTGTTTACGTCCGCGCGGAATATCCGCTTGCGATTGAACGCCTCAAAAAGGCTATAGCGGATGCGGAAGAACAGAATTTTGTCGGCGACAACATACTCGGTACGGACTTTTCGTGCCGATTCAGAATAAAAGCGGGTGCGGGCGCGTTCGTCTGCGGCGAAGAAACGGCTCTCATAGAAAGTCTTGAGGGCAATCGCGGCATGCCCCGCCTTAAGCCGCCTTTCCCCGCGCAGTCGGGATATAATTTCAAACCGTCCAACATAAATAACGTTGAAACATTCGCCAACGTAAGCTACATCATAGAAAAAGGCGGAGCGGAGTTTGCCTCACTCGGCACGGAAGGCTCAAAGGGCACCAAGGTCTTTGCGCTGACGGGCAAAATAAAGCGCGGCGGACTTGTGGAAATTCCGATGGGACTGACGCTCCGTGACGTTATATTTGACATAGGCGGCGGTGTGCGCGACGGCGGCGAATTCAAAGCCGTTCAGATGGGCGGACCGTCGGGCGGCTGCATACCCGCCGAAAAGCTGGATACTCCGATTGACTACAAGGCTCTTGCCGCGACGGGCGCGATAATGGGTTCGGGCGGCATGGTCGTTACCGATTCGTCCACGTGTATGGTCAATATGGCGCGGTTTTTCCTTGATTTTACGAAAAAAGAAAGCTGCGGAAAATGCGTTCACTGCCGTATAGGCACTGCGCGTATGTTTGAAATTCTTACGCGCATAACCGAGGGCAGAGGCGAGGACGGCGACATCGAAAAGCTTGAGGAGCTGTGCGAGGGCATTAAGTCGGGTGCGCTGTGCGGACTCGGTCAGACCGCGCCGAATCCCGTGCTTACAACGCTGCGCTATTTCAGAAACGAATACGAAGCGCATATTAAAGAAAAAAGGTGTCCCTCGGGCGAGTGCGCCGCACTGCGTAAGTACGTCATTGCTGCGGATAAGTGCCGCGGCTGTACGCTCTGCGCCAAAAAGTGTCCCGTCGGCGCGATAAGCGGCGAAGTCAAAAACGCTCATGTTATCGACACGGAAAAATGCATTAAGTGCGGCAACTGTGTCGATGTCTGCCGTTTCGGTGCGGTTGAGATACACTGAGGGAGGGAAAAAAGATGTCAGATACGGTAAAAATGATTATTGACGGAAAAGAAATAACGGCACAGGCGGGTGAAACCGTGCTCAACGCCGCAGCGCAGAACGGCATTGAAATTCCCAATCTCTGCTATCTTAAGGAGCTTTCGCCTTACGGCGCGTGCGGTGTGTGTGTGGTTGAGCAGGAGGGGTACCCGAAGCTGCTTCGTGCATGCTCCGCAAAGGTGTCCGAAAACGCGGTGATACATACCGACAGCGAAAAATGCGTCAAGGCGCGCCGTTTGGCTTTGGAGCTGCTTATGGGCGATCACGATGCCGACTGCAAGGCTCCGTGCACGCTCAACTGTCCCGCAGGGACGGACTGCCAAAAATACGTTGCCGAGATAGCCGACGGTGATTTTGCCGCAGCGACGCGTACGGTAAAGGAAAAAGTGCCGCTCCCCGCGTCAATAGGACGCGTTTGTCCGCATCCGTGTGAGACGGCATGCCGCCGCAAAAACGCGGAAGAATCAATCTCCATTGCATTTTTGAAGGCGTTCGCCGCCGACAGAGCGATGGCGGACGGCATATGCACCGACGGCGAAAAGCTCGCCCCCACGGGCAAGAGCGTCGGCATAATAGGCGCGGGACCTGCGGGACTTACCGCAGCGTACCGTCTGGCTCTGCTCGGACACAGCGTGACGCTTTACGATAAAATGGAAAAAGCGGGCGGCATGCTGCGCTACGGCATCCCCGAATACCGTCTGCCGAAGAAGGTGCTCGATGCTGAGATTGCAGCTGTTTTTGCGCTCGGAATTGAGTTTTGCGGCGGTGTCAAAGTCGGAAAAGATATTCTTTTTGAAGATATTCGCAAAAAGCACGATGCGGTGCTTGTTGCAAACGGCGCATGGAAAAGCACATCGCTGCGCTGCAAGGGCGAGGAGCTTGACGGTGTGTTCGGCGGTATTGATTTTCTGCGTGAGGTCGCACTCGGCAACACTCCCGCAATAGGAAAAAGCTGCGCGGTAGTCGGCGGCGGCAATACCGCCATGGACGCATGCCGTACGGCTGTCCGTCTCGGTGCGGAAAATGTTTACATTATATACAGACGCACGCGCAGCGAAATGCCCGCAGAGGACATTGAAGTGAAAGAAGCGGAGGAAGAGGGAGTCATATTCAAATTCCTTTCGAATCCGTTGGAAATAACAGGCAAAAACGGACGTGTAAACGGTGTTCTTCTTCAAAAAATGCGTCTCGGCGAACCGGACGCGAGAGGTCGCCGCGCCCCCGTGCCGATAGAGGGTGAAACGGAGCTGCTGCCGCTCGATTCCGTTATTATTGCGGCGGGTCAGAAGAACGATCCGTCGGGCTTTGAAGCTCTCCCGACCACAAAATGGGGAACTATCGAAGCCGACACCCGCACTTTTGCAACGACGCTTGACGGCGTTTTTGCCGCAGGCGACACCTCGAACAACGGTGCGTCCGTTGCCATCGACGCGATAGCCGAGGCGAACGGCGCGGCTGAATATATCGACGCATATCTCAGCGGCATTGAAGTGCCGTACAGGACTCCCGTTTTGTCGGAGCGGCGCGTTACTCCCGAGATGTTCGCCGATGTAAAAAAAGAGCAAAGAGCCGTCATGCCGTGCCGCGAACCGTCGGAGCGCAGAAACGATTTTAAGGAAATAAATCTCGGTTTTTCCGATGCCGAAGCGATTCGCGAAGCAAAACGCTGCCTTGACTGCGGCTGTCACGAATACGGAAACTGCCGCCTGATAAAATACGCGGATGAATACAGTATAGATTGCCGCAAGTTTACGGGCGAGTATCACTGCGGCTTTAAAGAACGCCGTCTTGTGTGCATCGAACGCAATCAGAACAAGTGTATTCTCTGCAATGCCTGCGTGCGTGTGTGCGACAGCATAGAAAAGGGTCTTTTGGGTCTTGTCGGACGCGGTTTTGACACCGTTATCCGTCCGGAATTCAATACGCCCGAAGCCGTAAAGGGGTGCGCCGACTGCCTTAAATGCGTCGAAGCGTGTCCCACGGGAGCACTGCGCTTTGTCGGAAAGAACGGGTAAAAAGCATGGAAGAAAATTTTTCAAAGACAGTGTCAGAGGCTGCGCAGAATATTGAAGAATCCGCTCAGCAGGCAAATAAATTCCTCGAAAAGCTTGCGGATACGCTTGAGGATTATGCCGTTAAGTACGGAGGACGGCTTATCGCCGCGATAATCATACTGCTTGTCGGGTTTAAGCTTACAAATGTTCTTATTAAGAAATTCGGCAAAACGAAGGCGTTCGGACGGCTTGACCCGTCCGCGCGTTCGGTTGTCTGCAACGTCACGGGTGCGGTACTGAAATGTATTATCGTCGTGACCGCGCTCGCCGTTATGGGAATTCCGATGAGCTCAATCGTTGCCGTCGTCGGCTCGTGCGGTCTGGCGGTGGGTCTTGCGCTGCAGGGCAGCCTTGCGAATATTGCGGGCGGGTTTATCCTGCTCGTGTTCAAACCGTTCAAATTCGGCGATTACATATCGCTCGACGGCATAGAGGGCAAAGTAAAAGAAATCGGCATTTTTCAGATTAAAGTCGAAACGTATGACAACAAGGTTATCGTTGTTCCCAATTCCTCCGCGTCGAATGCTGTGCTCGTGAATTACACGGCGAACCCCATGCGCTTGGTCGAGCTTAAGGTCACGGCTTCGTATGACGACGACATAAATAAGGTGGAAAAGGTGCTGCTCGGCATCTGCACGGCGCATCCGCTTACGGTGTCGGAACCCGCGCCGTTCGTGCGGCTTTCGGCTCATCTTGACAGCGCGCTTGAATACACCGTGCGCGTTTGGTGCAAAACCGAGGACTATTGGCAGGTGTATTTTGACCTTATGAAAAGCGTGAAATACGCTTTTGACGAAAACGGAATTTCGATTCCCTATCCGCAGCTCGATGTGAATCAAAAACGTTAATTTTATCCGTAAAAGATAAATTCAAACAAAACCGAGAGAACGGAGAATGTGAAAAATATATCAATTAGTTAACTGTTTGTTCATAAACTCACAACACCACGGACGGTTTTGTACCAATTTCACCGAAAAAAGCAAAATGATATGGTAAAAGTGCACAAAACAAAATGTGAATATTTTGTGAAGATGATAATTGACTATTTCCTTGTGAAAGTGTATGATTGATATTGTCAGAAGCGGATTTTTCTGTATATTTTACAAGGAGTGTATATTTTATGAAAAAAACAGCAAAGCTTGTTTCCGTCCTGTTGGCGGTACTGATGGCATTTTCCGTTTTGCCTCTCGTCGCTTTCGCAGAGACAACCGATGTTGCCCCCGGCTCGGACAGCAGAGTTGCGGTGTGGAAGGAAAACTACAAATTCCTTATAGACACCGTCCTCAACGATACCAACTACACAAGCTACAATTACGTTGACATCAACAAAAAAGCGATGCAGACCGAAATGGATGCATACACGGCTTTTGCTCTTTACGACAACGCGTGGAGAAATTACGCGACCAAGGAAATAAACGTCGAAAACGCAAAAAAGATACTTCTCGCCCTTATCGACGAAGCGCAGTTTGACATTAACGACGGTTATGTCGATGAGTTCGTTAAGGTTCTCGAAGGCGCGTCGGATTTCAACGATTTCCTTCAGAAGGTTAACAAATATCTTAAAAACGACACCATCGCAAGCGCCGAATGGAGCGAAGTGTTTAAGTATCTCGGCATCGCGATAGACGTTGCCCATGCATACCAGAACTACAGAGATAAGCTCATCGAAGCTTATGCTCGTGTCCTTGCCGTACGTCAGTCGAACGCGACTTACATTGAGTTCCTCGACTACGTTGCACAGAATGCTCAGAACGCAAGTCTTGCCGCTGCGGCTAAGGAGCTTCGCGACACGATGAACGACAGCCTTGAAGATCAGCTGAAAGAAGTCGTTGCACAGATAGGAGTCGACGGTGCGACTGCCGGAGTGGAATACGCTCTCAATCTGGCTATGAATTCAAACGTCTATACCGCAGCCGTTAAAAAGGTCTACGGAATAGGAAAGAGCGCAGCGGACTTCCTTTGGAACACTTCCGAAATGTATGAGGTTCTCGATTCGCTGAAATGTGCGTACGAATTCCAGGCTCTCGCAGCTGATTGGGCGGAAGTTAAACTCAACGGTGAAGATGCCGACGCGGCTGTTTACGCTTTCGGTATCGCGCTTACCGCACGTGATATTTCCGAAGACGCTCTGTTCGCTCTCAAAAAGTCCGAAAACGGCGGAGTCATAGGCAAAATCAAGAATAAGCTCTACGGCACGGTTTACAACGACATCGAAGTCAGCAAGGCTTCTCTTGCACTCATCAAGGATATAATGTTTGCGGATACGCTTGACGGTACAAAGACGGTTGTCAACAGCCTTAACATCTACTGCCCCGTAAACGTCTGCATTACGACCAAGGACAATGCCGTTCTTTATACGCTTGCCGACGGCGCGGCAGCTACCGCAATCAATGAATACGGCGCATTCGCATCCGTTTATTCCGACTATTCGAAAGAATACCTCAAGGTTGCGTTCCTCTTTGACGATTACAGAGTCAAGCTCGTTGCTACCGGCGAAGGCTACGTCACTCTCAAGATGAACCTTCTCGAAGCCGACGGAACAATAAACGACTGGTCTTTCACCGACGTTAAGGTTGACACAGGCGACACAACGGTATTCGATACTGCCGTTTCGGCAGCTCCGTTCTTCACATTCGCAAAGGCTAACGGCGGCATTGAAAAGGTTTACTTCAATGACGAATTCGTGGAGTCCGAGCAGAAAGAAGTTACCGCAAAAGAGGTTATCGACGCAACGGTCGAAGTAGGTAAAGAAGAAGCTAAGTCCTTTGCCGAAAGAATCAGAGAATTTTTCAAGAAGCTCTTTGAAAGCCTTTTCAAGATTTTCAAGAAAAAGTAATTTAAGCAAATAAATAAAAAGCGGCTCGGCTGTCGTCGGGTCGTTTTTTTGCGCAGGTACGCTTAAGCGAGCGTGTTTTTTTTGACGGAGAGGGTGAACCGTATCGGAAAAATCGCAAAAAACAGAAAAATACAGTGTTGCAATTGATGTGAGACTGAAACTACTGAAACGGCGGGTGAAACTGGTGAAACGGCGGCGCAAAAAATACCGTGCGAATACTTGACATTTTCCTTAAATAATTATAAAATATATGGGATAATGCAGAGGTGTATTCTTTTTACGTATTTTTCGGCTTGAGGCTGTTTTTGAGCCGTTCGGGTGAAAAGTAACCGACCTTTTAAATAAATTTCGCGATTATTTAAGCATTATTACTATTTTTCCTGCGCTCCGGGCGGGGCGCGATCTAAATAAGAAAATAAAGAAACAGGAGGTGCATTGAATGGACAAAGCCTTGATAATTACGATTGCCGTCGCTGTTATCGCAGTGGCAGCAACGGCTGTGATAAGCTTTATTCTCGGCAGTAAACACCGTAAGAAGGTCGCCGAAAAGGCGATAGGCGACGCTACGGAAGAAGCGAAGCGAATCGTCAGCAACGCTCTTACGGCAGCCGAAGCGAAAAAACGCGAGGTTCTCATCGAAGCAAAGGACGAGATTCATCGCGAACGCAACGAAAACGAAAAAGAAATCAAGGAACGCCGCGCCGAGGTTCAGCGTTCGGAGCGCCGTCTTATTCAAAAAGAAGAATCCCTCGACAAGAAGCTTGATGCGCTTGAAAAGAAGGAAGTCGCGATAAACAAGCGTCAGCAGGAGGCGGATGCCCGTCTTAAAGAAGTCGACGCGCTCAAAAAGAGTCAGTTTGACCTTTTGGAGAAAATTTCGGGATTTACAAAGGAACAGGCAAAGGACTACATGCTTAAACAGCTTGAGGGTGACCTTGACCACGAAAAAGCGGTCAGAATACTTGACTGCAAGCAGCGCACAAAGGAAGAAGCCGACGCAATCGCGAAAGAAATCATCGGCAACGCCATACAGAGATGCGCGGCTGACCATGTGGCTGAAGCTACCGTGTCCGTGGTGGATCTTCCCAACGACGAAATGAAGGGACGCATAATCGGACGCGAGGGCAGAAACATCAGAACTCTCGAAAACATCACCGGAGTAGACCTTATTATCGACGATACTCCCGAAGCCATTACGGTTTCGAGCTTTGACCCCATTCGCCGCGAGGTGGCAAGGATTACCATCGAAAAGCTCATTGCCGACGGCAGAATACACCCCGCGCGCATTGAAGAAATGTACGAAAAGGCAAAGCGCGAGGTTGACCTTTCCATAAAGCAGGCAGGCGAACGCGCCGTTATCGAAGCCGGTGTAAACGGCATAAACGGCGAGCTTGTAAAGCTGCTCGGACGGCTTAAATACCGCACGAGCTACGGTCAGAACGTACTCAACCATTCGCTTGAGGTATCGTATCTTGCGGGACTTATGGCAGCGGAATTGGGCGCGGACGTAAAGCTTGCAAAGCGTGCGGGTCTTCTTCACGATATCGGCAAGGCTCTCGACCATGAAATGGAGGGCACGCACATTGCCCTCGGTGTCGAGTACGCCAAGAAGTACAAGGAAAAGGAAGAAGTTCTTCACGCGATTGAAGCGCACCACGGTGACGTTGAGGCAAAAACGATTGTCGCCGTGCTCGTTCAGGCGGCGGATGCCGTGTCTGCGGCACGTCCCGGCGCACGCAGAGAAAATCTCCAGAATTACATCAAGCGTCTTGAACAGCTTGAAGAAATATCCAAATCGTTTGACGGTGTCGAGCGTACGTTCGCAATTCAGGCAGGTCGTGAGGTTCGCATCATGGTTCGCCCCGAAGCCGTCAGCGACGACAAAATGGTCATTCTTGCCCGCGACATCGCCAAAAAGATTGAAGACGAGCTTGAATATCCGGGACAAATCAAGGTGCATATAATTCGCGAAAGCCGCGCCTTTGATTTTGCAAAATAATTAAAGAAGAAAAAACCGCGTCCCGTGACGCGGTTTTTTTGCGGCGGTCAGCTGTCGGAGTAATCGGCAGGCGGTCTGAGCCGACGGACGGCAAGGGTTCGACTCCCATCAGCTTAAAGGACCGCAGTACAAAAAAGCGACACAAAAAACGCGGAAAAAACCCCGCGACACAAAAATTCCGGCGCAAAAAAAACCCGCAGCACAGAAAACCTACGGAAAAACCTGCGGCACACAAAACCTGCGGCACAAAAAAGCGGCAAAAAACCCCGCGTCGGGTATCCGTCGGCGGGGAGTGTTTATGCTGCTGCGCGACGCAGACGCGGGAAGGGTCATCCCGCCGTTGTGCGCCGTGAAGCAAAACGGTGTATTATTTTGCGCTTTGCGCCGCTTTGAGCTTTTCTTTCAGACGTTCGTTTTCGCGTTTAAGGCGGTCGCGCTCCGTCATGGCGGTTTCGGCGTCCGAGAGATAGCTGCCGACTTCCGTTTTGAGTTTTGCCGCTTCGGCTGACTGCGTTTTTGCTTCGTCGGCGTAGCTGAGCGCGGCAAGAAGAAGTCCCTGTGTGAGCGATACTTTGCCGGAGCTCATTATTTCGTCGAGCGACGCATTGAGGTCGTTTGCGAGTGCAATGATAACCTCTGCCGGTTTATCCGAAATTATGGTGTAGGTCTGTTTTCTTATTGTGATTGTAACCTTACTTTTGTCCATTTTAGCTGCTCTCCTTTTCACCGTTTGTCCGTTTCGCAATTTCTGCGATTATTTGTTTCTGAACTGCTGTTTCATGCGCTGTTCCTTTGAGAGTATTTTTTTGCGCAGGCGCAGCGACCGGGGTGTGACCTCAAGCAGCTCGTCGTCGGAGAGGAATTCCATGCACTGTTCAAGGCTCAAAACGGAGTGCGGGACAAGGCGCAGAGCCTCGTCCGAGCCTGCGGCGCGGGTGTTCGTCATCTGTTTTTTCTTGCAGACGTTGCACACAATGTCTTCCGCCTTCGAGCATTCGCCGACAATCATACCCTCGTACACCTGAACACCGGGACCGATGAACAGTCTGCCGCGTTCCTGCGTGTTGAAAAGTCCGTAGCCTGTGCTTTCGCCCGTTTCATGCGCGACTATCGAGCCGTGCTCACGCACCTGCATGTCGCCCTTGTACGGCTCGTAACCTGCAAAAAGGTTGTTCATTATGCCGTAACCGTTCGTATCCGTGAGGAACTCCGAGCGGTAGCCGATAAGACCTCTTGCGGGAATCTTAAATTCGAGATGCGTTGTGCCGCCGTCGCGCGTGCCCATATTTTCAAGCTCGCCCTTGCGCGCGCCTATCTTCTCCATGACCGCACCGACGTAATCGGTGGGCACTTCGACAATAAGCAGCTCCATGGGTTCGTTGAGGACACCGTCCACTGTCTTGTAGATGACCTTTGCGCTCGATACCTGAAATTCGTACCCTTGGCGGCGCATTGTTTCGATGAGTATCGACAGATGCAGTTCGCCTCTGCCCGAAACCTTGAAAGCGTCGGTTGTTTCCGTTTCCTCGACCTTCATGCTGACGTTTGTTTCGACTTCTTTGAAAAGACGTTCGCGCAGCTTGCGGGAGGTGACGAATTTGCCTTCTCTGCCCGCGAAAGGCGAGTCGTTGACGAGGAAGGTCATCGAAAGAGTCGGTTCGTCTATTTTTACGAACGGGAGCGGCTCGACGTGCTCGGGGTCGCATACCGTTTCGCCTATGTTGAGTCCCTCGATGCCCGAAACGGCGACGATATCGCCGAATTTCGCGTGTGCCGTTTCGGTTCTGCCGAGTCCCGTGAACTGATAAAGACGCGAAACCTTTGTTTTTTGCTTTTCGCCGTCCTGCTTGCAGAGAATGACCTGCTGACCCTCGTGAATTTCGCCGCGCTCAATGCGTCCGACGCCTATTCTGCCGACGTAATCGTCGTAGTCGAGGCTCGAAAACAGCAGCTGCAGGGGACCCTCCGAGTCGCCCTCCGGTGCGGGAATGTATTCGAGGATAGCGTCAAGCAGCGGACGCATGTCGCCGCTTCTTGCGTCCTTGTCGGGAGAGGCGTAGCCGTCGCGTGCGGAGGCGAATATAACGGGAAATTCTATCTGATCCTCGTCCGCGCCCAGCTCTATGAACAAATCGAGCACCTCGTCTATGACTTCGTCGGGACGTGCCCCGGGACGGTCTATCTTGTTTATAACGACAAGCGGACGCTTTTTGAGTGCGAGAGCCTTTGAAAGCACGAAGCGCGTCTGCGGCATGCACCCCTCGAACGCGTCGACGAGCAGCAGAACGCCGTCCACCATTGTCATAATGCGCTCCACTTCGCCGCCGAAATCGGCATGACCGGGAGTGTCCACTATGTTAATTTTTACGCCCTTGTAGTTTACCGACGTGTTTTTTGAAAGTATCGTTATGCCGCGTTCTCTTTCGAGATCGTTTGAGTCCATTACTCTTTCTGCTACAACTTCGTTTTCTCTGAATGTTCCGCTCTGCTTCAGGAGCTTGTCAACGAGCGTTGTCTTTCCGTGGTCGACGTGCGCTATTATGGCAATATTTCTTATGTCTTCACGCGTGCTCAAGATTTCACCTTCAATATTATTTATACATCTGCTTATAATAACAAAAAAAGACGTAAAAATCAATAGGAATAATTTGCGATTTTCGTTGTTTTTTGCAGGCGGTTTGTGGTACAATACAAGTGTGCGTCTTTTCGGACGGACAACCATGCACAGTGCCCGTCCGTCGCATACCGAAAAATCGCCGGCGAAAGCAAGGCATGCCGAGCCCGGCGGTCGGCAAACGCATGAGATTATGCTTTATACGTTAATTGTCGCTACGCTGTAGGGAACGCGCACCGAGCGTTCCGCGGGAAAATACGTAAACGTTTTTACAAAGCGTGCGTGCGCCCGATAAACGCTGCATGGCTTGAAATATACATTATTCGCAAGGTAAATGTCAGACCATGCGGTCCTTGCGGCGAACAGAGAGGTTAATTTGGCGGAGAGATTTAACAGGGATCGCGCTATCCCAAAACTTTTGAAAGCAATGGGAATAATGAATTTTATCGGTGCCGCAGTGCTTGCGGTGCTGTTTAATGTCATGCGCGTTGCTACCGTTCAGACGAAGTATGAAGAATATCTCGTTTTTCTCCGCGATTTTGAAGCGTCGGTCGCCGCACTCGAAAACAGATGGCTTATCATGATAGTGATTTTTCTTTTGTATATACTGCGAAGCCTGTCCGCAGTCATACCGTACGCGGTCATATACATAACGAGTGCGATGGTGTTCCCGCCGCTGCAGTCGTTTATGATAAATCTTATCGGAATGTCATTTACCGCTGCATTCAGGTATTACACGGGTATACAGATGGGTGAGGGATATCTCAACAAAATATTGAAAAAGAATCCTATAATAAGCCGTATCTTCGAGGTTGACGGACGGGGGAACCCCATTGTGCTGTTCGCTCTGCGTGTAGTGCCGCTGTTTCCGTACAATTCCGTGAGTCAGCTTTACGGCACATTTGAATATCCGTTTTTGAAGTATATGATAATATCCGTCGTGTCGCTGTTTCCGCGCATGATTTCGTATTCGTTCATAGGCAACAACGTCTACGACCCGCTCTCGACGGCATTCTACCTGCCGCTGATAATTTTGCTTGTTATTACGGGCATGTCTTTCTTCTTTTTGCGCACCGTCATGCTCGTAACATATAAATACACACACAAACCCGGAAAGGAAAAACAAACCGATGAAGAATATTAAGGAAACAAAAAAATCAATAACAAACGGCGAATTTGATGCAGCTCTTACGCGTGTTTACGGAGAAAAGGAGCTTGCGGCGCAGCGTGAGCGTTACGCGGAGCTGTGCGACCTGTTCACTGAAAAATTCGGCAGTGCGGACGGCGTTCGCTTTTTTTCCGCGCCGGGCAGGACGGAGGTTTGCGGGAATCATACCGACCATAACCACGGATGCGTGCTTGCGGCTGCGATAAATCTCGATGCCGTTGCGTGCGCGGTGAAAACCGACGGCAATTACATAAGAGTTATTTCAAAGGGTCATGTCGGCGATATTGTCGATATCGGCGTGCTCACACCGCAGGCCGCCGAAGAAAGCAAGTCCGTCGCACTCGTCAGAGGTATAGCGGCGCGTTTTGTGCAGCTCGGCTACAAAATAGGCGGTCTGGACGCCGTTACGGTGAATAACGTGCTTAAAGGCTCGGGCATGTCATCGTCCGCCTCGTTCGAGGTGCTTGTCGGTACGGTGCTCAACTACCTTTACAATGACGGCAAAATATCCGCCGTTGAGATAGCGCAGATAGCGCAGTATGCCGAAAATGAGTTCTTCGGCAAGCCGTGCGGACTTATGGATCAGATGGCGTGCTCCGTGGGCAGCTTTGTCGAAATTGATTTTGCCGACCCGTCAAAGCCTGTCATTACGCCCGTTGAATTTGATTTTGCGCAGTGCGGACATTCACTGTGTATCGTCGATACGCGTGCCGACCATGCCGACCTTACCGATGAATACGCCGCAATACGCAGCGAAATGGAAGCCGTTGCCGGCTTCTTCGGAAAAAAGTGTCTGCGCGACACGAATGAGCAGGACGTGCTCGACAGCATCGGCGTGCTTCGCGAAAAGCTCGGCGAACGTCCCGTTTTGCGTGCTCTCCATTTCTATGAGGACAACAGACGCGTGGAAAAAGAAGCGAATGCACTAAAAAAGGGTGATTTTGAGGCATTTAAATCTCTTGTTATAGCTTCGGGCAATTCGTCCTATATGTACAATCAGAACGTGTATTCGGTCAAGTCCTCCGCGCAGCCCGTGTCGCTTGCCCTTGCGGTGAGCCACAGACTTCTTGAGGGCAAGGGCGCGTGGCGCGTTCACGGCGGCGGTTTTGCGGGTACTGTTCAGGCTTTTGTACCCGACGGACTGCTTGAAAAATATAAAACTACAATGGAGGGGATCTTCGGTGACGGCGCGTGTTACGTGCTGTCAATCCGTCCCTTCGGCGGTACCGAAGTCCGATAAGGAATAATGAATAAGCATCATAAAGCATTAGAATTAAACAAAATACTGGAGCTGCTGGCGGAGCTTACCTCGTGCGCCGACAGCCGCGAAAATGCGCTGGCGATTACTCCCGCCGCAGAACTGTACGACGCGCAGACGCTTATAAATCAGACGGACGCGGCATATGTGCTGCTTGCGAAATTCGGCAGTCCGTCGTTCGGCGCACTGAAAAACGTCAATTCGTCGCTTGCCCGCGCGTCTGCGGGCGGATCGCTTACGATGCGCGAGCTGCTCGATGTGGGGGAAGTGCTGCGCGTTATCCGTTCGCTGTCGGAGTGGCGGTTTTCGCAGCCGGGCGCACAGAGCGTGCTCGACGTGTATTTTGCGTCGCTCATGCCGAACAAAACGCTCGAAAACAGAATATTTACGTCGATAATGAGCGAGGAAGAAATGGCGGACTCCGCGTCGCCCGAGCTTGCGTCGATAAGACGGAAGATAAAAAACCGCGCACAGGCTATCCGCGAAAAGCTCGAAAGCATGGTGCGTTCGTCGCACTATCAGAAATTTTTGCAGGATGCCATCATAACGCAGCGAAACGGCAGATTTGTCGTTCCCGTCAAAAATGAGTACCGCGGTGAAGTCGCCGGACTTGTGCACGATACTTCGGGCTCGGGCGCGACGGTTTTCGTCGAGCCGCTTGCGGTGGTCGAAGCAAATAACGACATACGCGTTTTGCAGGGCAAAGAAAAGGAGGAAATCGAGCGCATTCTTACGGAGCTTTCCGCCGAGGTCGGCGAGTATGCCGAAACGGTGAAAAACAACTACGAATGCCTTACGGAGCTTGACCTTATCTTTGCGAAAGCGCAGCTTGCGTACAAAATGAAAGCGAGTGTGCCGATACTCAACACGCAGGGGATAACGGTGCTGAACCGAGCGCGTCATCCGCTGCTTGACCCCAAAGGGGTCGTGCCTACCGACATTTCGCTCGGTGCGGATTTCGATACGCTCGTTATCACGGGACCGAATACGGGCGGTAAGACCGTTTCGATAAAAACGCTCGGTCTTCTTTCGCTTATGGCAGCATGCGGCTTGATGATTCCCGCTGCGGACGAGAGCCGTGTTTGCATTTATAAAGATATTTTTGCCGATATCGGCGACGAACAGAGCATAGAACAGTCTCTGTCAACATTTTCGTCGCATATGGTGAATATCATCGACATTTTATCAAAATGCGGCGAGCGTTCGCTCGTACTCATAGACGAGCTCGGCGCGGGTACCGACCCTGTCGAGGGTGCCGCGCTGGCGACCGCGATACTCGAACGGCTGTTTATAAGCGGTGCGAAAACAGCCGCGACTACGCATTATGCGGAGCTGAAAAGCTACGCGCTGCAGACTCCGCGTGTCGAAAACGCCTGCTGCGAATTTGACGTAAAAACGCTGCGCCCGACGTACAGACTGCTTGTCGGAGTACCGGGACGCTCGAATGCGTTTGCGATAAGCGCGAGGCTCGGCATGGACAATGAGCTTATCGAACGTGCAAAAGAGCTTGTTTCTTCCGAAAGCACGCGGTTTGAGGACGTTGTGGACAAGCTTGAAAACACGCGTCTTTCCATGGAGGCGGAGCAGCGCGGACTTGAGAAGGAACGGCGCGAGCTTGCCGAAAAACTTGCTCTTGCCGACAAAAAGCTTAAAGAAGCGGATTCTGTTATGGAGCGCGAGCTTGACAGGGCGCGCGGTGAAGCCATGCGGCTGTCCGAAAATGCAAAGCGTCAGGCGGGCGCACTTATGCTTGAGGTCGAAAAGCTGCGCAAGGAAATGCGCGACGCTAAAGACCCGAACGAAACGGCGCGAAAAGCAAAGAACGCCATGAAAAAAGAGCTCGGAGAGCTTGACCGAGCCATAAATCCCGTCACTTCGTCCGTATATGACGATGAGGATTATACGCTGCCGCGTCCGCTTAAGGTCGGCGATACGGTTTTTATCACCGAAATAGGCAAAGAGGGTACGGTCGACGCGCTCCCCGACAAAAAAGGAAATGTCAGCGTCAGCGCAGGTATCATGCGCATGCGTGTCGATATCAAAAAACTGCGCCTTGTCGAAAAGAAAAATACGCAGAAACCCGCCGCGACGCTATCCCGTGCGAAAGGCGGCATTGAGAGCTCGCTTACGGCATCCGCCGAAAACCGCTGCGATCTGCGCGGCATGACGGTCGACGAAGCGTTGTTTACGCTCGATGCGTTCATAGATCAAATGCTTCTGCGCAACATAAGCGAATTTACGGTCATTCACGGCAAGGGTACGGGCGCACTGCGCAGCGCGGTTCAGAAGTATCTCAAAAACAGCAAATTTGTGAAAACATTCCGCCTCGGTGTCTACGGCGAGGGCGAAAACGGAGTAACAATAGTTACGCTCAAATAATATGTATTACAAAACGCACCTCAGTAACGAAGTGCGTTTTTTGTAATATGACTTTTTTCGGGGGACGGTTCATACCGAAAAACCGATATCGGCGGGATAAAAAAGCCGCCGCCGTTTATTTTTGCTCTGCGCCGTTCCTCTTGACGGAAACGGCTCAAGAGCGTCAGACAAAAACTTCTATGTCAAGGACGGAGCGGCCTTTTTTTGTTTTTGCGGATTCGCCGAGAGTGACGAAACGACCTTTCCCGCGAACGGAAACGGTATCGCCGTTTTGCGGGTGTGCGGAGGGCGAAGTTATGAGCTTGCCGTTTATAAATATCCGATTTGAAGCAAAAAGCTCTGAAGTGTCGCTTCGTGACAGGTTGTACACCGCGCCGACGATGCAGTCCAGTCGCTGAGATGCCGCGATGACGGTAATTTTTTCGGTTTTGCGGAGCGTTTCCGACGAATCAAATTCGCATACGGCGCATTTTACGTCGGTGTGACGTATCTTTTTCAGTTCGCCGCAGATGTACTCCGCTTTGTCGCTGTTTACAAAAATAAAGCCGCGTTTGCCGTTTACGGCAATGTCGCCGATTTGGGAACGCTCCAATCCGAGTGACATTACCGCGCCGAGAATGTCACGGTGCGACATTTCATCGGAAAACCGCTCATTAAGCGGCGAAATGCAGATGCATGATATCGGGAACGGCTGTTCGTATCCCAATTCTTCGGGCGAACCGAATCGCACACGGACGCGTTCGCAGCCGTCCGCACCGCCGAAAAGCGTAAAGAGGCACAGCTCTTTTTTCATTGAAATAAGAACGGATTGTTCGTCAAGCGTCAAAAACGGTGAAAATGTGTATATTCCGCGTTTTTCGCTTCTGTCGGAGAGGTCTTTGATGTGCTCGGCAAAGTAATTCATTTCGGCTTTTTTCCTTATGTGCGTGCGGCGGGGTGAATGCCGCTGTTTTTTTTGTTGATTTTGCGTATTTTGTGCAAAAACGGCAGCATCCGACCGTGTCGAATACCGCCGCGTTTTTGTTCGGTTTGCGTTATATCAGTTCGTACGTGTCTTTCGCTATCATGAGTTCTTCGTTCGTGGGTATGACAAAGAGCTTTACCCTGCTGTCGGGCGTTGTGATGTCGGTTTCTTCTCCGCGAACGGCATTTTTTTCTTCGTCGACGTGAACACCGAGGAACGCAAGCTTTTCGGCTATACGCGTTCTGTAATGCGGATTGTTTTCGCCGATGCCGCCCGTGAATATCACCGCGTCGACACCGCCCATTGCAGCTGCGAAGCCGCCGATGTACTTCACAAGCTGGTGACAGAACATGTTCTCGACAAGCTGAGCCCTGGCATCGCCGTTTTTGGAACGCTGTTCTATCGTGCGGTTGTCGCTTGTGTCGCCCGTGATGCCGAGCATGCCGCTCTTTTTGTTCATCACGGCGTCCATTTCGTCGGGGGAAAGGCTGTATTTTTTCATCAAGGTGGTGACTATTGCGGGGTCAATCGAACCGCAGCGCGTGCCCATCATGATGCCCTCGAGAGGAGTAAGACCCATGGTGGTATCAAGGCATTTGCCGTCGACGACTGCCGATATCGACGAGCCGTTGCCGAGGTGACACGAAACTATTTTGCTGTGTTCGGGCGAACCGAGCAGGTCGATGCATCTTGCGCTGACATATCTGTGCGAGGTTCCGTGGAAGCCGTAGCGGCGTATGCCGTCCTCCTCGTAATATTTGTAGGGGAGAGCGTACATGTATGCAAAGTCGGGCATCGTTTGGTGAAAAGCGGTGTCGAAAACGGCAACCTGCGGAATGCCCGGGAGAAGCTCCTCGAAAGCGTTTATTCCCTTGAGGTTTGCGGGGTTGTGGAGGGGTCCGAGCGGAATGCACTCTTTAATAGCCTTTTTTACCGCTTCGGTTACCTTTACCGAGCCGCTGAATTTGCTGCCGCCGTGCAGAACTCTGTGCCCCACGGCTTTTATTTCGCTTATGTCGGACATAACACCGAGCTTTTCGTCCGTGAGAGCCGCGACAAGTACCTTTATTGCGTCCGCATGGTCGGACTGCGCAGGCATGGCTTCTTTATTTTTCACCTTCTGCATCTCACCGCCTGCGTCGGGAAGCTTATGTGTAAATGTGGGAAAATCCGTTGTGAGCTGCTCAAAAATGCCGTTGCAAAGTTCTTTGCCCTCGGGCATTTCAAATACCGTGTATTTGAGCGAGGAGCTGCCGCAGTTTATTACAAGTTCTTTCATACGTTTGCGCCTTCTTTTACCTGAAATTTTCACATAATATTCTACCACACCGTGCAGAGGATATCAACGGCAAATTTCACGTTTTGTTCACTGTTTTTTAAATATTGTAGTTATTTGTTTCTGCTCGGGGGATTGGGGCAGTCCATAACGTCTTCGGAGCGCATTGCGGGTTTTGCCCAGCGTACGGCATTGAGGAGTACTTTCTGCACATTGGGATCGTAGTAAGTGGGGTAGGTTTCGTGGCCGGGCTGGAAGTAGAATATCTTGCCGTTGTCACGCGTGAAAGTAACGCCCGAGCGGAACACTTCGCCGCCCGAATACCAACCCATAAAAACTATGTCGTCGGGATTGGGAATGCCGAACGGTTCGCCGTAGGTCTCGTCGGCAGGCAGCTCAAAGCAGGTGTCGATGCCTGCGGCTATCGGATGCGACGGTTTTGTCACCCATACGCGCTCCATGTCGTCGCTCTCTCTCCAGATGAGCGAGCACGAAGTGCCGAGCAGACGCATGAACGGCTTTGACTTATGCGCGGAGTGAAGGAATATCGCGCCCATGCCGTTGAGGACGGCGTTTTGCACTTTCTCGGCGATTTCGTCGGGAACGTCGGAGTGGTGGCAATGACCCCACCATATTATGACATCCGTGTCAGCGAGAACCTCGTCCGTGATGCCGCAGTTTTCGTCGTCGAGCGTTGCCGTTGTGACTTCGATATCATCTTCTTTGCCCAGAAAATCGGCAATCGCGGCGTGGATGCCGTTGGGGTAAACCGTCGACGCTGCGCAGTCGGGATCCTTCTCGTGTCTGAATTCGTTCCATACAAGAACCTTTATCATTTTGTTCAGCCTTTCTTTGTCACATTTTTTTTACAATTTCAGTATAGCATTTTGCTTCTGATTTTGCTATTATAATTTTGGATAAAATTTGCAAAAAATTGTCGAACGGAGAATTGTAATGGAAACGATATGCGAAAAGGCATTGACGCTGGACGGTGTTACGGTGCCGGTAGAGTGCATTGAAATCAAGAAGAAAAAGGACGCACCCGACCTCTACGCGCATTTTCACGACTATGTCGAGCTGCTCTACCTTTATGACGGGCGCATGAGGGTGTGGCTCAACGGCAAGGAATTTGCGTTCCGCGAGGGGGAGCTTATCGTAATAAACTCAAACGAGAGCCACCGACTTGAATCCGTTGCGGACGAAAGCGGTTATTATGTGATAAAATTCAATCCGGAAATACTTTGGGCATCAAACGGCTCCGCAAAGGAAACGCGCTATGTGCTGCCGTTTTTGAATTCGTCCTCGACGCATCCGCGCGTTTTTCCCGCAGCGTTTGTTTCGTCCGCAGGTATTCCCGAGCTGGTTGCCGATGCCGTAAAGGCGTGGCGCGATCGTCCCGCAGGCTATGAGCTTTTGCTGCGCGGCGACGTGCTTAAAATATTCGGGCATATCGTCGGCTGCCTTTCAAAGCTCGGTGTAGACATTAAATACACCGCAGGTGCGGGCGGACTTTACGGCGTTATCGACGACATCATAAATTATGTCAACGAAAACTTCACGAACTGCGACGAGCGGGAGCTTGCAAAAAAATACGAGGTCAGCTACAGCTATTTTTCGCGGACGTTTAAGCAGATTATGAACATGAGCTTTAAGGAATATGTCTGCTATCTGCGCATAAACGAGGCTCAAAGACTCCTGCTCACCACCAACAAGAGCATAACTGATATCGCAATGGACATGGGTTTTTCGTCGCCGAGCCACTTTATAAATGTCTTCAGACGCCAGATGGGGCGCGCGCCGAAGCAGTACCGAAAGAACGTCGCAAAAAACGAAAACGAAAGCGGAGAATAAACTGCTGCCTGCCGGAGAGGTACCGTTCGGAATTTGCATATATTTGTTTGACTTAAACGGCGGCGCGACGGGTGCGTGCGGTACGAAAAAAAACATTTTTTGTCCCTCCCACCCGCAAAAACGGCAAAAGAAACGTTTCCGACCGCCGAAGAAACGGGCAAAAGAAAAGCATTTATTTTGCCGAAAAAAGGCAAAGCTGCCGTTCGCCGATAAACA
>CAVFAD010000003.1:0-19129 GCA_963620305.1 Bacteroidaceae bacterium | reverse complement strand
GTTTCCGCGAAGCTTTTCGGAAAGCTACGTGAAACACAGCCGTTTTCTTTTTTTCTGTTTTTTTTATCCGATTCGGCGGCTTTGCCGCGTCGGAACCGTTTTTTCGCGTCGGCTTTGCCGTTCGCTTTTTTGGTGTGCCGCTGCTTTTCGGCAGCGTAAGTGCGCTTTGCACTTATTTCGGCTCTTTTCGCAGTCAAGAGAGTCGGTCTTGTCGTATTATTCGGCTGTGCGGCATTCCTGTGCCGACACGGCACTGCGCTGTTCGCGAAGCTCACGGAGCTTCTTTTCGGTTTCGGCGCGAAGCTCATCGCTGTCCTTTATAAATGAAACGACTATGAGGAACAGCACCGCGCCGACGATGGGACCGAGGCAGAACATCGGCCACTGCCACTTTATAAACGTATCGCTCTGCGGCAGTCCCGCCGATTTGCGCTCGGAGCTGTAGCCGAGGTTTTTAAGCAGCACGCCCTCTATGAGCGTCGTTGCGCCGTTGGTTATCTTGGTGGTGAAATTCTGCATCGAGAACGAAATGCCCTCGGTGCGCAGTCCGGTTTTTACTTCCGTTTCGTCGATTGAATCGGTGGTGAGCGAGCGGTACGCAATGTCCATCATTGAACCCGGCAGATTTACGAGTGAAATAAGCAGTGTCATTATGATGAACTTTGCAAAGGTATTGTACCCGACGAAAAATGTGACAAGGCGAATGCCTATCGCCGTGAGCTGCGACACTATCAGAATTTTTTTCATGCCGCCTATTTTGTTGGCGATTTTCGTTGCGAAGAACGACGCGCCTGCGCCCGGGATACCGCCGAACAGACCGAACAGAAATTCTGCCGTCTGACCGCTTATCTGCGTTTTTCCGACCGTGTAGCCGGTGCAGTTTTCGAAGAAATACGCGTTTTGCACCTTTGGAGAAAGACCGAGCGAAAACCGCGCCAGCGAGATGAGCAGCAGTTTCGGATTGTGCCGCAGCACCGTTACGGACTGAAGAATGCTTTCGCTTTTCGTTTCGTCAGCTGCCACTTGCTCATGAACACGCGCCGCGTTGAGCGATATAAGCTCACCGCCGAGTCCGAAAACAAGTGCGCATGCGAAAAATATCTGCATTTCGGAAAGTCCCGCGCCGAGCAGCATAGAGCGAACCTGCTGGAACAGTCCCACAACTGCCGACCCTGCGCCCGCGCCTATCGACACCCACTGCGCCACTCTTGCGCGTTCCTCGGAATGCGGCGATGACAGTGCTATCATGCCCCACAGTCCGACGTCCTGAAAAGAGTACACTAAATCCCACAAAAAGTAGACAAACACGAGGTAGGCTATCATTCCGCCCTCGGGGAATCCCGTGTTCATGAACATCATTGCCGACAGAATGCCGATAATCGGCGGGGTGTACAGCAAAAACGGGCGCAGCTTGCGGTACGGCTTGTACTTCCGTCTGTCGATATACGCGCCGACGAGGGGGTCGTTGACGGCATCCCAAACGTAGCTCACCGAGAAAACCGTGCTTATCTTCATCGGGTCGACGTGCAAAATATTGATATAAAAATACTTAAGCCAGTTTGTGATATAGAAGTATGTAAGGTTCTGTCCCGCTATGCCCGAAGCATATGCAAAAATCACGTTATTGGGGACATATCCCTCACCTTTTGACGTTTTGTCGAACAAGAAGAACCTTTTCATAATACTCAAATCACTTCCATGTTATTTTGAGGCTGTCGATTTCTTTTCCGTTCATCGTAGGATACCATTTTTTGCCGACCGTAACGGCATCCTCGGCATTGTCTACGGTGATGTCGAGGAGTGAAGTGCAGTTATAAAAAGCGTATTCGCCTATCTCGGTGACTCCGGACGGAATTTCGACCGACGTTGCCTTTGCGCAGTAGGCGAAGGCATCCTTGCCTATATACTCAAGGCTTTTCGGGAGAGTGATGCTTTCGAGAGCCTCCGCCTTGAAGAACGCTTTTTCTTCTATGCGTTTGACCGAATCGGGAATCTTTATGTCCGTCACGTTGCCGCACTTAAAGAACGCATTTGCGCGGATGACTTCGACTCCGTCGGGAATTTCATAGGTCGTTGTATTCAGCGCTTTTGAGTACTTGTCAAACTCTATGTTTCTTGCCGACGGATAAGCAACGACGGTTTTCATGTCCTTTGTGAACAGTATTCCGTCAACCGCGGTGAAGTATTTGTTTGCGGGGTCGACGGCAAATTCACGAAGGCTCTTGTCGTTTGTGAATGCCCATGTGCCTATGGTTTTGACGTTTTTGCCTATGGTGATTTTTTTGAGCGAATCGGCATTAAAAAGTCCGAAGTCGCTTATTTCGGTTACCGGAACGCCGTCTATTTCGTCGGGAACGGTAATTTCCGTACGTGTTGTCACGTCGGTGTAGCCGGTGATATGTATTTCGCCGTTGTCCGCGATTTCGTACTTGAGCTTTTCGGGTGTTTTTGCCGCGCAGGAAGAAAATACCGTGAGCACTGACACCGCCGCAAGCAGCGACGCGATTATTTTAATTTTTCCGCTGTTTTTCATACGTTACGCCTCCTCTGCCGCAGGAACGGGAGCAGCTACCGTTTCTGCACGGTTTGCCTTTTCGCGTTCGGCTATCTCAGCCACGCATTCGTCGTGCTTTGCACGCGTAAGGTCATAGAAGAAATAGGGAACGGTGGAGAGGATAAGTCCCACTATGTTGAGCGCGATGTAGACTATCATGATATTGTTGAATATCGTCGAATCGTAGAGAACGTCCCAGTCGGAAGTATAGCCGAACTTTGCGAAAAGCCACGGCGACACAAGACCCAAAGCCGTTGCGATGGGAGTGGTGAACCACTGGAATATCTGCTGCATGTTGTCGGCGCGTTCGCCGGTTTTCCACTGGTGATAGTCGAGAATGTCGGCGGACATGTTCTTTGTGATGTTGTTGCACGCTGCCGTTATTGCCTGACGGACAAGCATTATTACAAGGAACATCGGCACGCTCGAGAACTTGAGCGCGACGAAATAGAAGCAGGTGGTAATGAGCCACACGGAGCGCATGAGCAGAATGCAGGTGCGCTTTTCGTATTTTTTGACAAGCAGCGGCGTCAGCACGTTGCCGATAACGCTCGTAACGCCGAATATGGACAGCAGTCCGAGGATGCTCTCGTAACGCATCTGATAGATGATGATGAAGTTGAGCACGGTGTTGCCGAGCTCGTTCCACAGCTCGAACGTTGTAGAGAGGTTAACCATCCAGAAATACTTGTTGGAGAGCAGCGTTTTCGCGCTCTTTTTGAATTCGACCTTGTGGTTTTCGTCCTCGTTGACGGCGACACGCTCCTTGACCTTTGCGAACGAAAGTCCGAGCAGCATGCTCGCAACCGCAAAAATGGGAATGAACACGCGATAGGACTTAATGGCGAAGTAGCCGCCCGTCGCAGATATGACCAGCGGGAAAATTATTCTGAATATCGAGCGGAAAAGTCCGAGGAAAATGCCGCCGAAGGAATAATATTTCTGTCTTTCGACCATATTGGGCGAGAGGAGTGCGACGATTGCGGTCGGGTTGTCGCAGTAGATGAGCGTGAAGCGCGTGCGCAGCGTAAAGAGGAAGTGCAGAATAACGATTTTTGTCGAATATTCAAGCGTTGTGGGTACGAATGTGATTATGCAGGTGAGTATGGTTATCGGCACGCCGTAAGCCATCATAAACGGCTTGTATCTGCCGTATTTGCGGCAGAGCTTTGCGCGGAGGAACCAGTTTACAAGTCCGCCGACGCCCATTATCACGAGGATGTTGCCGACGAT
This sequence comes from Bacteroidaceae bacterium, assembly GCA_963620305.1. Lineage (GTDB taxonomy): Bacteria > Bacillota > Clostridia > Oscillospirales > Acutalibacteraceae > RUG806. The sequence goes on along the minus strand of CAVFAD010000003.1, from coordinate 15,342 downwards.
TCCGGGCAGACCCTTGATTATGAATTCAAACGGTTCGGACGGCACGAAGTAGCAGGCGACACCTATCAGTGCGCACGTCACATAGGCGATTGCCGTCTTCTTTACCTTTTCTTTCGGAATGTGCCCGAGGTTCTCGAAGACCGTCATGGAAAGACCCTCGATATAGAGCGTGAGATATCTCACGGCGAGTGCGATGAACGTTACGACCGTAAAGTCCATGAGCTTGATTTCCATTATCGCGCCGCAGAAATATCCCGACACGAACGCTACGGTTTCGGTGCATATGAACGTAAAGCCGCATATGCCCATCGTGCCGAAGCAGTAGGATATAAATTCGCTCAGATTTGTCGTTTCCCCGGGGGCGGGGGTTTTCCAGCGTTGTTTTACGAACGATACACCGTCGTTAATGCGCTGTTTGATGCTTTTTGCCACTGTATCAGACCCTTTCTTTCGCTTCGGCGCGGGGCATGGCGCACCGAAACAAATACCGACAAAACAGCCGTAAATACGGTCTTGTCGGTAAAATCGTTTGTCAGCATTTTAACATATTTGTACGTTAAGTTCAATAATACGGTATCAATAAAATGCTTTTTGTGAAAACAGTACAATTGCGCTTTTGCCTCAATGTGCAGTTTACACAAAAAATTATTGAGCAAATTTTTTAATTACCGAAAAACGTAAAAAACACTTGAATATCAATGCGCGATAAACTATAATGCGGGTGTAGATTATTCTGCAAAGAACAAAAATATGATATTTTTACGGAGGATATCAAAAATGGACAAAAAACTGCGTATCGGCATCATCGGATGCGGCGGAATCGCAAACGGTAAGCACATGCCCTCTCTCAAGGAGCTTTCCCGCGTCGAGATGGTTGCTTTCTGCGATATCATCGAGGAGAGAGCCGTTAAAGCCGCAGAGGACTACGGCACGGAGGATGCAAAGGTCTATACCGATTACAAGGAGCTCCTCAAGGACGAAACGATTGACATCGTTCATGTCTGCACGCCCAACCGTTCGCATTCTTTCATCACAATCGACGCTCTCGAGGCGGGCAAGCACGTTATGTGCGAAAAGCCCATGGCAAAGACATATGCCGAAGCCGAAAAGATGCTTGAAGCCGCAAAGAGAACCGGCAAAAAGCTCACTATCGGCTATCAGAACCGCCAGACTGCCGAAAACCGCTTCGCGAAGGAAGTGTGCATGAACGGCGATCTCGGCGAAATTTACTATGCAAAGGCTCTTGCGGTACGCCGCCGCGGTGTTCCCACATGGGGCGTTTTCCTTAACGAATACGAGCAGGGCGGCGGTCCCCTTATCGACATCGGTACTCACGCTCTCGACCTTACCCTTTACATGATGAACAACTACGAGCCGAAGATGGTCGTCGGCAACACCTTCCGCAAGCTTGCGGACGATCCCAACACCGGCAACGGCTGGGGCGACTGGGACCCCAAGGAGTTTACCGTTGAGGACTCCGCCTTCGGCTACATCGTAATGAAGAACGGAGCGGTTATCAACCTCGAGTCCAGCTGGGCGCTCAACTTCCCCGATCCCCACGAAGCAACCTTCATGCTTTGCGGCACAAAGGGCGGTATCGACACTCTTAAAGGCGCAAGAATCAACACCGTCAAGAACGGCAGACAGACGATTGAGAACGTTGACTGCAACGCGGTCGGCGCAGCGTTCTACGACGGATATTCGACCGATCCTTCGGTTGTCGACATGGCTCAGTGGATTGATGCGATTGTTAACGATCACGACCCCTGTGTCCTTCCCGAGCAGGCTCTCTGCGTAACCAAGATTCTTGAGGCTATCTACACTTCCTCGAAGACGGGCAAACCCGTATATTTTGATTGATGAGGTGCCGATATGAAATTTGCAGTACAACTTTATTCTCTCCGTCAGCATATGGAGAACGGGGAAAATTTCCTCGAAATTCTGAAAAAAGTCAAAGAACTCGGCTTTGAGGGTGTTGAGTTTGCGGGTTTCCACGGATACGATGCCGAAACCCTTAAAAAGACGCTCGACGAGCTGGGACTTGTCACGGTCGGTGCGCACATGAGCTTTGACAACGAAATGACTCCCGATAAGGTGGGCGATTCGATTAAATTCATGCAGACGCTCGGTGCAAAGACCATAGGTGTCGGCGGCGCGAACATCGAAACCGAAGAAGCTCTCGAGCACGTTATCGACGTAATGGGCAACGCTGCAAAAGAAGCCGAAAAAGTCGGCATGAAGGCATATTATCACAACCATACGCGTGAATTCAGCGAGCCGCTTTACGCGACCGAACCCGGCACGGTGTTCGACAGACTCAAGAAAGTCTGCTATATGCAGATAGACACCTACTGGAGCTTCCACGCGGGCGAAGATAACTACAAGCTCATCACCGAAAACCGCGACCGTATTGTGCACCTGCACATCAAGGACGGCATCGACGGCACGCCCAAGGCACTGGGCGAGGGCAACTGCGACCTTGACGCTGTGGTAAGAGCCGCAAGAGACAACGGTATCGAATGGCTCGTGCTCGAAAACGACGATCCCGAACCCGACGGACTTTCGGACATCGCAAGAAGCATGAAATGGCTTCAGGCAAACGCAAGATAATCAAATATCTCGAAATATCTGCAAAAAAATTTCATTGTGACGCGTGCGTCGACCGCAAAACGCCGTACGGGTTAAAAATTTACATTGCGTAAAATTTGCATCGTAACGTTCATCGTAGGGGCGGCGTTCCACCCGCCGCCCGCGCGGATATGCGTAAAAACGATTATATGACGTACGTCGACCGACAGGCGTTACATGGATTGAAATTTGCGTTTTGTAAATGTTCCGTCAATTTTGTGTTCGACGGTCGACCGACCGAACATCATTTGCATATGTTTCGTGTCGCGGGCGGCGGGTGGAACGCCGCCCCTACATTTTTTGCAGAGGGGAAACATCTATGTCCGACGAAAAATATCCGAAACGAAAAAATCATCGATTGAAAAATTTCGATTACAGTGCCGGATATTCTTATCACGCTGTCTTTAATGTTAAAGATGAAAATGTTTATCTTTCACGAATAGTCGAAACAACTGACGAGTCACCTGCCGTTATTTTGACCGCCTGCGGAAAAATTGTTGACGGAATTATTCGTAATATCGAATCCTTATATAAGGGTGTAATCGTTGAAACATATACAATAATGCCAAAGCATGTTCATCTTCTTGTTACCATTACAAACGATGAGCAATCGAAAGCAAAAACATCTCTGTCAAAAATCATACGCGGAATAAAAAGCTTTACGACAAAGAAGATCGGCAATAATATTTGGCAACGGTTATATTACGACACCGTAATTGATAACGATAAAGCATTTTTTGAAGTATATGATTACATAAAGGCAAACCCCGTGGAACATTTGCTTTTTGAAAAGGAAAGGCTGTTCCGAAAAAATCACTGTGATGAAAATATTTTGCCGCAATAGAAACGACTGAAAGGAAAGGTGCAACAAAAAATGAAACTCGGAGTTTTTACCACACTTTTAAGCAATCTTCCGTTTGAGGAGGCTCTCAAGTATTTTACTTCTCTCGGCATTGAGGCGGTCGAAATAGGCTGCGGCGGATATCCCGGAAATGCGCACGCAAATCCCGATGTTCTGCTTCACGACGAAAAGGCACTTGCCGATTTTAAGGAGCTTATTAAAAAGTACAACGTTGAGATTTCCGCGCTTTCGTGCCACTCAAATCCCGTACACCCCGACAGGGACGAGGCTGCGCAGGCTGACAGAACCATCCGCAGCACGATACTGCTTGCCGAAAAGCTCGGTCTTCATCAGATAAACACATTCTCCGGCTGCCCCGGCGATCACGAGGGCGCAAAGTATCCCAACTGGGTAACATGCCCGTGGCCCGACGATTTTCTTAAGGTGCTCGACTGGCAGTGGAACGACGTTCTCATTCCCTACTGGACGAACCTTGTGAAATTCGCCAAGGAACACGGCGTTGACAAGATAGCGTTTGAGCTTCATCCGGGTTTCTGCGTCTATAACACGGAGAGCATGCTGCGCATCCGTGAAGCAGTGGGTCCCGAACTCGGCGCGAACTTTGACCCCAGCCATCTCATTTGGCAGGGTATGGAACCCGTTGCGGTTATCCGCGCGCTCGGAGATGCGATTTTCCACGTCCACGCAAAGGATACCCGTCTTGATAAGTACAACATCGCCCGTACGGGTGTGCTTGACACAAAGCCCTATTCGGACGAAATTCACCGTTCGTGGCTGTTCCGCTCGGTCGGCTACGGCAACGACGAAATCTACTGGAAAGAGATTGTTTCGAATCTTCGCCTTGTCGGCTATGACCACGTCCTCTCGATTGAACACGAGGACAGTCTCATGAGCCAGAACGAGGGACTTTCCAAGGCGGTCGAAATGCTCAACCGCTGCCTGATTAAGGAAAGTCCGGCGGAGATGTGGTGGGCGTGACTCGTCGCATGCTCGTCGCAAAGACCGCTTTGCTACGTCCCTGCTCGTCGCAAAGACCGCTTTGCTCCGTCCCGCGTAGTGACGCGGGACATCCGCCCGCTTGTCTTGCTCCTCGCTTCCGAAAAAAGTCACGCTGCGGTTCACCTGCTCGCTTGTAAACAAGCTCGCGACGGCTCACTCTTGCTACCAACTTTTTTCGGTATGTAGCGGTCGGGTTTCGTGCATGATGCGTTTCTCGTTCCCCGCAGCGGCGCAAACGCAAGACAGCGAAGGCATTGGCAGTAAAAATATTTGTGCAAAGAATCAACCCCTGTGACGCTTTACCGTCGGCAGGGGTTGAATTTTGTTATGCGTATGTCGGTGCGCCTTAAAAAGAGTTCGTATCAGTCCTCAAAAAGAACGCCGAGCTTGTTGTAGCATTTTTTGCAGATTCGTTTATCTTTGTACGAAACGAGGTCGCTGCTCTCGTTGCAAAAAACGCACGAAGGCGCATATTTCTTCAAAACAATACAATCTCCGTCGGTGAACACCTCAACGGCATCGTCCGTCGTGGTAAGACCGAAGCTGCGGCGCAGCTCCATCGGGATAACAAAACGACCGTTTTCATCAAATTTTCTTACAATTCCTGTAGCTTTCATAGTATAATTGTCCTTTCTTGTAATTTTACCCTATTATACCATTTAATGTCGGGAATGTCAATACCTTTTTTTGCCTGTTATGTGTAAAATCGGCAAGCTTCGTCGGCGCACCGTGCAGAACCTTGCCGAAACACGCGAAAATTTCGGCATTTGCTGTTTGTGTTGAGATTAACCGAGCGGAAGAATACAAAAAAAGTGCCTGCCTGTGCAAAAACGCAAGGCGGGCACTGTGTTTTAAAGCGTTTGCAGTTTTACTGCACATCTCAGAATCAGACGCGCATCTGCGACGGAGACACCCTCGATTCCGTCGACATCGGCTGCGGCAAGAGCATCTCCGATGAGCGTTTCAAGCTTGACAGCCGCACGTAGCGCAAGCCGTGCATCTCTCACGGAAACACTGCCGTCACCGTCGACATCGCCTCTTATGATAGATTTCAGCTCGATTGTTGCTGTGCCTGTGATGTTAAAATTTTCGTAAAGTGCAGTGCTTACCGCACTTCCGTCGGCAAACCGCACTGTTGTAGAAGGACTGTTTCCGATGCGGTCAAACATAACCGTTGCTATAACGGTTCCGTCCTTCAAAGCCGTTTTTGTTGCAAAAGAAATTACGACGTTTCCGTTCATATTTAGGTCGTGAATCAACCATATCTTCTTGTATCTTTCATCTAAAGTGGAAAGATATTCATCCGAAAAGAAGCTGTCTTTGTATTTAAGCTCGGTTCTGTCAAAATCTATTATTGCCGCGTAAATACTTTCTGCCGAATCGTTTTTTACAACAATATCCACGCTGACGGTATCGCCGTTGACAGTCGGTTTAAGTGTTAAACACGGTGCTCCCGTTTTTGGTTTTCCGCAGCGTGTGCAGGTATAAACGATATCGCCGTTCTTGTCTGCCGTCCCGTTATCCCAGCTGTGTCCGAGCGGTTTTATCAGCGTTCTTTCCTTGACAGTCTGTTTGCAATCCTTGCAGACTATGCGTTCGCTGTCGCCGTATGTGTCGCAGGTCGCGGGATTTTCGGGGGTAATTTCCGTATTTGCATGCGGGCAGTGTAAGTCCACGGTGATTGTTTGCGGGGTTAATTCGATACCGTCACTGTAATCATTTGTAGACGCGGTTCCCGTTAACCTGACTTCGCCGGACTGTACAAAACCGTAATAACCGCTGTTAAGCAAAAATGTGAGTGAAATAATTTTTGCATTAAGAGTCGGTTCTTTTAGCCCTCTTAAAATACCGATTTTCAAGCTTCCCTGTGTCCCGCTGTTACATGCCACGATGTCATCTTCGTTGCCTGCCGCGTATTCCTTAAAACTTAATGCGTCATATTCAATATTCAGCGCGTAGGCATCCGTCAGCTCCGCTTTGTCGACATATACGTCGATCGTTACGGTACCGTTTTTATAGTCCGTGGTTTTTGTCATCGTTACGGTGGGTGCGGCTTCTGCCGATAATGCAAGTACGGGCAGTCCCGTCAGTATAAAAATCATACAGAACAGAACCGCGCAAAAATTTTTTGCTTTTTTCATTTGTGTCTCTCCTTTTCATTTTCATGTAAAAATATTCTGCGAACAGGGAGTTTGTACTAAAATATTTCTACAAAGCACATGATAGCAGAAAATTATTAGTATGTCAATTCATATGCAGGAAAATATTAGTACAATGAACACGAAAAACACCATTCGGAGGAAGCTATGAACAGGATTCGTGATTTGAGGGAGGACAGGGATTTGCGTCAGTCCGACGTTGCCGACGCTACCGGTATCGATCAAAAAACCATATCAAATTATGAAACAGGCAAAACGAATCCCGATTCATTTGCAATTATCAAATTGGCAGAGTTTTTCGGTGTGTCGACGGATTATCTTCTCGGTGTTGAAAAAACCGATTCGGATTCGCTGTCGGCTGCGCAGGCAAAATTGGAGGACATAAAAAGACGTGTTGAGGAGCTTGAGGTGCTTCTTGAAAAAATCAGGCGAAGCTGAGGTGTGATGCTCAAACGCTTCGCCGAACAAAAAATAAAATTGCTATTTCCTCGCTTTTGCGGTAATATATATTACAGAGTGCGCGGCGCGTGTTTTGCGCGTGCGGATTTTGACGAAATATATTATCCGAAAGGGAGGATTTTTTATGTCGCTTAAAAAAATCGAAACACTCGGGGCAACGCTTGCTCCTTTTAAGGAAATAGGCGAAAACTGGGGAATACTCAGCGCGGGGAGTGAAGAAAAATTCAACTCAATGACAGTCAGCTGGGGCGCGGCGGGCGTGCTTTGGAGCGCACCGTGCGTGTTTGTGTTTGTGCGCCCTCAGAGATACACGTATGAATTTACCGAAAGCAGCGACAGATTTTCGCTTAGCCTGATGCCCGAGGGATTCCATAAGACAATGGCTGTTTTCGGCTCGAAAAGCGGACGGAATACGGATAAATACGCAGTGTCGGGTCTTACTCCCGCGTTTTATGACGGCGTGCCGTATACGGCAGAAGCGAAAAAAGTGTTTATTTGCCGCAAAATAGCAGCCGCAGACATGACACCCGAATGGTTCCTCGAACATAAATTCGAAACAGAAAATTATAACGGCGGCGACTATCACAGGATGTATATCGGCGAAGTCGAAGCCGTGCTCGAATAAGTGCCGTGAACCGTCGGCGAAAAGCGTTCGCGTTTTTCGTTTAACTGCCGTCCGACGGAAAGATGTTTCGTATCGCGTTCGGGGAAAACGACAAAAAATCAGCTGCGGGAGATCCTGTCACATCCCTGCCCGCAGCTGACTTATTTTTTACCTATTCACTTTTTGCGTTTTGCGGGATGCGTCCGGCTTCGCCGCCCGGAGATTTCCGAGCTGATAAAAGTCTTATTCTCCCGTTTATTTTATTCTTCCGCCGGCGCGATTACAAAATGAAGTTCGCCGTTGTTTTCGGTGACTTCGATTGTCGAGCCGGGAGCGGGATTTTCGGCGATGATGAGCTTTGCCGCCGCCGTTTCGAGAGAGCTTTGAATGAATCTCTTAAGCGGTCTTGCGCCGTACATCGGGTCGAAACCTCTGTCCGCAAAATAGGTTATCGCACTGTCGCTCACCACGAGCGTCAGTCTGTGCTCATTAAGACGTCTGTTGATGTCCGCAATTACAAGCTTTGTGATGCCGTTCACGTTTTCGCGAGTAAGCGGCTTGAACACGACCGTCTCGTCGAGCCTGTTGAGAAATTCGGGTCTGAAAGAACGGCGAAGCGTTTCCTGCACTTTTTCGAGAGCGTCGTCGCTTATCGTTCCGTCGTCCTTTATGCCTTCAAGTATATAGTCGCTTCCTAAATTGGAAGTTAAAATTATGATGGTATTTTTAAAATCTACGGTTCTGCCCTGCGAGTCCGTGATTCTGCCGTCGTCGAGAACCTGCAGCAGGATGTTGAAAACATCGGGGTGAGCCTTTTCAATCTCGTCGAACAGCACGACCGAGTACGGCTTTCTGCGGACGGCTTCGGTAAGCTGACCGCCTTCGTCATAGCCGACATATCCGGGCGGCGCACCGATAAGACGCGAAACGGAATATTTTTCCATATATTCGCTCATGTCGATTCGCACCATGGCGCGTTCGTTGTCAAACAACGCTTCGGCAAGCGCCTTTGCAAGCTCCGTCTTGCCGACACCCGTGGGACCCATGAAAAGGAACGAGCCTATCGGGCGGTCGGGGTCGGCAATGCCCGCACGGGAGCGGAGAATTGCGTCGCATACCTTTTTGACGGCTTCGTCCTGACCGATGACGCGCTTGTGCAGAATATCGCCGAGTCCGAGCAGCTTGCTCCTTTCGCTTTCTGCGAGTTTTGAAACGGGGATGCCCGTTCTGCGCGAAACTATGCGCGCGATTTCTTCCTCGGTCACGCAGCTTCTCAAAAATCTGTTGCCGCTGCCGTTTTCGCCCGCCTCGGCTTCGGCAAGCTGCTTTCTGATTTCGGGAATTTTGCCGTATTTGAGTTCCGCAGCCCTCTGCAAATCGTATACGCTCTCCGCCTTCTCCATTTCGGCGGTCAGGCGGTCGAGCTCCTCTCTCAGGCGGCTCGTTTTGCCGATACTCTCTTTTTCTTTTTCCCAAACCGCTTTCATGTCGGCATATTCGCCGCGCAGCTCGGTAAGCTCTTTTCTTATTTCATCAAGGTGTTCAAGGCTCAGGCGGTCCGTTTCCTTGCTCAGTGCCTGTTCTTCGATTTCGAGCTGCATTATCTTGTGCGACTTTTCGTCAAGCTCCGTCGGCTGGGAGTTCATTTCCGTCTTTATGAGTGCGCACGCTTCGTCGACGAGGTCAATTGCCTTATCGGGAAGAAAACGGTCTGTGATGTACCTGTGCGAGAGCGTGGCGGCGGCGATGAACGCGTTGTCCTGAATTTTTACTCCGTGGTAAACCTCGTATCTCTCTTTAAGACCTCTGAGAATTGTTATCGTGTCCGCAACACTCGGCTCGTCTATCATGACGGACTGAAAACGTCTTGCGAGCGCGGCATCCTTTTCGATGTACTGCCTGTATTCGTTGAGCGTTGTTGCGCCGATGCAGTGCAGTTCGCCCCTTGCAAGCATGGGCTTTAATATGTTGCCCGCGTCCATTGCGCCGTCGGTCTTGCCCGCGCCGACTATCAGATGCAGCTCGTCTATGAACAGAATTATCGCGCCCTCGGATTTCTGGACTTCACCGAGGACGGCTTTCAGACGCTCCTCGAATTCACCTCTGTACTTTGCGCCCGCTACAAGCGAACCCATGTCGAGCGAAAATACCGTTTTGTCCTTCAGATTGTCGGGCACGTCTCCCTTGACGATACGCAGCGCGAGTCCCTCGGCGACTGCCGTCTTGCCCACGCCGGGTTCACCGATAAGGCACGGATTGTTTTTTGTCTTGCGCGACAGTATTTGAATGACGCTTCTTATTTCGTCGTCTCTGCCGATGACGGGGTCAAGCTTGCGCATCCGCGCCATTTCGGTAAGGTCGCGCCCGTATTTTTTAAGTACGTCGTATGTTGACTCGGGGTCGTCCGAGTCAGCGTTCGCCGAGCCTCTGATGCTTTTGAGCGCATCGCGAAAGCTCTTTTCGTCAACTCCTGCCGTCGAGAGTATCTGCTTTACCGTCTTTGACGGCTTTTTTATAATACCGAGCATTATGTGCTCGACCGAAATATACTGATCCTTCATGTCGGCGGCTGCCTTTTCGGCATATGCCAGAGCATTTGCAAGCTCCTCCGACATATACAAACTCTCCGTGTCGCCCGAAACGACGGGCAGGGAGTTTACCGCCGTACGGAACATTCCCGTGAGGGCGGTCGCATTCGCGCCTGTTTTGTTTATGACTGTGGAAATAAGTCCCGAGTCCTGTTCGAGCAGCGCGAGTGCCATGTGCTCCTGCGTGAGCTGCTGATTGTTGTTGTTCCGCGCTAAGGTCTGTGCGGAATTTATCGCGTCTATGCTTTTTTGCGTATAATTTTGAGTATTCATAAATATTCACCTGCTTTTTTGAAAAATGCCCGTGGCATACAGTCGCGGGCATGCTGTGCTTTCAGCGGGAAAGCATTTTCCGCCGAGCATGCGGCGGCGCGAATCGGGCACCGCCGCACGAACAGGGGCGGACTTATTCAATTGTCAGTTTTCTGGTTGACGGTTCAAGCGGCTTCTTTGAGGGAAGTGTAAGTGTGAGAACACCGTTGTCGAATTTTGCGGTGATGTGCTCGGAGTCTATGCCCGAGATGTCGAACGAACGCTGATACGCACCGTAGGAACGTTCGCAGCGGACGAAGTTCTTTTTCTGTTCCTTGTCCTCGTGGAGAGAGTGGCGGACAGCCTTAACGGTAAGATAATCGCCGTCGATGTCTATCGAGATATCGTCCTTGCCGAAGCCGGGCAAATCGGTTTCCATTACGAAGTTGTCGCCGTCCTTGCGGATGTCGGTGCTGAACAGCTCGGTTGCCGAAGAGCCGAAGAACGGGCTGAGCGCGCCGAACAGGCTCCTGTCAAAATCGTCCGTCGAAATAAAGGGGTTGTAGGTGTTGCAATGATTCTTGTTGTGGTTCATAGGTAAAATTTCAAACATAATAAATTCCTCCGTTTAATATGATATTTTTAATTTTGTCTGCAGCCGCGCTTCTTATTCACGCGGCAGGCGGATTCTGAAAACTTCTTTCGCAAACCTTTCTTTCTGTTTGCAATTATAAAGATACCACCGTGTTGTTGCAATCCTGTGTTTTTTCGGTGAATAAACTGTAAATATTAGCACTCTACACATAAGAGTGCTAAAAAATCAGTACAAAGACTTTTGTGCTGTCCTCCGAACACGAAAAACTTTCGACCGCAGCCGAACGAAGGGTTAAAAAGATGAAATTCTCGGATTTTACCCGATAAAATTAAAAAAGCCGTCCCCGTCGGTGTTCAGCCGACAGAGACGTGTTTCAACTCTGTTCAGGGGGGGGAAGAGGTTGAACCTTTATTTTTGCCGCACGGCGGCGGGGTGGAGTCCGCCGCCGTGCGTTCAGCCGTTTTTACGGCTGTTGCGGGTTATCGAACCGACAGCTTGCGGGGTTCGAATCGGGTGATTTTTTCCGAAGCTGTTTACAGTTTATCTCTTAAAGAGGTTCTTGAACCAATTGATTATCTTGCGGAAGAAATCGGCTATCTTTTGGAAGAAGGATTTGCTCTGTTCGGGTTTCTTTTCGCCGCAGTTCTTGCAAGTGCCGTCTTCGCCGTAGTCGTGACCCGCTGCGGGGATTTCGGTCTGTTTTTCAAGAACCGTTTCGCAGACAGAGCACTTTTCGCCGTCCGTAAGACCGCTTTCGGTGCATGTGGCAGCCTTGCCGACTACCTTAACGGCGGTGTGCGCCTTAAGAGCCGTGGGTTCGCAGCCTGTTATGACCGCGCCGCAGTCTGCGCACTTCGTGCCTGCCGTCGAGCCTGCCTTTGTGCAGGTGGATTCCACTGCCGCAACGTCAACAACGTTGGCGTGTGCGTCGGCGTCAATCGCGTAAACGGTCTTGCCGTCTTCCGTGCCGCAGACGGTGCATACTTTGTAGGCGGAGTGACCTTCGGTTGTGCATGTCGCTTTGACTTCGGCAACATCTTCGAATGTGTGCGCGCCGTCGTCGCAGCGGCAGAAGTAGGGCAGCATGCCGAAATCTCTTACAAGCTCAAGGAGTGCGGGGATAAGTTCTTCCTTTTCGTTGTTTGCGCTGACAATGCCGTTTGCGGTGATGAGAGCGAGGTTGTCGCCCTCAAAGAATGTCTTGAGGTCGGAAGCCGTGTATTCGCTGCTCTCGATTGTTCCGGGCAGGAATGCATCTGCGCCGTGCTCAAATGCCTTGATTACCGCAAGTGCGGTTTCGCCGTCTTTTGCAAAGTCGTTCTGCTTTTCGGCTGTTTCGAAGAAACGGAGGAACGTGCCGAAATCGCCGTCGAAAGCCTTGTCGAATATCGCGCTCTCAATGACGGTTACGTCGCAGTCATATACGCCGTCGGCGGATGCGCAGTTGGAGAGAATCGTGCCCATGGGAAGAATTGAGCAGAACAGGTTGTTTATCTTTTCTGCAAGAGCAGTGCCGGTGAATTCCGTGGTCGGAATGCAGATACCGTCAAGGATATCATATGTTCTGTCAACGACAGCGGTGAGAGTGTCTTCCCACGTTGCGCCCTTTTCAACGCCGAAAGTGAATGCTGCGGCGGGAATATCCGTGCCGACTTCGGTGTTGAGCTTGCCGATGAATTCATTGACGAGCGAGGGGATGTAATTTTCGAATACGAACGTTGCGCCGTAGAGGGCGAAGTCCGCGACTTTGTCCATGATAACGTCTTTTGCGTTGTCTTCAGTCACAGCGGCAGCGTCGATGTCGGTGTAGGTGTAGGCGTAACCCTTCGCGCCGAATTTCTCGGTGAGAGCGGAGTTTACGCGGTCAAACAGCTTGTTGTAAGCGACTGCGCCCATCTGCTCGAGCGTGTCGAGGTCTTTGATTTCCGCCTGAATTTCTTTTACCGTTTCGCTGCCTTCGCTTGCTGCGGCGAAGTCAAGAGCGAGTTTGATGCCGCTTACATAGAGGTTCTCAACGCTTGAGAAGTCTATGTCAAAGAGCATGCCCGCGTCAAATTCGTCGGATGCGGGAAGAAGAGAATCGAGCGCAACGCCGTTTGCAGAGAGATATGTTTCTGCGAGAGCCATCATTTCGTTGGCTTTGTCGCAGATTTTCTGCATGTTGGCGGTGAGGTTGTCGTTGTTGCCCTCGGTAAGGCCGAGAGAAGCGTAACCCTCGTCGGTTGTAAGCATTCCGACAAAGCGGCAGAGGAAGTTGTTGATGTAGCCGACAATGCCGTTGTTGGCATCAAATGTGCTGATGCAGTCGAGGATTTCGTAGTTAATCACGAATTCCGTGTCAAGGAAGTTTGCAAGCTCGAGTGCGCCTTTGAGTGCGCTGCCGTCGCCCGAAAGGTTGTCGACAACAACTGTTGCAACGGGGTTCTTGACCTGCTTATCTATCTCGTCCTGAATCATCTTTTCAATGTCCACACCCATGTTTTTGAGTGCGGAGATTGCAGTGTTGATGTCAACATCCTTAAGGAAAGAGTAAGATACTTTGCCGGAGAGTGTGGGAGTCGCTTCAGCAGTCGCGGTTGCGATGAATTCATCGTCCGTCGCCCAGCCTTCGTACGTAACCGTGACGTCAACGTCTACCGCGAGGTCGTCGCCGTACGTAACGCCCGCGTTGTCGAGTGCCTTTTTAAGCTCTGCGAGCGCAAGAGCCGATGCCGTTGTTTCGGCTTCTTTTTCAACTTCGGAGCAGTCCAGTGCAAAGTCGAACAGGGTGTCTCCGCCCTGTGTTGCGGACAGCTTCACGAAATCCTCGAGTGCGGAAGTTTTGTTCGCGTCGATCATGAGAGCGGCGTATTCCTCGGGAACGGTTTCGCCCTTGATCATTGCCTTTATTTCGTCGCTGTCAATTCTGTCAGCCAAAGCCGTGTAAAGCTGCGGAGCGATGTTTTCGTCCATCGGCTGATATTCCTTGACCGTGCCGGACGAAGAGGAAATCGTTACGTTTACGGGTTCAAACTTAACCGTCTGAGTCCAGATAACTTCTTTCGCGTCATAAGCTTCGTTGTTCTCGTCGAGCTTGAACGCATAGTATGTTCCGTCGGACTCACGCAAAAGTATCTCGGTGTCGCCGGCGAGTTTTTTAAGCTCGGAATAATCGCTGTCGGGATCGAGTTTGAAATCCGGAGCGACCGCGCCGTAGGAGCGGGTGTAGCCGAGAGCCGTCTTGAATATCGGACGAACGACGTTGTCGAGATAGTAGCTGTAAGCCGTGCAGAGTGCAACTTCGTTATCCTTAAGCACAAGGTCTGCAAGCTCTTTGACCGCCTCGTAGGCGTTTTGAGTCTCGAGGTCGATGTTCGTCTTGATTTTCTCTGCGCCTTCTTCGGAAACAAATCCGCCGTCCTTGAGAGAGTCGGCAATCGAAGTCACGATGTCGTTGATGTTGATTTCAACGCCGATGTCGCCGCCGGTGATGTACGCGTCTACGAATTTTTTAACTTCGCTGTCGGCGTCGAGGTTCTCATTGATGAATGTACCGACTTTGCCGAGGTCGAAGGTCTTGCCCTCTTCCCACTGCGCGAGTTTGCCGATAACTTTGGCGTTGTTGGCAGCGAACTGCGCGATGCCGTTTATGAATGCGATGTCGCCGTTCGCTCTCGTAAGGCCTTTGAGAGCCGAAACGTCGAGGCTTGCGAAATCGCCGCCGAGCTGGGAAACGTAGTCGGCATACTGAAGAATGTCTTCGACGCTGTCGATGTCGAGGGGTATTTCCACTGTCGTGTCAAATACTTCAACTTCGAAATTGTTGAAATCGGCTGTGACGGACGCGACTTTGCGGTCGAGCCAGTCAAGAAGGATGCCTGCCGTTTCTTCGGCAGTGAGAGACGAAATGTACTCTTCGTCGGCTTGGGCGACTTTTACGCGGTCATATGTGCTCGACGCAAACGCGGGAACGCATGCGGCGGCGACAAGAATCGCACTCAAGAGAACGCTCAACAGTTTTTTTGCTGCTTTCATGGTTGTTCCTCCTTTTGAAGATGCAAAATGTTAACGGTCTGTTAACTTTCAATGACATGATACAACAGACGGAAGAATATGACAAGAAACAATTCGGCTTCAACTGTCATAAAAAAATCCGCAGACGTAAGCTGACGGGAGTCGAACCCATGCCGCCCGTCAGCGTCCCTTTTTGGCACTTT
>CAVFAD010000002.1:68217-84203 GCA_963620305.1 Bacteroidaceae bacterium | reverse complement strand
CTTTAATAACTTTATTCAGCTGTACTATTAAACAAGCTCAATTATGCACATCTCTGCAGCGTCGCCGCGGCGGGGACCTGTTTTGATTATGCGGCAGTAGCCACCCTTTGCATCAGCATACTTCGGTGCGATCTCGGTAAAGAGCTTCGCAACGACGTCTTTTTTTGTGATGTATGCAAGAGCCTGACGTCTGTTGTGAAGATTATCTTCTTTTGCAAGCGTGATCATCTTCTCGGTCATAGCGCGTACTTCTTTAGCTCTTGTAACGGTGGTTTCAATTTTGCCGTTTTCCAAAAGGAAAGTTACCATAGCTCTCATCATAGCCTTACGATGATCGGTAGGTCTTCCGAGCTTTCTGGTTCCGGGCATCTAAAATCACTCCTTATCTGAATAAAGGTTAATGTCGGGTGTCTTATTCGTCCTCTTGGCGAAGGTGAAGACCGTACTGGGCAAGCTTTGCGATAACTTCGTCAAGGCTCTTTCTGCCGAGGTTTCTGACCTTCATCATTTCGTCTTCGGATTTTTGAATAAGATCGCCGACCTTGTGAATGTTCGCTCTCTTAAGGCAGTTAAACGAGCGGACTGAAAGGTCAAGCTCCTCAACGGTCATCTCAAGCGTCTGCTTGCTTCCGTCGTTATCCTTAACGACCAATATCTCTTCGCCGCCGACTTCTTCGGACAGGTCTACGAAAAGATTGAGGTGTTCGTTGAGGATCTTGGCAGCAAACGAAACGGCATCCCTTGCGGTCATGGTTCCGTTTGTCCAAACTTCGAGAGTAAGCTTGTCGTAGTCGGTAATATCGCCTACGCGCGTATTCTCGACTGTGTAGTTTACTTTATTAACGGGAGTGTAAATTGAGTCGATTGCAATCACCCCGATGGGCGGATTGAGTATCGTCTTATTACGCTCTGCGGAGACGTAGCCTCTGCCGATATCGGCGGTAAGCTCCATATGGACGTGGGCATCCTTGTTCAGGGTCGCGATGTGCCATTCGGGGTTGAGTATTTCAACCTCGCTGTCCGCCTGAATGTCGCCCGCCGTAATCTCGGTTGCGTTGCTGACGTCTATATACATCGTTTTGGGACCGTTGCCTTGTATTTTAAGAATAACGCTCTTTAAGTTAAGGACGATTTCCGTAACATCCTCTTTCACACCCTCAATTGTTGAGAACTCATGAAGCACGCCGTCGATTTTAACGGATGTGATGGCATAGCCTCTGAGAGAGGACAAAAGAACGCGGCGAAGGCTGTTTCCGATCGTAGTGCCGAAACCTCTTTCGAGGGGTTCAAGCACAAATTTACCGTGTGAACCGTTCGATGCAAGATCGACAGCCGTTATGCCGGGCTTCTCAATACCTATCATTCAAAACCCTCCTTATAGTTAAATGTAAAATACTGCGGATTAAGCTGTTATTACTTCGAATAAAGCTCGACGATGTAGTGCTCTTCGACGGGAGCAAGAATCTGCTCTCTCTCGGGAAGAGAAACCACTTTCGCGGTGCTATTCTCGGCATCAAGCTCAAGCCATGCGGGAACAGGTCTTGATGCATTAGCCTCAAGGACAGCCTTAAACTTGTCGCTGTCAAGGCTCTTTTTTCTGATGGCGAGTGCTTCGCCCGCCTTGCAAAGGTATGAAGGAATATTTACCTTTCTGCCGTTAACGGTGAAGTGACCGTGATTAACGAGCTGTCTTGCTTCTGCGCGGGAGGATGCCCAGCCGAGAAGATAAACAACGTTATCAAGTCTGGATTCACAAATACGGAGAAGGTTTTCACCCGTCATGCCGGGCTGCTTTTCAGCCATATCGAAATACTTTCTGAACTGGCTCTCGTTTACGCCGTAGTATCTTCTTGCGGTCTGCTTCGTGCGAAGCTGGGTGCCGTATTCGGAAGTCTTCTTGCGGCCCTGTCCGTGCTGTCCGGGCGCATAAGCGCGACGATCAAGCGCACACTTGCCGGAATAGCAACGATCGCCCTTTAAGAAAAGCTTTTTGCCTTCACGGCGGCAAAGCTTGCACACCGCACCGGTATATCTTGCCATAGTTTTTTACCTCCTGAAATGATTATACACGTCTTCTCTTGGGAGGACGGCAGCCGTTGTGAGGAATAGGAGTTACGTCCTTTATCATCGTAACCTCAAGACCGGCTGTCTGAAGTGCTCTGATGGCGGCTTCTCTGCCCTGTCCGGGTCCCTTGACAAAAACCTCAACGGTCTTCATACCATGCTCCATAGCGGCTTTTGCAGCCGTCTCGGCTGCCGTCTGTGCTGCGAACGGAGTGGATTTCTTCGAACCTCTGAAACCCATTTCACCGGCGGATGCCCATGAAACGGTGTTGCCCATGGTATCGGAAATTGTAACGATAGTGTTATTGAAGGTGGACTGAATATGAACTGCACCACGATCGATATTTTTACGTTCACGGCGTTTGCGTGTCGCGCCTTTTTTAGCGACTGTCTTTGTAGCCATACTTTACCCTCCTTACTTCTTCTTGTTTGCTATCGTCTTCTTGGGACCCTTGCGGGTACGTGCATTCGTCTTTGAACGCTGGCCTCTTACGGGAAGACCCTTGCGGTGACGGATGCCGCGATAGCAGCCGATGTCGATAAGTCTTTTTATGTCATACTGCGTCTCTCTTACGAGATCGCCTTCGACTTTTACATGATGGTCGATGTACTCACGAAGTTTTGAAACATCGTCCTCGGTGAGATCCTTGACTCTGATGTCGGGATCAACACCTGTTGCCTTTATAATGTCGCTTGCAGTTTTACGACCGATTCCGTAGATATAGGTAAGAGCTATCTCTATTCTTTTATCTCTCGGAAGGTCAATACCGGATATACGCGCCATTTGTCAGTTGCACCTCCATTAAATAGGTTTATGCGACGGGCATCAGCCCTGACGCTGCTTATGCTTGGGATTTTCGCATATTACCATGACTTTTCCCTTGCGCTTAATGATTTTGCACTTCTCGCAAATTTTCTTTACAGAAGGTCTGACTTTCATTGTGAATACCTCCTTAAATTATTGCTTATTTCGAACGCCACGTTATGCGTCCTTTGGTGAGATCATAGGGTGAGAGTTCTACGGTGACCTTGTCGCCCGGAAGGATTCGGATGTAGTTCATGCGAAGCTTACCGGAAATATGAGCAAGTATCACCTTGCCGTTTTCGAGCTGTACCTTGAACGCTGCGTTCGGGAGAGCCTCGACTACGGTGCCTTCGATTTCGATATTATCCTGTTTTGACATAACATTTACTCCTTATTGTGCTCCGCCCTTATCTGCGCGAGAGCTTTTCTCAGTGCGCGGTCGGAACGGAATGCGTCATCACCGAGCACCGCGCCGAGCGGTGTAAGGTGAGCGGGGTTCTTCCGCTTCGGGTTATCAAGCGGACGAAACTTTCCGTCGCACACATAAACATACCTTTCATCTGTCGCAACGACCGCGAGGAAGCTTGCGCTGTCTCTGCCGCTGCGGGAAATTACCGTTTGATGCAGTGTGAACATGGTTTTACCTCGTCATCAGTCGGGGTTTGTGAGTATCATACACTCGCCGTCGGTGATGGCAACCGTGTGTTCAAAGTGCGCCGAAAGCTTTCCGTCGGCGGTAACAACCGTCCAGCCGTTTTTCAGCACGTTTACATCCTCGGTGCCTTCGTTGATCATAGGTTCAATGGCAATAGTCATGCCGGGGATAAGTCTTACGCCCTTGCCGGGAGTTCCGTAATTCGGAACCGAAGGGTCTTCATGGAGATGCCGTCCGACGCCGTGACCGGTGTAGTCACGTACGACACCGTACCCGCGCGAGATGCAGTATTCTTCGACCGCGTGACCGATATCGCCCAATCTGTTGCCCGCAACAGCCTTTGAAAGACCGACATAAAGAGCCTCTTTCGTGGTGCTGCACAGCCGCTCGGCAGCGGGTGATATCTTACCGCAGGCGAAGGTGTAAGCATTGTCGCCGTGGAAGCCTTCAAAAACGGCTCCGAGGTCAATACTTACGATGTCGCCCTCGTGAATAACATGACGGTGGTCGGGGATTCCATGAATGACTTCTTTATTTATGGAAATGCATGCGGTCGCCGGGAAGCCGCTGTAGTTGAGGAACGACGGTGTCGCGCCCTGACTTTTGATGTAATCGTAAGCAATCTTATCAATTTCGGCGGTGGTGACTCCGGGAGCCACCGCCTCCCCTGCGATTTTAAGTGCTTGTGCGGAAATTCTTCCCGCTTCACGCATAAGCTCCAATTCGCGGCGTGTTTTCAGCACTATCATGCTTAATCCTCCAATGCCTTGAGGGTAAGAGCGGTTGTATCGCTTACCTCTTCCTGTCCCTCAACGACTGCGAGCTTACCCTTGCCCGCATAATATTCTTTAAGAGGCTCCGTTTCCTCATGGTAGACCCTGAGTCGTTCGAGAACCGTCTCGGGAGCGTCGTCCTTTCTGCAGACGAGCTCGCCGCCGCATTCGTTGCAAATGCCGTCAACGGCGGGTTTTTTGTACTCGATGTGATAAGAGCTGCCGCACGCCTTGCAGACACGTCTGCCCGACATTCTTGCCGCGATGCATTCATCGGGAACCTCGATGTCGATGACCTTGTCTATCACGATACCCATTTCGTCAAGAGCCTGAGCCTGAGGAATGGTGCGGGGGAAGCCGTCGAGTATAAATCCGTTTGCGCAATCGTCCTGAGCAAGTCTGTCCTTTATGATGCCGATGACGACTTCATCGGGAACGAGCTTGCCCGCTTCGATATACTCCTTTGCCTTGAGTCCCATTTCCGTTTCGTTCTTAAGAGCCGCACGGATAATGTTTCCGGTGGACACCGTAGGGACAGCGAGCTTTTTGCTCACTATCTCCGCCTGTGTACCCTTGCCTGCGCCGGGGGCGCCGAGAAAAATTATGTTCATCGGTTACTCCTTAATCAAGGAAGCCCTTGTAGTGGCGCATCATCATCTGGCTCTCAAGCTGCTGAACGGTTTCGAGCGCAACGCCGACGAGAATTATAATCGACGTACCGCCTATCGAAACATCGGCGGGATAATTGACAGCCGTGGTGATCTGCGTGTAGAGAATGGGGAACAGCGCGACGACGCTTATCATGAGCGCGCCGAGAAGCACTATCTTCGAAATAACCTTTGCGATGTAATCCGCGGTAGGTCTGCCCGAACGGATGCCGGGAATCATGCCGGAATTTTTGGCAAGGTTGTTTGCCATCTCTACAGGGTTATACTGAATTGAAGCGTAGAAGTACGCGAAGAAAATTATAAGAACGAAATAGATGATGCCGTAAACCCAGCTTGAGGTTTTGAACCAGCCGAAGAACGTTTCCCAGAAAGAGCCTGACTCTATCTTGTTCTGAACGAACATTTCAATCGTAGGCGGGAGAGAGAGAATGGAGGACGCGAAGATAACGGGGAGAACACCGGACATATTGACCTTGATCGGAATGTTCGAGCTTTGACCGCCGTACATCTTTCTGCCGACAACTCTCTTTGCATACTGAACGGGAATTCTGCGTTCCGCAGCATCCATCCAAACAATATATACGATCATGGCAAGCATGAACACAATAGTAAGGGTGGAAATGAGGTAATACCAGCTGCCCTGCGCATAAGGCTTAATGGCAATGGTGTAAAGGGTTTGCGGAAGTCTTGAAACTATACCGGCGAAGAGGATGAGTGAGATACCGTTGCCGATACCCTTGTCGTTTATCTGTTCGCCGAGCCACATGACGAGTGCGGAACCCGCGGTAAGAACGGCTACGATAAACACACCCTGAAGAACAGCCCAAATACCCTTGTAGGCATTGCCGTCCGCATCACCGGTGAGCATGCCGTCCTGGCTCCAGAGGTAAACATAGTATGCGATACCCTGAAGAACGGCAAGACCGATAGTGACATAACGGGTGATGGTAGCCATCTTTTTGCGGCCTTCTTCGTCGTGGCCGAGTTTTTCGAGAGCCGGAATTGCGACTGCAAGAAGCTGCAGGATAATGGAAGAGTTAATGTACGGGGTAATACCCAGTGCAAAAACACGACCGTAGTTGAACGCGTCACCGGTCATCATCGAAAGGTAGTTGAGGAATGTGGCGGTGTTATCACCGATAAGTCCGTTGTCTCCGGTTATAGAAATGAACGGAACGGGGATTGCACAACCTAATCTGAATGCAAAAAGAATGAAAATCGTGAAAATAATCTTTTTACGAAGCTCGGGAATCTTCCATGCATTTACGAATGTTCTTAACATGTGGTAGTTCGCTCCTTTCCTTTTCCGTATCCGCTAAAGCTTAAAACCGACGTCAGCCGACGATTTCCGCCGTGCCGCCTGCCGCTTCTATCTTTGCTTTAGCCTCTGCGGAGAAGGCATTGGCTTTAACAGTGAACTTCTTGGTAAGCTCACCGAAACCGAGGATCTTGATACCGTCAAGTTTTTTCTTTACAAGGCCGCCTGCAATAAGCGACTCGGCATCTATTACCGCGCCTGCTTCAAACTTGTCTTCGAGAGCCGCAACGTTTACGATTGCAATCTCTTTTGCGAAGATGTTATTGAAGCCTCTTTTGGGAAGACGTCTCTGAAGGGGCATCTGACCGCCTTCAAAGCCGGGACGCATGCCGTGACCTGCTCTTGCCTTCTGACCCTTGTGTCCCTTACCGGCGGTTTTGCCCTGACCGGAGGCGGGACCTCTGCCTATACGCTTAACCGGCTTATTGGAACCGGGAGCAGGCGATAACTCGTGAATTTTCATAATAAGTGATCCTTTCTGCTCTTAAGCTTCGGTAACATCAAGAAGGAAACCTATCTTGTTTATTTTACCCTTTGTCTGTGCATTATCGGGCTGAACGGTAACGTCGCCGATTTTGCGAAGACCGAGTGAAGCCGCAGTGGCGATCTGGTCTTTTTTGCAGCCGATAAGGCTCTTTTTAAGCGTGATCTTGATATCTGCCATTACTGTTCACTCCTTAACCTAAAATTTCCTTAACGCTCTTGCCTCTTACGGCGGCGACCTCGTCAGCCGTGCGGAGAAGCGAAAGTCCGTTAATCGTAGCTCTTACGACGTTGCAGGGGTTGTTCGAGCGGAGAGCCTTTGTTCTGATGTCCTTGATGCCGACGGTTTCGACAACCGCACGTACGGGACCGCCTGCGATAACGCCGGTACCGGGGGCAGCGGGTTTGAGAAGCACAACGCCTGCGCCGAACTTGCCCGTAATCTCGTGAGGAATCGTGGTTCCCTTAAGAGACACCTTGATGAAATTCTTTTTGGCATCTTCAATGCCCTTGCGGATAGCATCCGGAACTTCGCCCGATTTGCCGAGGCCGAAGCCTATGGTGCCTTTGCCGTCACCGACAACTACGAGAGCGGCGAATTTATAGATACGTCCGCCCTTGACAGTCTTTGATACACGGTTAAGGGCAACGACTCTCTCCTGATACTCCGAATCTTTCTGTGTTTCAAACTTAGCCAAAGTTACTTCCTCCTTTTATCAGAATTTAAGTCCGCCCTCACGAGCGCCTTCGGCCAAGCCCTGGACACGGCCGTGATAGATGTAACCGCCGCGATCGAACACACACTCGGTGATGTTCTTCGCCGCCGCTCTTTCAGCAAGAAGCTTGCCGACTTTTTTAGCGGCTTCAACGTTTCCGCCGTACTCCTCAAAAGCCTTTTCGGCAGTGGAAGCGCTTGCGAGCGTTACGCCCTTGTCGTCGTCGATAAGCTGTGCATAGATGTGCTTAAGAGAGCGGAAAACGTTAAGGCGAGGACACTCGGCAGTGCCGCTGATCTTACCGCGGACTCTTTTATGACGAGCCAGTCTTGCTTTTTTAGTATTAGGTCTGTTAACCATAAAAGTATCCTCCTTATATTATTTGCCGCCCTTACCGGCTTTACCTTCCTTGCGGCGGACGACCTCGTTCGCATACTTGATGCCCTTGCCCTTATAGGGTTCGGGAGGACGAACGCCTCTTACCTCTGATGCGAACTGACCGACGAGCTGCTTGTCGTAGCCGGAAATAACGATCTGGTTGGGTGAGGGAACCTCAATCTTGATGCCCTCGGGGGGAGTCATAACGACCTGATGTGAGAAGCCGACGTTGAGCTGGAGAGCGGTGCCCTGCATTGCTGCACGGTAACCGATTCCGACAATTTCAAGCTCCTTCTTAAAGCCGTTGTGAACGCCCTCGACCATGTTTGCTATAAGCGTTCTCGTAAGACCGTGAAGCGAACGGTTTTCCTTTGCGTCGTCGGGACGGGTAACCGTGACCTCACCGTTTTCGAGAGCGACAGTCATATTGGGATTAAATGTTCCGGTAAGTGTACCCTTGGGACCCTTTACGGTAACGGTGCTTCCGTCGATTTTAACTTCGACACCGGCCGGAACAGCTATGGGTTTTCTGCCTATACGAGACATCCCTTTGTACCTCCTTACCAAATAAATGCAAGGACTTCGCCGCCGACGTTAGCCTTACGGGCGTCCTTATCAGTCATAATACCCTTGGAAGTTGAGAGAATAGCCACGCCGAGACCTTTCATGACCTTGGGCATATTCTCGCAATCCGTATATATACGCAGACCGGGCTTTGAAACTCTGCGCAAGCCGAGCAGAACGCGGCTCTTGTTGGGACCGTACTTGAGAGCAATTTCGATAACGCCCTGCTTGCCGTCCTCAATTACCTTGAAACTTTTAATGTAACCCTCATCGACAAGGATCTGCGCTATCGCCTTCTTCATGTTTGAAGCGGGCACACAGACGGTGTCGTGCTTTGCCGAATTTGCATTACGGATTCTTGTAAGCATATCAGCGATGGGATCGGTAATCTGCATTGCCGTAAACCTCCTTTGACGTTAATTACCAGCTTGATTTCTTTACACCGGGGATCTGACCGGCATGAGCAAGCTCTCTGAAGCAGATACGGCAAACGCCGTACTTACGCAAATAAGCGTGGGGTCTTCCGCAAATCTTGCATCTGTTATAAGCTCTTGTTGAATACTTGGCAGGACGCGCCTGCTTAACTTTCATTGATGTCTTTGCCATTTTCTACCCCTCCTTATTTCGCAAAGGGAGCGCCCATGAGAGAGAGGAGCTCTTTTGCTTCTTCGTCGGTATTTGCGGTGGTTACCACACAGATATCCATGCCGCGGATTTTATCGATCTTGTCATACTCGATTTCCGGGAATATAAGCTGTTCCTTAACGCCGAGGGAATAGTTGCCTCTGCCGTCAAAAGAATTGGGGTTGATTCCTCTGAAGTCACGAACTCTGGGGAGAGCGAGATTGAAGAGTCTGTCAAGGAACTCGTACATCTTTTCGCCGCGGAGAGTGACTTTAACACCGTTGGGCATGCCCTCACGGAGCTTAAAGTTTGCGACCGACTTCTTTGCAAGGCAGACAACAGGCTTCTGACCCGTAATCTTTGCAATGTCACCGACGATAGCGTCGACAGCCTTGGGGTTATCCTTAGCTTCGCCGCAGCCGACATTGATGACGACCTTGTCGATCTTGGGAATCTGCATTACGCTCTTGTAGCCGAACTTTTTCATAAGTGCGGGAGCGACATCAGCAGTATACATAGTTTTAAGTCTTGCCATTTTGAATGTCCTCCTTCAATTATTCAAAGTGAGCGCCGCACTTTTTGCATACGCGGAGCTTCTTGTCGCCGTCGATGACGCGACCGACTCTTGTCGCCTTGCCGCATTTGGGGCAAACGAGCTGAACCTTATCGGCATACAGTGCGCTTTCCGCTTCGATAATGCCGCCCGGTTCACCCATCTGTCTGGGCTTGACGTGCTTTTTAACGATGTTTACCTTTTCGACAATGACCTTTCCCTCTTTGGGGGAAACCTGAAGGACTTTACCGGTCTTGCCTCTGTCTTTGCCGTTGATAACCATAACGGTATCGCCGGTTTTTACATGAACTTTGTTACTCATCTTCTTGTCGCCCTCCATTAAAGTACTTCGGGAGCGAGGCTGAGGATTTTGGTGTAATCCTTATCACGAAGCTCTCTTGCTACCGGCCCGAAAATACGGGTACCCTTGGGGTTTTTGTCTTCCTTGATGATAACGGCTGCGTTCTCGTCAAAACGGATATATGTTCCGTCGTCTCTGCGCACGCCCTTTGCGGAGCGAACAACGACAGCCTTGACAACGTCGCCTTTTTTGACAACGCCGCCGGGTGTAGCCTTTTTAACGGAGGCTACGATAACGTCGCCGATATTGGCATACTTTCTGCCCGTACCGCCAAGCACACGGATGCACATAAGCTCCTTAGCACCGGTATTATCGGCTACTTTAAGCAGAGTCTGCTGCTGAATCATAAATGTGCCTCCTTACTTATTTAGCTTTTTCGATTATCTCGACCACGCGCCATCTCTTGTCTTTTGAAAGAGGACGTGTTTCCATGAGCAGTACGCGGTCACCGACGCCGCACTCGTTCTTCTCATCGTGAGCCTTAAGTCTGATTGTATGGTTAACGATCTTGTTGTAAAGAGGATGCTTAACCTTATCCTTAACTGCTACGACGACGGTTTTATCCATTTTGTCGCTGGCAACGATACCGACACGGGTCTTTCTTAAATTTCTTTCCATTTAGCTGTCCTCCCTTTCTCAGGCGTCATTGCCGTGAAGCTCGGCGTCTCTCTTTACGGTGAGAACACGCGCGATGTCTTTTTTGACGGCACTGATACGCATGGGGTTATCGAGCTGGTTGATGGCCTGCTGGAAGCGCAGCTTAAAAAGCTCGTCCTTTAATTCAAGGAGCTTAGCATCCAACTCCGCAGCGGACATCTTTCTTATTTCACTGGCTTTCATTCGGCTTCACCACCCTGTTCTGCTTTAGTTACAAACTTGCACTTAATGGGAAGTTTGTTTGCTGCGAGACGCATAGCCTCACGAGCGGTATCCTCGGCAACGCCTGCAATTTCGAACATAACTCTGCCGGGCTTTACTACCGCGACCCAATATTCGGGCGAACCTTTACCGGAACCCATTCGGGTTTCCGCAGGCTTCTCGGTTATGGGCTTATCGGGGAATATTTTGATCCAAACCTGACCGCCGCGCTTGATGTATCTCGTCATGGCGATACGGGCGGCTTCGATCTGATTCGAGGTGATCCAGGCGGGCTCAAGAGCCACAAGACCGTAATCACCGTAATTAACTTTGTTGCCGCGATGAGCTTCGCCTCTGAGGCGGCCGCGCTGCTGTCTGCGGTATTTTACACGCTTAGGCAATAACATTCTTACGCCCTCCTGTCTCTTCTCTGCTTAGGTGCCTGTTCGTGAAGAACCTCACCCTTGTAGATCCATACTTTAACACCTATTCTGCCGTAGGTGGTCTTTGCTTCGGCAAAGCCGTAGTCGATGTCGGCTCTGATGGTCTGAAGCGGGATAGTGCCTTCCTTATATGTTTCGGAACGCGCTATTTCCGCGCCGCCGAGACGGCCGCCGCACTGAACCTTGATACCGTTTGCGCCGAGACGCATCGTGCTGCCGATAGCCTGCTTAACGGCTCTGCGGAAAGAAACTCTCTTTTCGAGCTGGAGAGCTATCTTCTCTGCGACGAGCTGAGCGTCAAGGTCGGGCTGCTTTATTTCGATGATATTGATGAAAACGTCCTTGTCGGAGCCGAGCATCTTTTTGCAGGTAGCCTTAATCTTTTCGATTTCGGCGCCGCCCTTGCCTATAACCATGCCGGGTTTTGCGCAATGGATGTTTATACGGACTCTCTTGGGATCGCGTTCGATCTCGATTTTGGGAACACCTGCGGAATTGAGAGCCTTGAGAAGATATTCTCTCACTTCATAGTCGGCAACGAGCGTGCTGCCGAAGGTTGCCTTATCCGCATACCAGCGGGATTCCCAATCTTTAATTACACCGATTCTCAAACCGGTAGGATTGATTTTCTGTCCCATTGTTTATTTCCTCCTCCCCGATTATTCCTTTTCCTTGAGAACAAGGGTGATGTGTGACGACTTCTTGTTTATGCGGAATGCTCTGCCGTGCGCTCTGGGACGGATTCTCTTGAGAGTGGGTCCCTGCGATACGCTGCACTCTGCAACGTAGAGGCGGCTTACATCCATATCGAAGTTGTTTTCTGCGTTTGCCATCGCAGACTTGAGAAGCTTTGCAAGGGGTTCACACGCAGCCTTGGGTGTGTACTTAAGGATTGCTGCAGCTTCGTCTGCGGGCTTATTTCTGATAAGGTCAAGCACGCACTGAACCTTACGGGGAGCTATGCGCTCAAAAGTCGCTTTTGCTCTTGCTTCCATTTTATTACACTCCTTTCGGCTTATTTACCGTTGTTTGATGTTTTGCTGCCTGCATGACCTCTGAAGGTTCTCGTGGGAGCAAACTCACCGAGCTTGTGACCTACCATGTCCTCGGTGACATATACCGGCACATGTTTGCGTCCGTCGTGAACGGCAAAGGTGTGGCCAACAAACTCCGGGAAGATTGTGGAGCTGCGGCTCCATGTTTTAAGAACGATCTTTTCGCCCTTTTTATTCATCTCAACGACTCTGTCGTAGAGCTTCTGCTGTACAAAAGGTCCTTTTTTAACGCTTCTGCCCATTATTTATTGCTCCTTTCCGTTTATTTATCATTGCAGCGCTTTACGATAAGCTTATCGGAGCGCTTGTGCTTAGCACGCGTCTTGTAACCGAGAGCGGGCTTGCCCCAGGGGGTAACGGGGCCGGGACGGCCGATAGGCGACTTGCCTTCACCGCCGCCGTGGGGGTGGTCGTTCGGGTTCATTACGGAGCCGCGGACGGTGGGACGGATGCCCATGTGACGCGTACGTCCGGCTTTACCTATCTTGACGTTGATGTGATCCTCGTTGCTTACGGTACCGACGGTTGCCATGCACTCTGCGGGAACGTTGCGAAGCTCGCCCGAGGGAAGACGCAGGAGAGCATATTTGCCTTCCTTAGCCATGAGCTGAGCGGCGTTGCCTGCCGCTCTTGCGAGCTGACCGCCTCTGCCGGGATAAAGCTCAACGTTGTGAATAAACGTACCGGTGGGGATATTTGTGAGCGGGAGAGCGTTGCCGGGTTTGATGTCGGCATCCGCACCCGCGATAACCTTATCGCCGACCGAAAGACCGGAGGGAGCAAGGATGTAGCTCTTTACGCCGTCCTCATACTGAATGAGAGCAATAAAAGCGGAGCGGTTGGGATCATACTCTATTGTTTTTACCTCCGCGAACATACCGACCTTGTTTCTCTTGTAGTCGATAACGCGGTACTTAACGCGGTTTCCGCCGCCGTGATGGCGAACGGTGATTCTGCCGTAGGAATTTCTGCCGGAAGTCTTTTTGAGAGGCTCAAGAAGGCTTCTTTCGGGAGCGACCTTTGACAGCTTTGAATAATCCGTAGTCGACATGTTACGGCGACCGTTTGTTGTCGGCTTGTAGACTTTTATAGCCATTGTTCTGTCACATACCTTTCATAAATCGTAAAGTATCGTTCCGGTGAGTTTAGCGGTCGGCTAAAACCATACATCGCTTACCGGAAAAGTCAGTTAAAACATACCGTCAAAGAACTCAATCGTCTTGGAATCCTCGGTAAGAGTGACTATCGCCTTTTTCTTTGAAGGCTTATAGCCTTCGAAGCGGCCGTAGCGGCGAAGATGTCCGCTGACGTTGATTGTGTTTACGCTCTTGACCTTAACGCCGAAAAGCTTTTCGACAGCTTTTGCTATCTCAACCTTGTTGGCGTTCTTTGCAACGATGAACGTATATTTTTTCATTGCGGTGCCCATCATGCTTTCTTCGGTAACGACGGGCTTGAGGATAATATCCTGTGCAAACTTTTCCATTATGCATATACCTCCTCGACTTTTGCTACGGCGTCCTTAACGAACAGTACCGTATCTGCATTGAGGACATCGTAAACATTTATGGTGTTTACGGGGCAGACCTTTACGCCGGCAATGTTTCTTGCGCTGCGGTAAACGACATCGTTCTTTTCGGGCAGTACGATAAGAGTCTTCTTACCGGTGTTGAGAGCCGCGAGAACCTTAACGACATCCTTGGTCTTTATCGCGTCAAGCTTGAACTCGTCGAGAACGACCAGCTCGCTTGCTGCGAATTTTGAAGAAAGAGCGGACTTGAGAGCAAGTCTTCTGACCTTCTTCGGAATGGAGAATCTGTAATCGCGAGGCTTGGGGCCGTGAGCAATACCGCCGTGATACCACTGGGGAGCTCTTATCGAACCCTGACGGGCACGTCCCGTACCCTTCTGTCTCCAGGGCTTTTTGCCGCCGCCGCTTACCTCGGCACGGGTGAGGGTTGACTGAGTACCCTGACGCTGATTTGCAAGATAATTGACAACAGCGATGTGCATAGCCGAAACGTTGGGTTCTATCGAGAACACAGCCTCGTTAAGCTCAAGCTCGGATACCTTTTCGCCTGCCATGTTAAATACGTCGATTTTAGGCATCTTTTATTCCCTCCTTACACTTTCTTAACGGCGTCCGTGATAACAATGATACCGTTTCTTGCTCCGGGAACCGCGCCCTTGACAGCGATAAGATTGTTTTCAGCGTCTACCTTAACTACTTCGAGATTCTGAACGGTAACTCTCTCCGCGCCCAAATGACCGGGCATTTTCTTTCCCTTGAAAACGCGGGAAGGATCGGAGCATGCGCCCATGGAACCCTGATGTCTTGCGACGGGACCTGTACCGTGGGACTCAACGAGTCTGCCGAAATTCCATCTCTTGACAGCACCCGCATAGCCTTTACCTTTGCCGGTGCCGCAAACGTCTACTTTATCGCCGGCGGCGAAAACGTCTGCCTTGAGAACATCGCCGACGTTAACTGCGGAGCAGTCTGCAAATCTGAATTCTCTGAGAACCTTCTTTGCGGCAACGTCTGCCTTTTTGAAATGACCCTGCATGGGCTTGTTTACACGGCTGACCTTGATGTCGCCGTAGCCGAGCTGAACAGCCTCGTAGCCGTCCTTCTCGATTGTCTTTTTCTGGACTGCGGCACAGGGACCGACTTCAAGAACGGTTACGGGAACTACGTTGCCCTTCTCGTCAAAAAGCTGTGTCATGCCGATTTTCTTTCCGATAAGACCTTTTTGCATTTGTTTTTTCCTCCTGTCAGATTATTGGTTGACATTCCGTCAACATGACCTGCGGTGCCTACTGATGTATAGGTGACCGAAATCACATCATTTTGATTTCGATATCAACGCCGGCGGGAAGCTCAAGATTCGTCAGTGCCTCGGCTGTTTTTGCCGACGGTCTGATGATGTCTATGAGTCTTTTGTGTGTGCGCTGTTCAAACTGTTCTCTCGAATCCTTATACTTGTGAACGGCGCGAAGGATAGTAACAACTTCCTTCTCGGTGGGGAGCGGAACGGGACCCGAAACACGGGCACCTGTGCGCTTGGCTGCTTCGACTATTCTCTCCGCTGCCTTGTCTACGAGCGTATGATCGTAGCCTTTGAGTCTGATTCTGATTTTTTCCTTAACTGCCATTAGGTACGCCTCCTTGTAGATTGGGCGGGCTGTCTGAATGAAAATTTTCACACGGCGCCGGGTTATTCGCGCCGCACATTTTTTAAATCCGGAACCCGCAAGATATTCCGGACTGCAATGAAGAAAATTTTCGCCGCAGCAGTACACGGCAAGTCCGGTTAAGGCACAGACCTACCCTGCATGCGGTTTACTTCGCCCGGTTTTAAATCGGACATACTCCGCGGAAATTATCTGCGTCAAAGCGCAGTCACCTCCCGCATCATCGCATATCAGCCTGCGTCCGCACGGGCACAATTCACCCACGCGTTCAGGCACCCGTATAATATACCACAGCCGCTCGGGAAATGCAACAACTTTTTTAAAATTTTTTTGCAAAAATCGCCGACTTTTCCGATTTTTTTCGCAACTCTTCCTCGGCACGTCTTTTACGCCCGACTTCCGCCGTACGGCTGAAAAAATTTTCAAAAAAAGCTCCAAATTAAAAAGCACACGTTTCCGGGTGTACCGCAAAC
>CAVFAD010000002.1:0-68207 GCA_963620305.1 Bacteroidaceae bacterium | reverse complement strand
AAGCAAAGCTGTTTCAAGAACCGGGCAAAACCAAGACAGAGAAAACCTGCTTTTTTCGAACGTTTGCCGCACGTTTTTCTTTGAAAGGGAAATGTTTTCTCCCGTCGTTTTGCCGAAAAAACCGTCACAACAAACAATTTTTCGGATTTGATTTTATGTATTCTGCCGTTTGTACCGTACGGCGCACCGACTTTTTCAGCCTGCGTCAACGGAAAAAGTCACGGCATCTCTGCCTCTGAACACCCAAATTTCGTTTTTTCCGACTTTATGCAAAGAAAATCCCGCGCTGTCGGCAAGAGAAGGGTCAAGCAGACCCGACAGTCTCAATATTTCGTCCATGTTCTCCCCGTCGGGCAAAAGCGCGGCGGCAGCGGCACCGCACACCGTCAGAAACCCGTCTGTATCACCGTTCGGTTCATTACATGTCACGGTTACACGGTCGACGCGTCCGTATTTGTCGTGTCTTACCGTCAGCAGCAGTTCCCCGTCATTTGCAAAGGAAACATATGTATAATATGTCGGCTTGCAATAGAAAACCTCACCGTCGAAAAAACCGCACCGCTCGTCATACTTTGCCATTCTGCGCTCCAATTCGGCAACATTTATGCGTTCCTCGCGCGTGCAGCCGACAAAACACGACAGCACAAAAAACAAAGAAACAAGCACAAATGCATATCTGCAAATTTTTTTCATAGATTTTCCTTCCCGCAAAAACGCTTTTTTTCTAAATTGTTATTCCTATTTTAATCTTTATGTACTATAATAGGAAACAGAACAACGCGTGAAAAGCGGTGAAGATAATGGATGAAAACAAAAACGGCTCATTTCTGCCCGATATATCGGGGGTCTTTGACGTAAATGACAGTGATATCCCCGACAGACTCCTTGACAAGCCGAAACAAAAAAATACCGCTCGTCAGGAAGAACACGGCGTAATTTTTACAGACCGCACAACAAAAGAAGAACAGCTGAAGCAGCAGCGCACGGTAAGGCGGCGCGGCAACGCAAAAAAGCTGCGCCGTCTGCGCAAACGCAGGCTCACGGCAGCGGCAGCAGTAATCATCTTACTTGCGGCAGCCGTATTTGCGGTCAAAACCGCCGTTGCCGTTTCAAAGCGTCCCGTTGTCGAGCTTTACACGGTCACGGTCGGCTCGGTGCGCAGCACCTACAGCTCCTCCGCAGCCGTGGTGACCGCCGCCGCAGACTCAAGCCCCATAACGACTTATGCACTCATCCCCGAAAACTCCTACGACCTGAACGGAATAAAAACGGGACAGAGCGCAGCGGTGACAAATGCCGACGGCAAGACATACGAAGCGCACGTCACCGCAATAACCGAAGAAAACGCCGACACGGCACTTACGGAAACCGTAAAAACGGCACTGCCCGACAAAACGCTTTCGGCATCGTCTAACATTTTTATATACGTCAAACCCGACGCGCCCATGAACGAATCCGACGGCACCGTGCTCTCCGTAACAATAATCACAGCCGAAGTCAACGACGTAACATTTGTGCCGGACGAGTGCATCTTCGGCGACAAAAACGGTAGCTTTGTATGGACTGTAAGCAGATTCGGAAAAGTGCTCACCAAAAAATATGTTACGGTGTCACTCTCGGCGAACGGTTACACCTCAGTCGTGGGCGGACTGAAAAAGAACGAGCGCGTCGTTTGCAAAACGGTAACGGACACGGCAGAGTGGCCGCTTTCGGACGGTCTGAAAGTTCGCATTGCATCGTCTGAGGACAGCGAGGTGACCACCGCACAATAAAAAAAATAATCGCGGCGGGAGCCGGACACGGCGCGCGACCTTCCGACGCATCTTTCGTCCGACACGGTCGACTATTTTCTTGAAAGCGGACTGATAACCGAAAAAGAAACAGCACCGGAGGACGGAGATGTCAGCGTTACTGTGCGGTATATACTCTCAAAGCTTAAAACGGCTCTGCCGAAAGCGCATGAACTGCTGCCGCCGCTGCTGTCAACCGTAAAAGCGGCTGCACGGCGCATCAAAGCCGCCGACGCAATACCGCTCACCTACAGTGAAAAAGAATTTGCCGAATGGGCGCAAAAATATAAAAACTGATATTTCGGGGGAAAGTTATGAAAAAGATTATTACCGCTGCATCACTGTCGCTTCTTCTCGCCGTTTCGGCGGTCTGCACAGTCGAAGCTGCACAGGCAACCGTCAATTACGATGTGGCTGCGGACAGCACTTATTGCAGCAGCTGCGCCGACACCGACGGCGACGGCTATGTTACCGTAGCCGACGCAAGAAACATCCTGCGCGCGGCAGTCGGACTGACCGACATTGACGACGGTGACTTCGGTGCGTACGATGTCAATGCCGACGGTACGATAGGCGTTGACGACGCACGCGATTCTCTGCGCATTGCCGTGGGACTCGACTCCCGCGCAACACATTCAAAAAAGGAAGTCGTCACACTGACACAGGCAACCTGCTACCAAAACGGCAAGGGAGCATTCCTGTGTGCACACTGCGGAAAAATATACGGATACACCGTACTGCCGAATCCCGGTCACGTGGCGGGAGTCCGCAAACTCATCAAGAAAGCGACCTGCACCGAACAAGGCGCATACGAATACCGCTGCAAATTCTGCGACTTGCTCATTGAAACCGCCGTTGTGCCGACCGTAGAACACGAATGGACGGGTGTAACGGTATCGTGTCTGGAAAAGATAAATTCGACGCTCATCTGCAAAAACTGCGATGCGGCGAAAAATATCGTCATAAATCCTGTCGGGTACCATGACTTCCGATACGTGACCGTAAAAGAAGCGACCTGCACCGAGGACGGCGAAAGAATACAAAAATGCGCCGCCTGCGGCTATGAGGACGAAAAATCACGCGAAACAATTCCGACTCGCGGACACACGCCCTCCGGCTGGATAATCGAGTATGCCGCAACAAGCACTAAAGAAGGTTCCCGTTACAAAAAGTGCACCGTCTGCGGAGAAAAACTCCAAACGGAAACCATTCCGAAGAAATAACCGATTCGCGTAGGAATGCTGCGGCACAGGGTGACCTCCGTACAAATGCGCCGTTTCGCGCGCTGTGAATTTAAGGCAAAAGGAAAAACAGAAATGAACGCACTTGACAGATTTTTGAAATACGTGTGCTTTTATACCACCTCCGACGAAAATTCCGACACTTCCCCTTCGACGGAGCGTCAGAACGCACTCGGAAAATATCTCTCGGACGAGCTTACCGCGCTCGGACTCAAGGATGTACACACCGACGGCTGCGGCAACGTTATCGCAACTCTCCCCGCAAAAGGGCTCGAAAACGCGCCCGTGCTCGGACTTATCGCGCACATGGACACCGCGCCCGACGCACCCGGCGAAAACGTGCGTCCGCGCATAGCGGTGTATAACGGCGGCGAATTAAAGCTCAGCGACAGCGTGTCGCTGACACCGGAGCTGTGCCCCGGCATAGAAGAATACATCGGAGAGGAGCTTGTCGTAACGGACGGAACGACACTTCTCGGAGCAGACGACAAGGCGGGCATAGCGGAGATAATGACCGCACTCGACAAGCTTATCGCATCCGACTGCGATCACACCGAAATAAGGGCGATTTTTACAACGGACGAAGAAGTGGGACGCGGCGCAGAGGGACTTGACGTAAAAACACTCGGCTGCGACTATGCCTACACCGTCGACGGCGGACGCATTAACGAAATAGAATACGAAAATTTCAACGCGGCAAGCGCGGTTATCGACATCAAAGGCGTCGGAGTTCACCCCGGCTCGGCAAAAGGCGTTATGAAAAACGCCGCTCTCATTGCGAGTGAATTTGTCATGAGCCTGCCCGAAAACGAACGTCCCGAAAATACGGAATGCCGCGAGGGTTTCTATCACGTCTGCGACATAAACGCGTCGATGACCGCCGCGCATCTGCAACTTTTAATCCGCGACCACGACGCAGAAAAATTTGCCGCAAAGAAATCATTTATAACGGAACTTGTCGACAAATTCAACGGCAAATACGGAAACGATACAGTATCGCTCACGCTGACCGACAGCTACTATAACATGAAAGAAAAGATACTGCCGCACATGCACCTCATAGAACGCGCCGAAACTGCGCTGCGTGAATGCGGTGTCGAGCCTGTGTGTCTGCCGATAAGAGGCGGCACGGACGGTGCATTACTGTCGTGGCAGGGACTTCCCTGCCCCAATCTCCCGACGGGCGGCATGAATTTCCACGGTGTTCGCGAATACATCCCGGTCAAAACACTCGGGATAATGACGGACGCTGTCGTCAAAATAATAAAAAGCTTCTGCTGAACAAAAAGCTTCAGCCGAACAAAAAAAAGCTTCAGCCGAACAAAAAGCTTTTGCCGAACAAAACAAAAAACAGGTGGGCGAAATAAAACGCTCATCTGTTTTTTTGCGGCGAAAACGAATATTTCGCCTGCTTTGTACGTATAACCGATTATTCCTCGGTCTTTGCGGGAATATCTATTCTGCCGTAAAGACTGCCGGCTGAATCCTGACGGGGTTCACGCGTAACGGCAGGCTTATACGGTTCTCTTTTCTGATAGCCGCCTCTGCCGTTTCCTCTGCCGCCCTTGTTGTAGCCGCCTTTGTTATAGCCGCCCCTGCCGCGGTTATTGTAGCCGCGCGAAGCGTGAGTAGGCTGCACACCTTCTTCGAGGGAAATGACAACCTTGCGGTTGCCGTCCGAACCGACGGAATGAGAAGTAACACCCTCAATGCCCTGAATCGCGGTATGAATAATTCTTCTTTCGTAAGGGTTCATGGGTTCAAGCACGGCGTTTCTGCCGTATTTGAGTACCTGACGCGCATTCTTCGCAGCAAGAGCACGAAGATTGTCGTTTCTTTTCTGGCGATAGCTGCCGACGTTTACGGACACCTTACGGTGCTTGTCCTCGTCGATGCCTCTGTTAACGGCAAGACGGAGAATATACTGTATCGAATCAAGCGTTTCACCGCGTCTGCCGATAATCGCGCCGTCCGCGTCGCCGCACGACAGATTGTAGATTATCTCGCCTGTTTCTTCTGCCTTTTCACCGGTAAGCTCGTACTGTTCGATATTCATTCCCGCAAGGATAAGCTTAAGCAGCCTTGCCGTGCCGTCATTCTCGCTTATCTCAAACGGAACGCGTGTTTCGGCTGCGGGGGCGGCGGTTTGTGCCGAAGCTTCCGCAGGCGCGGCTGTTTGTGCCGCAGGAGCGGCAGACTTTGCGGGTGCGGCTGTCGGCTTTTTATCTGCGGCAGCCGTCTTTTTTGCGGCGGGGCGATTCTTTTTCTCGGCGGGTGACGCCTTTACGGAAAACGTCTCCGCAGCTTCCGCCTTGGGAGCGGGAGCGGTAAAACCTGCCTCGGCTTTGGCAGCGGGGGCATCGGGTATCTCATACCAGACCTTTATTTTAGCCGGAACTCTGCTGAAAAGCTTCTTTTTGGGATACTCAAGTATCTCCTGATGAAGCTCCGCCTCCTCGGGAGGGGTAAGAAGAGCCTTCGCATCCGCGAATGCTTCTTCGACAGTGGCACCGGTGCCGATTTTTTCGATTATCATGACGAAAATCCTTTCTTTTGGCTAACCGTTTCGCTTTTACCGTTACTGTTTTTTCTCTGAAAATGCGACGCGTTTTTTAATGCTTTCTTCTCTCGACCGCCGTTCGACGGTTTCGTCTATCATCTGCCCCGCTATAACCTTTTCGGGTTTTATGGCCACCGCAAGCGCAACAGTCTGAATAAATGCGAGAATGTTGGAAATTATCCAATAAAATCCGACGCCTGCGGGGAGCGAATACGCGAAATAAACGCTGAGCGCGGGAGAAAACAGCATCATGCAGCCCATTGCGGGGTTCTTGGCGGTTTCGGGGTTGGTCTTGCGCTGCTTTATGTAGCTGTAAACAGCCGTAAGCATAGCCGACACACCCGCAAGAACGGGGATAAGAATAAGCGCGACGGCATCTTCTCTGCCCTTGAAGTTTTTGGGCAGTTCGGTAAGATTTACGCCGAAAATGGTAAAGTGACTTATAAAATTCTGAATTTTTTCGACCGTCTCCTGCGACACTATCGAAGTGTCTGCGTTGGGGATGATCTCGCTGAAACGGTTGAGAATGTTAAGCTCCATTCTGTAGGTGTCTTTTGCGGCGTTTTCGGGGAGATTGGGCAGTGTAAGGTACACGCGCGTAAGCTCCTCTATGACCGCATCCTTAAACATAAGCACCTTTGAAATGGGCGAATAGATGGCTCCGTACAGACCCATCATGACAACGAGCTGCAAAAGCATCGGGGCGCAGCCCGCACTTGCGGGATTGAAGCCCTCGCGCCTGTAAAGCTCCTGTGTCTCCTCGGAGATTTTCATCTGACCCTCTCTGCCGGCACCCGCATATTTGGCTCTTATCTTGTTTACCTTCGCCTGAAGCCGCATCTGCTTGGCAGCGCCCTTTTGCTGCTTTATGCCGAGCGGGAGAAGCAAAAGCTTCAGAATGAGCGTAATAATAACAAGCGAAAGCAGATAATTTCCGCTGAAGCTGTAAAATACGCCGAGTGCCCACCCGAACGGGACAGCCAAAAAATCTCTTAATATCGTCATTTAGAACCTCCGGGAGTTTCGTGGTGTTTTTTCTTTTTCGTGTAGTCTATCCGCTTGAACACCGGCACGGGATCCACTCCTCCCGGCCAAAGCGGATTGCATCGCAGCAGCCTCAGCGCGCCGAGCAGCGAACCGACAATAAAGCCGTAACGCTCGACAGCCTCGTAGGTGTATTGCGAACAGGTAGGATAATATCTGCAGCGCGCGGGGAAAAGAGGGGATATGCGCCGCATGTAAAACTCTATCATTTTAAGAGCCGCTTTACGCATCTATAACACCCGCCGAAGCAAGCTGCTTTTTCATCACCGCATAGATATCGGTGCTTTTTTTGTACACCGTTTTGGCGCGAGCCACAAAAACGATGTCGTACCCGCCCTTTGTCACGGGCAGCATCTCTGCCGCCGCCCTGATGACCCTGCGGGCGCGGTTGCGCCGAACCGCATTGCCGATCTTTTTTCCCGTGGTGATCCCCATACGACAAACTCCCGCGCGGTTTCTGACTACGTAAGTTACCAACGCAGGATTTGTGTACACTTTTCCTCTGCCGTAGGCGCGGCGGAAATCGCAGTTTTTTTTAAGCGTTTGAGTATGGGTCAATTTTCACCCTGTCCTTTCGGATCGGTAATCAGTAAGTGAGCATCTTTCTGCCCTTTGCTCTGCGGCGGGCGAGAACCTTGCGTCCGTTGCGGTCAGACATTCTCTTACGGAAACCGTGCTCCATCTTGCGCTGACGCTTTTTGGGCTGGTAAGTTCTTTTCATCGGTTACCCCTCCATTTCATTATATCATTACTGCGGCAAAAAAAACACAGAGAAAGCATGCCGCATACCGAAAAAAAGGCGCAGTGCCCCTATTTCTACAGTACCCAATTATATAACAGAAGAACCGTATATGTCAACAGTTTTTTTCTCCGCGCCGCTTCACCGCCGCTTCACCGCCGCAGCTTGCCTTTTTCACGCCGCCTTTTTCGCGCTGCTTTTTTCGGACTGCGGTGCGGCATCCGTCTCACGACGGCTCCGAACGCGGGCGCGCCGCTGCACAAAAGACATCTCCGAACCCGGACGCACTGCGGCGCAAAATACATGTTTTGCACTTAAAAAGGCAAAATTAAAGGTTTTTTAAAAGCCTGCGGTATTGTATATCGGTATAAAAGGGTGTAAAATAACAGTACAGTATATTTTCCGAAAAATTAAAGGGGAATCACAGCAATGCAGGGATTGAGTCCGTCGACACAAAAAAGACTGTCGGCACTGATAAACGTCGCATACTTCATCATGATTTTGGCAGCTTTCTATCTCGTTTTCCGCACCTTTGCGGGAATCCTGATGCCGTTTGTTTTTGCGTTCATTTTTGCAATACTGCTGCACCGTCCCATAACATTTTTCAACAAAAAACTCAAAATTCCGCGTTCACCGCTCAGTGCGCTGTTCGTGGTACTCATTCTCGGAGCCGTCGTGACGCTTTTTATGCTGCTCGGCATGGAGATAGCGGAACAGATAAAGGGGTTCATCGAATTTATAAAGCTGAAATTCCACAACATCAGCGGAATATGCGAAACACTTAAGACCTATGCCGTAAATGCCGTAGGCTTTCTGCCCGACGCGCTGCGCACGGCAGCGACACAGAGCATAACCTCGTTTTTCGACAATCTTACGGAAAACGGCGTTTCGGACTTCTCTCTCGATTCCATAGGCATCGACTGGTCAAGCATTCTCTCCAAGGGCGGCGGTGTCATCAAAAAAACGGTCGGTCAGCTTCCGTCGGTGCTCATAAGCATCCTTATTACGATAATAGCCACAGTGTTCATCTGCGCGGACTACGAAAGAATACGCGACTTTATCCTGCGTCAGGTGTCGGCCGACACGCGCCGCAAAATACTGAACACAAAGCACGTCGTTTTCGGTTCGCTCCGCAAAATGCTCAAGGCTTATTCTCTTATCGTGCTCATAACCACAACGGAGCTTTGCATCGGACTTTATACGCTCAAGCTGCTGAAAATCTACGATTCGTCCTACATTTTCATGATAGCTCTCGTCATTGCCGTAATCGACATAGTTCCCGTACTCGGCACGGGCACGGTGCTTATTCCGTGGGCAATTTACAGCTTTATAACGGGCAATATTCCGATGGGCATAGGACTGCTGATAATATACGCGATAATCCTTGTTATCCGACAGATAATAGAGCCGAAGCTCGTAGCGGGTCAGGCGGGACTTTCGCCGATAGTCACCATAACCGCCATGTATATCGGAACAAAAACGCTCGGCATCCTCGGCTTTTTCATACTTCCGTTTGCGGTAATCGTGATAAAGCAGCTCAATGACGAGGGAATAATTCATCTTTTCAAAACGAAAGCGGATGTCTCCCTTTCGTCCGCCGACAGCCGAAACGGTGATTCCCCCGACGAAAGCGGCACCGACAAAGAAAATGACCTCTGCTGCGAACCCGACTGCGGCGAACCGTGCGGCGACACCGACGGAGCCGACCTCTGCGACAACCTTTGCGGCGGCACCGACTGCGGCGCAGCCGTATCGGAAGACATAAATATCGGCGCATCGGCGGGTGAATCCGACGAATAAAGCGTTTTTGTATGAATATTTACGGTTTGGCAATATTTTCGTAATATTTTTATGGTTATTTTCTTTTTCGGAACAATAAAGTAAAAAAATAATGGTACAATGCTATTGAAAACAAGGAGTGGTGAAAATGCTACAGGCTTTAATTCAGACTTTGGCTAATCTCGGTTTTGATTCCGATGCCATCAACAATTCTTTCAACGCGGCAATCGCCACCGTTCGCGCAGGTGACACAAAATCGCTTGAAGGACTCGGCAACATCGCAACCGGCATTCTGTCCGTGTTCACGGGTGTCAGTGCAACGGACATCAGCAGCGTTATAGCGTCGCTCGTAACCGGCGTAATCGATGTGCTTTCTTCATCGGGTGCCTCCACCGTACTTTCAACCATCACGGGCGCATAATAACCGCACGCTCTCAGTCGGACGCGTACCGCCTGCCGTGCGTCAAAAAACAAAAGAAAAGATTAGACCGTATTTCGCATTTCGCATCAAACCACGAGCTTTGCGACGTACGGTTTTTGTTTTACACCCGACAAGGCGACGCTTTCTTTTTCTGCGCAGCGTTTTCCGCAGTAAAAAAAGCGACAAATTTTGTTCACAATATCGCACTTGAATAAATCGGCTCTGCACCGTATAATTAAGCTGACGGGAGTCGAACCCGTGTCGGTTTTGACAGGCTGATTTTCGCCGCCCGTCGGAAGCGAAACAGCCTGTGACATTCAAAAGGATTTTTTTATGAAACATCTTTTACCGTTTTTATCCGTGACAATTTCATTGTCCGTAATAACAACACTGATAACGTCGTGCCGACAGGTTGTCGCCCCGGCGCATACCTCCGTGTCCGAAACCTCGTCGTATGTCTACCGTGCGTCCGAGCCGTCCGCGCAGAGCGAAGCACAAAGCGACGGTACAACCGACATTTCCGAAACCGTCACGCAAAACGGTGACGGCACTCTTACCGTCCCTGCCGCGCTTCCGTCGACAGCCGCAGAAACAAAAGCGCAGACGACGGAGCCGAAAACGGAGTCGCCCTCCGAACGAAAAACCGAAATGCCCTCTGCGGCAAACGAGCCGACGACGGAAAAAGGTCAAAAACCCGCTTCGACCGAGGTCGACCTGAGCATTGAGCTGCCGAGCGCAAACGGAAAAATGGAAGTAGACACCTCTCGCGGCAATAAATTCACCGTAATCGTAAGCGAGGAACGCGGCATAGACGCGTCTCTCCTTGCGGCGGTGTACAGCGTACCCGACAGCGGACAGAATTACGTGTTTGAATTTTCTTCGAAAACGGGGCGCACTGCGGACGATCTTCGGCGGGTTTATCTTATCGACGCGAACGGAAAAATAACAGGTGTCGCCGCGAAAAAGGCAAGCGAAAAAGAAAACATCTCCGCAGTGGAAAACTGGTTCTGCATAAACGTTATCATAAAAAATCTCATCTTCCCCTCGGTGGAAGACGAGCTGAACGGCTGAAAATAAGCTCCCGTGTATCGGGAGCCTGTTTTTATTTATGAAGGACAAGGCCGCTGCCGTGCGGCTTTCTTCGTTTTTCAACGGTTTTTTACTCACAGCCGAGCGGCTTTTCGGTGAGCGAACAGCGTTTTGAAATTTATTTGGGAAACAATAATGGCAACGAACATAATAACACAGCCGAGCACT
Organism: Bacteroidaceae bacterium; assembly: GCA_963620305.1. Lineage (GTDB taxonomy): Bacteria > Bacillota > Clostridia > Oscillospirales > Acutalibacteraceae > RUG806. Next base: position 57,376 of record CAVFAD010000002.1, on the reverse strand, counting down.
TCCCAAGCGGTCATTTTTTCTTTTAAGATTATCGCGGAGCACACGACCCCGAACACGGACTCCATACACATCAGAAGCGACGCGACGGTGCTTTCGGTGTACTTCTGACCGACTATCTGCAGCGTATATGCCACACCGCAGCTCAAAAATCCCGAATACATTATAGGCACGGCGGATGCCTTCAGCGCGGCGGCGGTCGGTTCTTCAAATATAAACATAAGTATGCATGTAACGGAGCCCGCCACGGCGAACTGCACACAGGACAGCTTTACGGAATCGACATCCCCCGCAATGCGCTCCACAGTGAGAATGTGAACGGCAAAAGCAATACTGCACAGAAATGCGAGAAAATCGCCGAAATTTATGCCCGACAGACCTTTTCCGCATATGCACAGAAAATACAGACCCACGACCCCCGCGACAATGCACAGCCATGTCGGCAGCGCAACTTTCTTTTTGAGAAAAAGTCCGAGCACGGGCACGAACAGCATATAGAACGCGGTGATGAATGCGATTTTTCCCGCAGAAGTCCAGTTAAAAGCAAACTGCTGAAGATTTCCCGCAACACAGAGCATTATACCGAGTACGGTACCTTTTTTGAGCACTTTTTTGTTTTCCGCTTTTTTGACTTCCTTTGAAACGGGTGCTTTTTTGTTTTTGCGTATTTCACCCGCCGCGATAACGGGCAGCAGCACGGCTGCGCCGAGCAGCGTTCGTATGCCGTTAAACGTGAAGGCCTGCACCTGTTCCATGCCCATTCCCTGTGCGACAAACGACGACCCCCAGATAAACGCGGTAAGCAAAAGCATAAATACGCCCTTGAGTTGTGTTTTTTGCATAAAAATGCACCCTTTTCTCTGTATAGAATCAACAAAGAAAAGGGTAGCACATACCGTCTCGGTTGTCAAAGGTTTTTTTGCCTTTTTTGATTTATTCCGTCGGATTTTCGGCAAGTCCCATAACCTCAAGCGGATCGGCAAGCGCGCCGTTCACACGCACCTCAAGATGAATATGATCGCCGTCCTTACTTTCGCACGGCACCGTTCCGAGTGTACCTATGACCGATTCTTCGATGACCTCGACTCCATCGGCGACGAGACCCTCATCCGCCAGTCCCCACACATAAGAAACGACACCGCCGCCGTGATCGACCGCTACGACATTTCCGCGCACCGTATCGTTTTCGACCGAGATAACGCGTCCCGCCGCAATAGGCTTCACCGCATCTCCCGGCTTGCCGACAAAGTCGACACCGTTATGCGTTCTGTAGTCGCTCATTGTCGCGCTGAAAACAGGCACACCCATCGAATAATCCTTGCCCATGTCGGCAGACAGCGGCAGCTGATACTGTGTCGGCGCAGTGTCGGCTTCTTCCGTAAGGCTCTCGTTTTCGCTGCCGAAGACCGCCTGCGCGTCCGCCTCCGTTTCCGCTGTCTCGCTCTGCGTTACAGGCTCTGCGGGCAGCTGAGTAAAAGCCGCATTCATGTCTACCGTCACCTTTTCGCTGCGGTATGTCGGCTCGTCGGACTGAGAATATGTCACTCTCGGCTGCGTAATATCCGTATCGACATCGGGCAGCTGCAGCGAGGATATATAACCTATCATTCCCGCAGCCAAAACGCACACACCGAGCGCGATATACACCGCGTGCCCCGCCTTTATCCTGTTTCCTCTTTTTTTTCTTTCGTCATTTATCATCATTGCACGATACCTCCCGATAAAAATTCTGCCCGACGAACCGTTTTTTATGCGAAACAGACGAAAAAAACCGTGAGCCTTTTTTCGGTAATAAATACAAAACGGATGCGTTCGTTTTATACAGCATGTACAGTTGTTTTTTTATGCGGAATAGTGTATCCTGAATGAGAACGGAGGTTTTTATATGAGCGAAGCAAAAACATACGGAATTACACTCAAGGACAAAATAGGCTACGCGCTCGGCGACACGGGCGGATGTCTTACGTTCGGCATCATCGGCTCGTTTCTTCAAATGTTCTACACGAACGTGCTCGGTCTTCCCTACGGAAAAATAATGGTGCTTTTCACCGTTGCACGGCTCTGGGACGCAATAAACGACCCTATGTGGGGCGCGGTGGTTGACCTCCGCCGTTCAGGGAAAAAAGGTAAATTTTTGCAGTACATCAGATGGGGCAGTATTCCGCTTGCCGTTTCGGCTGTGCTCACGTTCACAAAATTCGGTTCGCTGACCGAAAATCAGTATCTGATAATCGCATATGTCACGTATATCATGTACGGCATGATGTACACTGTCGTAACGATTCCCTACGGTTCGCTCGCAAGCGTGGTCACGTCCGACAAGGACGAACGCTCCGCGCTGTCGGTATTCCGCTCCGTCGGTGCGGGTCTCGGCGGTCTGCCGGGACAGGTCATACTGCCGCTATTTGTATATTCGACAACGGACGCGGGCAAAAAGGTGCTCGACGGCAGCAAGCTGCTCATCGGTGTTGCGGTGCTGTCGGTTCTGAGTGTTTTCGTGTATCAGGCTTGCTACGCAATGACAACGGAACGCGTTGTGTCTCCGCCCGTCCCCGAAAAAAAGGATTGGAAAAAAACGGTGAGGGTGCTGCTCACGAACCGCCCGTTCATCGGTTTGAGTCTTGCGTCAATGCTGCTTCTGGCAACGCAGCAGTACACACAGACAATGTACAACTACCTTTTTCTCAACTATTTCAAAAAACCCGAGCTTTATGCGGCGGTGACCGTAATCACATACCTGCCGATGCTGATACTGTTCCCGTTTATCGGCAAGCTTGTAAGAAAATACGGAAAAAAGGAGCTGTGCACCTTCGGCATGGCTGCCGCGGCTGCCGCGAACGCAATACTTCTGTTTATCAGAACTCAGAATGTGTACGTTTTCTTTGCGCTGACATTCATATCGGGATTCGGCATGATGTTTTTTATTCTCGAAATTTGGGCAATGGCGACGGACGTGATAAACTATCAGGAAAAGCACTCCGGACAGCGCGAGGAGGGCACAACATACGCCGTATTTTCTTTCGGGCGCAAGCTCGGTCAAACGTTATCGGCAATCATGAGCACGGGTGTTATCGGACTTATCGGCTATGACGCAAAAAATCTGACGGACGAAGCCGTAAACGGTCTTTATACCGTCTCCGCTGCCGTTCCCGCCGCCGCATGCCTGCTCATGGCACTGCTTTTGGGGTTTGTTTACAACATAAGCAAAAACAGGCTCGGCGAGATATATTCCGCCTGAAACTTATGCACATTTTTACGGCAGCATTGTGTAATTTCACAAAAGCATCTTGAAAAACCGAGTATAATGTGGTAATATATACGTGTGAAAATATATATTGAAAAGGCGGTGTTTTTATGCTTCAAAAGATTTTGTCGTTTTTTATGGCAATAGTAGCATTTTTTATGCAGCTTTTAGGCCTGAACGGTAAAAAGACCTACAGTGAATTTCGTGATATTTCCTACGGCTCGGACGTAAATCAAACCGTCGACCTTGTACTTCCGACAAATGCCGGCAGTGAAACAAGCCTTTTTGTGTACATTCACGGCGGTTCGTGGGTAGCCGGCGACAAAGAAGAAGGACGCAATCTTACAACGTACTGTGCAAGCGATTTGAAGCTTGCGGCGGCATCGCTCAATTACAGATTACTTACCGAAGGCGGCAGCGTGCACTGCAGCGAAATGCTCGACGACATAACAGCGGGCATAAAGGCGGCGGTCGCCAAAGCGCGGGAACAGGGCATAACAATAAAGGACGTCGCGATAGGCGGCAATTCGGCAGGCGGACATCTTACACTGCTCTACGCGTATTCGAGAGCCGACGAATCGCCCGTACCGATAAAGTTCATTTTTGACGAGGTGGGTCCCTCCGACTTTTCGGGGCGTACGTTCCTTGATGCATGCACAGGAATGGACAGATCGACTGCGCTGCTTATTCTCTCCGAGCTGTCGGGCATAACAGTAACAGACGAAAATATTGAATCCGACGGGGTGCAAAAGGTTCTCAGGGCAATATCACCCGTTACATATGTCAATGCGTCCTCCGTACCCACCGTTATGGCTTACGGCATGAAGGATGAGCTGGTAACGTATGAAAATGCCCTTTCGCTCGACAGGGCTCTGACCGAGGCGGGTGTGACGCACGACTTCTTTACATTCCCGAATTCGGGTCACAATCTGGATGCGGACGAGGACGTGCGCAAGGCGTTCAACGATAAGCTGCTTGAGTACATGCAGACATATCTCAACCGATAACTCATTTTTCGACAAAAAGCAAAAGACTGTATTCCGCTTACGGCATTAAAAACGTGCGCTGCGAATACGGTCTTTTTTGTAAAATGCGGCAAAACAGCGTTGTTCTGTTTTTCCCTCCGCACGGCATAAAAACAAAAAACGCTCTCCGGCGGCGGCGATATGACCTTTTTTCGTCATAATATCCGCCGTTGACAAACCGCATCAGTCATTTTATCATATATACAGAGGGGCAAAATGCCCCCGCACACGGGAAACGGAGACGGCGGCATGAAACTACTATTTAAACAAAGAATGTTCTCATGGTTTGACAGCTATGATATTTTTGACGAATCGGGCAGCTCGGTTTTTGTTGTAAAAGGACAGCTTTCATGGGGACACCTGCTGAAAATATACGACACGGACGGTGTCGAGCTCGGCACGGTAAAGCAGCGCGTTTTAACTTTTCTGCCGAAATTTGAGCTTTACGAAGCGGATAATTACCTCGGCTGCATATGCAAGGAGTTTTGCTTCTTCAAGCCGCGCTACAACATTGATTTTAACGGCTGGCATGTTGAGGGCAACTTCCTCGGCTGGGACTACTCCGTAATAAATGAATATAACGAAATTACGGCAACCGTATCAAAGGAGCTGTGGCATTGGACGGACACCTATACCATTGACGTCGCAAATCCGTCCGACGCACTTCACGCCGTGATGCTCGTTTTGGCAATTGATGCCGAAAAATGCTCAAACAGCGGCTGACGGGCATCATGATTTCACCTCGAATTAAAGCAAAGGGGACTTTTTTTGCCGAAAAACCGTATGAAATGCCGAAAGTTTACAGTAGGTTTATAAAACGGCGGTATCATGCACCCGTAAAATCAAAAAGGGTGTGACTGATATGAAGCGCGGTCTTGCAATCAAAAGCATCGGCTTTAATAAGCTCGTTGCGATGTTCGCGGCATGCTGCGTGGTAGGTTTTATTGCCGAAACGGCATGGTGCTATTTCAAAAACGGCTATATCGAAAGCCGCAAATCGCTTGTGTACGGTCCGTTAAGCGTCGCATACGGCATGGGCGGTGTGCTGCTCACGCTCGTACTCTATCATTTCACGGACTGCAAGTGGTACACGGTCTTTTGGGTGTCGTTTCTCGTCGGCTCGGTCGCCGAATACATCTGCTCACTCGGACAGGAAATAGTTTTCGGCTCGGTCGCGTGGGACTACAGCCATCTGCCGCTCAACATCAACGGCAGAGTATGCCTTTTATATTCTCTCTTTTGGGGCGCGCTCGGCGTTCTGTGGGTAAAATTTGTCATGCCGATGACGGACAAACTGTGCGGCATGGTTCCCGAACACATCGGAACGGCACTTGTCGTTTTGTTCTGTGCATTTTTCGTATATGACTCCGCGCTGTCTGCGGCGGCAGCAACGCGAATGAACAAGCGCGATGAGGGCATTGCGCCGAAAAACTCAGTGGAAATATATCTCGACAAGCATTTTACCGATGAGCGCATGCACAAAATCTATGCAAACTCAAAAAAGGTGGAATAAAAAGAAAAAACCGAAAATATCCTCGGTACAAAAAGCCCAAAACCCCTTTCGAATATTTCATACGGAAAAAGACGTACCTTCAGCCGAACAGACTGCCGTACGTCTTTTTTCACCGTTTTCACTGTTCCGCGGTGCCGCCGCCGATAACATAATCGCCGTCATACATGACAGCCGCCTGACCGGGAGCGACTGCGCGCTGCGGCTCGTCAAAACGGATAAACGCTCTCCCGTTCGGGAGCGGAGTAACTTCCGCAGCCGCTTCGCGCCGATGATAGCGCGTCACTACCGTGCACAAAAACGGCTTCACCGGACACTCGCCCGATATCCAGTTCACGTCCGAAACGGTTATTTTGTCGGTATAAAGCTCCCGCTCCGTGCCGAGTACAACGGTGTTGTTTTCGGCGCAGACACGGCAAACGTACATCTTTTTTGGCAGCGTCGGCAAAAGTCCCTTTCGCTGACCGACCGTGTAACGAATAATTCCGCGATGTTCCCCGAGAACGTTGCCGTCGGTATCCGTAAACAACCCCTTTGCGTAGTTTTTGCCGCTGAAACGCTCTATCGCGGACGCATAATCGCCGTTGGGAACGAAACAGATATCCTGACTGTCGGTTTTTTCGGCATTCAAAAAACCGTTCTCACGTGCGATTTTGCGGACATCGTTTTTTGTCAGTTCGCCGAGAGGAAACACCGTGTGCGCAAGTTCATCCTGCGTCATCGAATAGAGCACGTAGCTCTGATCTTTCGTTTCATCGGCAGCCTTTTTCAGAAAAAACCGACCGTCTTTTTCTTCGACTGCGGCATAATGCCCCGTAACTGTGCAGTCAAAGCCAAGCTCCGCTGCGCGGAGATAAAGCCGACGGAATTTGAGAAATCGGTTGCAGTCTATGCACGGATTCGGAGTAAAACCGTTTTCGTACGCCGAAACAAAACGGGATATCACTTTTTCGCGAAACTCGTCCGTAAAATTAAAAACATAATACGGAATATTCAGCCTTGCGGCAACGCTTCGCGCGTCCTCAATATCATCAAGAGAACAACAGGTGTTGCTGCGGTCGATACCGACATCGCCGTTATCGTACAGCTTCATGGTCACACCGACGCAGTCAAAACCGTTTTTCTGCATCAAAAGAGCGGCAACGGAGGAATCGACTCCGCCGCTCATTGCAATAAGCGCACGTTTTTTCACGGCTTTTCCGCGTCGAGCATTCGGTCGATGCACACACGCGCTTTTTTCATTATGTCACCGTCGAGCGAAATTTCTTTCCCGCCGCCGACGAGCGAATCGAGCACGTCGGGAAGGGTTGTCAATTTCATGTTGGGACAAATCAAATTTTTCGACAGCGGATAGAATTTTTTGTCGGGACACGCATATTTGAGTGTTTCGACAATGCTGATTTCCGTGCCGATTATAAATTCACGCGCACTGCTCTTTTTCGCAAAGTCAACGATGCCTGAAGTCGACCCGACATAATCCGCAAGCGCGGCGACGGCGGGTCTGCACTCGGGGTGAACAAGCAGCAGCGCGTCGGGATGCGCCGCTTTTGCCGCTTTTACGTCGTTCTCGCTCACACGCGCATGAATGGGACAGCCGCCGTTTACAAACTTAAACTCCTTTTCGGGAATCCGCTTTGACACCCAGTCGCCTAAGTTACAATCCGGTATGAACAAGATTTTGTTATTCTTGATTTTGCGGACAACATCAACCGCCGACGATGACGTAACACAGACATCGCAATGCGCCTTCAGCTCCGCCGTGGTGTTTATATACGCCACAACGGTATATTCCGGCAACGCTTCTTTAAGAGAAAGCAGCAATTCCGCGTCAAGCTGCTCCGCCATCGGACATCCGGCATCGGGTGACGCAAGCACGACTTTTTTCTCCGGGGACAGCAATTTCACGGTTTCAGCCATGAAACGTACACCGCACATGACAACGGTCTTGTTCGCAACCGCTGCAGCTTTCTTGCTCAGTGCGAACGAATCACCGCAAAAATCCGCAATTTCCTGTATCTCGGCAGCCTGATATGAATGCGCAAGAATACAGATATCTTTTTCTTTTTTCAGCCGCAGAATTTCCTGCTGCATCTGGGAAACTGTCATTGAAAAGCTCTCCTTTTCCGCAAAATGCCCGACCGCAATCAAACATCGTCATTATATTTTTTGCCGACTGCGCGCCGCGCAGACATATCCGCAGTCTGTGTGTGTCAGTCCGCAAACAGCGGAGTCGAAAGATATCTGTCGCCCGTGTCGGGGAACAAAACAACTATATTTTTGCCCTCGTTTTCGGGACGCTTTGCGATTTCTATTGCGGCGAAAAGAGCCGCACCGGAGGAAATTCCGACAAGAATGCCCTCTGTCTTCCCGATAAGCTTGCCGTATTCGAAAGCGTTTTCATTCGAAACGGGAATGACCTCGTCATACACCTTTGTGTCGAGAACATCGGGAACGAAACCCGCGCCGATTCCCTGAATCTTGTGCGAACCGGCTTTGCCCTGCGAGAGCACCGGAGAGGTTTCCGGTTCGACAGCAGCCACCTTCACGCCTGCAATCTTCTCTTTAAGGAATTTGCCCGTACCCGTGACCGTACCGCCGGTGCCGACACCCGCGACAAAATAATCTAGTTTTCCGTCGGTATCCTCAAAAATTTCGGGACCGGTTGAGGAATAATGCGCCTTCGGGTTGGCTTCATTGACAAACTGCCCCGGAATAAACGAGTCGGGAATTTCTTTTGCAAGCTCCTCAGCCTTTGCAATCGCGCCTTTCATGCCCTTTGCGCCCTCGGTGAGCACAAGCTCCGCGCCGTATGCCTTCATAAGCTGACGGCGTTCAACCGACATGGTTTCGGGCATAACGATGATAATGCGGTAACCCCTTGCCGCAGCAACGCTCGAAAGTCCGATACCCGTGTTGCCGGAAGTCGGCTCGATTATGACCGAACCCTCTTTGAGAAGTCCTTTTGCTTCGGCATCGTCTATCATCGCCTTAGCTATCCTGTCCTTTACGGAACCTGCGGGATTGAAATATTCGAGCTTTGCAAGTAAATGCGCCTTAAGACCGAGTTTTTTTTCTATGTGAGTGAGTTCAAGCAAAGGTGTTTTTCCTATAAGCTGATCGGCTGATGTATATATTTTTGACATTGTAATTACTCCTTTTTTATATTTTTGTGAAGGCTTTTTTTGCGTTCTCTGCGGTACCTTGCTTCTGCCCCGCGTTTTCACCGCCCGACAACGGCTTTTTCAGCAAGCCGCTTGTGCTGTTCGGCGGTATTTTCTTTTTCGGCAACCCGCCGTCTCCGCCGTATTCATTTCCGTCGGCAAAGCTCCGTCCCTGCCGTTTTTTTCTTCGTGCGCCTATACGGCGTGCGGCCGATGCCGCCGTATACACATTCGCACTGCGGGCAAATACAAACTCATCGTCGCCGTCTCCTTTTTGTTTTATCTACTTACCTCGTAGGTTGGTTGTATTATAGACCCGATTTTTTCGTTTGTCAATACCTTTTTTCTGTTTTTTTGCGATTTTTCTGTACATTAGTCAATGATGTGAGACCAAAAAAAGAAAAAGAAAGAGCTGATTGGAACAAGTTTTTCGGGACATTTTTGCGCCGCCGCAGCCTTCCCCGAGCGTAAAACGAAAAACCACCGTAACGGCTCCGCTGCGAAGCCGCTCGGTGATTTGTGCCGACGGGAAGCAAACCCGTGCCGCCCGTCGGTTTGTGTTTATTTCTGTCGGACGGGAAGCAAACCCGTGCCGTTTTTTACAGGCTGATTTGCCGTCCGCTCCGTCGGAGGACGGAATCCGTCTTTTACGCCGTGACGGCGCCGCCCTCTTTATTTTTTCTGCCGCTGCCCTTTTTGCCTGCTTTTGTTCCCGCGAAGAAAGACAGCGCAAGCAGTACTATCGCCGCACCGCCCACAAGAGCATATCTGTTTCCGGAGAAAACGCTGCCCGCGTAGGCATTGACATCGGTGCCGAAGAACAGATAAATGCCGTTTCTGTCGTCCGAGTATGTGTAACCGGATTTTTCGTCGGTCAGGTTCTGCGCCGTGTTTTCGCAGAAAATCGAGAGAGGCGTCCTTTCGCCCGGAATGCTGCTGTTCTCGTACTGCACCTTAAAATCGGTTGTTATCGGGTTGCCCGCAGCCTTGTCCTTTGTGGTGTAGAGCGCGACCCACTGCTTGCCGACGTCGCCGTTTAGGTCGCCGAAGTCCTTGAGAATTTCGGTTTCCTCCGTCACCATGCCGGCGTCCTTGCGGTTGCAGGTGACCGCAGTGTAATAAGTATAAACCTTTTCGTCGTTTTCGTTGACACTCTCGTCCACCATGTGCATCGGGATGGGCGTAAATTCGGAATCGTAATACCTTTTAATATCGACAACGGTGCGCCAAATCGAGGCAACCGCCAGAACGATGCCCACGCACGCAAAGACTATGCCCGCATAGTAGAACACGTCCTGCATTGTCTGCGCAGTGCCGATTCCGCGCACTGATGCCCTGCTCTTTGCCATATATTTGTTGCTCATCATTTCGGCTTCGTCCAGGATGCCGTAATCGCTTCGGGCTTGGTTGAGGCACGAATCCGCCATCTTTATATAATTTTCACTTGCGGAGTCGAGCTTTTGCGCAAGAAAATCCATAAGATGCGTCGATGCAGCCGAAAGCGCAGAAGCCGCAAGAGAAACACCGAAGGCAATATACAACGCCTTCGTGAAAACGGTGATGGATTCCCAGCGCGACATAACACTCTTGCCTGTGGAATTTTGAAGCTTGTAGGCATCCCCCGTAAGAGCGACCTCGTCTCCGAATACCGTGCGGTCAATGCCCGTATAAACCGAAGTCGCCCCGTCTCCGACCGTTTCGAGCTTCAGGCTCTGAGCGACCTCTTTGTAGGTTTCGTCGCCGTTAATGCCGAGAGAAACTATCTGATACATCGACAGAAAATCGAGACATGCTCTCTGACCCTTTGAAAGGGACGCAATAAGAGGATAGAGCAAATATCTGTCCGTGTTCGCAACGTCAAATTCGTCTCCGAATATAAGCTCGCGCAGTGTAATGCCGTCGTTTTCAAGCACGTCGAGCAGCTCATACTGCACGCCTGCCGCAAACCATATCGCCGAATCGAAATCGGAATGAGCCTCCGCATACGCGTCCAGCTCCTCCTTCGTGCTTGTAAGGGTCAGCTCCTCGTTCGTGTATGCGTCGAGATAGTCCTTATACGCTTCAAGCTTTGACGCCAACGACCTTGCCTGCTCGTCGTATTCGGCGGCAAGCTTCTTTTCGGCTTCGTTAACCGTCAGATTTTCGCTTTCCATAAGCTCGTCGAGCATATCGTCATATGTCGCCGCCGTGCTGTATCTTTCAATCCAAAGGTCTTCGCCGCTGTCCGTCGCTATTGCGATAATCTGCTCAATCGAGAGCACGATGTCTGCGTTGCCCTGCATGAGAACCGTCGTCATGTCGGCTGTTTTGCCCTTGACTTCATCGGACAGCGCGTTGTATTCGTCCTCGGTATATTCTTCTTTAATCTTATTGAGAAGCAGGTCGCCCATTTTCTGCTGAGTGTCGTCCTCAAGGAACATGTTGAGCATGTCGTGAGCCGCCCTTGCACGCTCCTGACCCTTTTCGTAGTTCGCTCTGTACTCGTTCACGGCAACAATAAAGCTGTCAATAAACGCCCCGATGCTCGCCTTCTGCTCTTCGAGCAAAATCTGATAATCCTGAACGCTGTAGCCGCCGTTCATGTTCATAAGACGCATGTCGGTAATGGCTTCGTCCGCGTTGTTCGTCGTTTTGTAGCCGAGATAAACGGCGCGCTTTTTCGAGAAAATGTCGTCCGCACCCTCGTTGAGGTTGTGGTCGAGCACCTCGTAGCCGTTGTCCTTGAGCCACTTTTTGGCTTCGTCTTCCGTTTTGCCGTAGCTGAGCACCGTTTCCTTGACGTATGTCTTATTTGACGATGCCGCAAACGCGCTCGTGCAGGTGAGAAGACAGACGGTAACGGAAAGAAAAACACTCAAAATCGCTTTAAATATTTTACTGTTCATACTTTTTAGACCTCTTGAACATTATTTTTTGTCTTTTTTTTGCCCTTTTTCTCCGTATACATGCCCGCAGCGAAGGCGGCTGCAAGCAAAACGGCTGCCGCGCCGCCCATAAGGACGTACCTGCTGCCGGAGAATACGCTGCCGGCGAAGGCTGCCGTATCGACGCTGAAGAACATGTAAATTCCGCTCTTTCCGTCGTTGTACGTATAACCCGCCGTTTCGTTAGTGAGGTTCTGCGCGGATTTTTCGCCGAACATCGAAAGCGCGGTCGAATCCTCGTCGGGGAGCTTTGAGTCCTCGTAGCGCACGAGCATATTTGTCTGAACGGGATAACCCGCAGCCTTGTCCTTTGTGGTATAGAGCGCGACCCACTGTCTGCCGACATCGCCGTTGAGGTCGCCGTAATCCTCGAGAATTTCGGTTTCGGATGTCACCATACCCGCGTCCTTACGGTTGCAGGCGACCGCCGTATAGTACGTATAGACCTTCTCGTCATTTTCATCGACACCCTCATCCACCATGTGCATCGGAATGGGTGTGAAATCGGACTTATAATATTCCTTAAGGTCATTGTAGGTGTTCCAGAGCGAAATACCCATGATTATTATCGAAATGCATGTCAGCGCGATGCCCGCATAGCGGAAATATTTCGTCATTGTGTTTGTCTTGCCGAGACCCGTCCGCGCAGTTTCGGATTTCGACATCAGGTCGTCGTACTTTGTTTTGTACGGCGCCCACTCCTGCTCGGTACCCAGCCTCTCGTACATTGCATATGCTTCGGCTGCCTCCGACTCAATCTGTGCTACGTTTTTCTTTACTTCCGCAGCGAAGGCGGCAAGCGACGCGCTGTGCTTCCACGCGGCAACGGCACATATTGCCGAAAGGCAGAAGACGCCGTAAAGAACGTACGAGGTCGCGGAAATGTAGCTTTCCCTGCTTCGTACAGCCTCTTTGCCGGTCGAAGCGCGGAGCCTTATTGCGTCATTCGTAAGCGCGACTTCGCCGCCGAAAAGAGTACGGTCGACACCGTCGTAAACGGAAACGCCCTTTTCGTCGGTCGGCTTCAGCTTAAAATCGGTCATTGTCTCCGCCGTTGCCTCGTCGCCGTTTATGCCGAGTGCAACGATTCCGTAAAGCGTCATAAAGTCAAGACAGGCTCTCTGACCCTTTGTAAGCGACGCGACAAGCGGATAAAGCATGCAGCGGTCATCGCCCAGAACGTCAAAATCCTCGCCCGTCATCAGCTCAAGCAGCGATACGTCGTCGTTCATAAGCACCTTAAGCAGCTCGTACTGCGTTCCCGCCGTAAACCAGTCCGTGTACGAAAAGTCGGTGTGCTCCGCTTCGTACGCTTTTATTTCCTCCGCCGACGACAGGAGCGTTATGTCCTCTTTTGTATAGTTTTCAAGATATTCAATGTATCCGTCGATTTTGGACGCTATCGCCCTTGCGTCCTCGTCGTACTCGGCTGCAAGAAACTTTTCGGCTTCGTTTACCGTCATATTTTCGGCTTCCATAAGCTCGTCGAGCATCTCGTCATAAGTCGAAGCCTCTGCATATCTCTCCGTCCAGAGAGTGTCGCTGCTGTCCGAAGCCGTCGCTATCGTCTGCTCTATCGCAAGCACCGCGTCGGCGTTGCCCTGCATGAGAATCGTCGTCATGTCGGCGGTCTTTGCCTTAACGTCCCCGTCGAGCGCGTTATATTCCTCCTCTGTATATTCTTCCTTAATCTTATTGAGAAGCAGGTCGCCCATCTGCGCCTGCGTATCGTCGTCATACAGGTAGTTGAGCATGTCGTGAGCCGCCTTCGCGCGCTCCTGACCCTTTGCGTAATTCGCTCTGTACTCGTTCACCGCAACAACAAAATCCCCGATGAACAGCTCGATATTCGCCTTTTGCTCGTCGAGCATAATCTGATAATCCTGAACGCTGTAGCCGCCCTTCATGTTCATAAGACGCATGTCGGTAACGGCGTCTGCGGCGTCGGTCGTCGTTTTGTAGCCGAGGTAAACGGCGCGTTTTTTGGAGAAGGTATCGTCCGCGCCCTCATTGAGGTCGTAGTCGAGCACCTCGTAGCCGTTGTCCTTGAGCCACTTTTTGGCTTCGTCGGCGGTATTGCCGTAGCTCAGCATAAATTCCTTGACGTATGTCTTTTTTGAAGATGCCGCAAGTGCGCTGCACGGCTGCACGATGCAAGCCAGGGTGAGAAGCAGCGCAATGATTGTTTTAACAGAATGTTTCATTTCTGCACATCCCTTTCGTATATATTTCTGCCGCATGCACCGCGAAAAACGGCACACCGCGACAGGCAAAAGACGTATTCTCCCCGCGCCGCAGCGGTCGTAAGGCGCACCGCAGTCAGCTTACTTTCCGAAAAAAACCGAAAAAAGACTCGATATGACACTACCCTTAATTTTACTTAAACCGCAGAAAAATGTCAATTGCAAATAGCTTTAAAACCGTACAAAAAAACGCCCGAAAACACGCGAAAATGCGTTGAATCCGACCGTTTTCAGCCGTCGGCGCGGTCTTTTTTCGCGTATGCAAAAAACCCGCCGAAATAATACGGCGGGCAATTTGCTTTTTATCGGTCGTTACCGTTTAATCGGCACGGCTCCGATGCTTTTGTTCGGATTATTTTGCACCGAAAAGCTTTCTGAAGAATTCGACGATCTTTCTGAAGAACTCCTGCAGCTTTTTCATGAACGACGGTGCGCTGTCACTGTCGTCGGGAGTTATTATCTCCACCTTGGAATTGGAAATAATGTAGTTCTTTTGAATGTTTTCGATAACGTACTCGTCCTGCTGCGCGAGCTGTTCGCCGTTCGCAATGACATAGCACGAACGCGACGGACGGATACGGACGCTTGCGCCCTCGGGCACTACCACAACTTCGTTGCTGCCGAAAGTGTGCGAGTTGCCGTTGTCGTCAATAAGATACATTGTGCACATGAGGTTCAGGAAACGAACCGTGTATGTCTTCTGCGTTTCGTCCTCGGTCGCGTCCTCCGTTACGGTCACTTCAATGCTGCCCCGCGCATAGCCGTCTGTCGTAACGACGCTTATGGTCGCAGTGCCCTTTGAGTTAAAGCGAACCATGCCGAATTCGTCAACCGACGCGATGCCGGGCTTGTCTGACGACCACGTAAACGTCCTGTCCGTTGCGTCGTCGGGTTTAACCGTGGCGTAAAGCTGAACTGACGTTCCCTTCTGATTCGTTGTCGAAACGCCCTTTGCGGTAATTTCAATGTAGGTCGTCAGCTTCGGCGAAACGGTAACGACGCAGTATGACTTAAAGCTGCCGTCGCCCGACGACGCGGAAATTATCGCCATGCCCGCATCTACCGCCGTAACCTTACCGTAAGCGTCCACCGTCGCTTTAGACGTGTCGGACGAAGTCCAGATTACATCTTTGCTGGATGCCGCCGCAGGATAAATATTCGCCGTAAGGCTCTCGCCCGCACCTATATCGAGGAACATCGCGCTCTTATTGAGCGACAGTCCCTGAAGTTTTACGAAAACTCTGAACTGCGCCACATACGTCGCGTCGGCTGTTACCTCAGTGACTTCGGGCGACCAGCCGTCAAACGTGAAGTCATACTCGGACGTTGACGGACGCGACGGAGTTTCGCCGCCGTAAACGGGAGTGTCGCCGTAGGAGTATTTCTGCTCCGTCGTAACGCCGTCGACAACCCATTTTACCGTATAAACACGTTCCGTTTTTTCAAATTGTGCGGTATATGTAACATCAGCCGTGACGGGGAGAATTTCCTTATCCCAACCGGTGAACACGTAAGAATAGTTTTCGTCGGTCGACTTGTACGGCGTGCCGTCGAAGGACGGAGTCATGCCGTGGTACCAGCGCGTGACGCGTGTTTCGTCGCCCGCGACCCACGTTACCGTGTGGATTTCAAACTGCCACTGCGCCGAAAGAGTCGTGCTGCCGTACCTGCCCGTAAGAGCCGTACCGCCCGCAAGAACCGTGCCGACCGTCCAGTTGCCGTTTGAGGACACGACGCGCCAGCCGTCGAACGTTGCGCCGTCGCGTGCGGGTGTCGGCAGGACATCGTCGCCGTCAAAGGTGTAGTAGAAGCTCTCCGCGCCCGTGCCGCCGTTAAGCTCAAGACGCAGGTAGTATTCAATCGGCTTGTAAACCGCCGTGAAAGTAAGGTCAGTTGCAGGCATCGTCGCGGGAATTTCCGCATCCCACTCGGCGGTGTAACCCTGCTTCGAAACAGGCTCAAACGCGAATATCACCGAACCGAACTGAACTTCGGAAGTCTGAACATATTCGCCGCTTACCCACTTTATTGTGTAGGTCTTCGCCGTGTAAACAGGTGTGAGCGTCGCGTTGCCGTAGGTGCCCGTGAGGACAAAATCCGTCGAAATGCTTGCTCCGAGCGTCCAGCTGCCGTCCGCTTCGAAAACGAGCCAGCCGATATGTTCGCAGCCTTCTTTTTCGGCTGTCGGGAGAGTATCCGTCGATTCTATCGTATAATTCATGGGTTCGACCGGCACGCCCTCGCCGTCGAATGTAAGCGTGTAGGTGACTGTCTCCCACTGCGCCTTGAGCGATGCGCTGCCGTAAACATCCGCAGTGTTTTCACCTGCGTTGTAAACGCTGCCGACCGTCAATGTGCCGTCGCCGTCCGTCGATGCAACGAGCCAGCCTTTGAAGACATAGCCGTCTTTAACGGGAGAGGGGAGTGTTATTTTTGTATTTTCGCCGCCGTAGGTGTAGCTTACCGTGCTGCCGCCGGAAATCGTTCCGCCGTCGGTGTCAAGCGTGAGAGTGTATGACTGCGGCTGTTTGTCGAACACCGCATAGTATTTTACGGGTTCGGTTGAAACGGTTTCTACCGTCGGTATCGCGTCGAGCTTTTCGCCGCCGTCGGTCGCTGCCCAGCCGACGAACACGAACTTATAGCCGCCCTCGTCCGCTCTCGCGGGAACTGCGCCGCTGTACGACGGAGTTTCGCCCTTTGCCCATTCCGTGGACGCAAGAAGCGTTGAACCGTTGTACCATTCGACCGTCTGCGGATTTTCAACACTTTCAAATTCCGCCGTGTATGTTGCGTTTCCTGTGACGGCGGTCACATCGGGATTCCACCTTACAAAACGCATTCTGTGGTCGGCACTGCTTGCATTCTGCGTCGGAACGCCGTCAAATTTGGGTTCTTCGCCGTACTTCCACGTTGCCGTCGTTTCTTCCCAGTCCGTGCCGCCCTCGGTTTTGAGCACGCGCCACGTCACAGTGTAGGAATTAAGCTCTTCCTTGTAGACGGCGGTGTATGTCGCATCTGCCGTAACTTTCGTGAGAGCGGGTTCCCAGTGGTCAAACGTATAGGTATACTGCGCGTCGGCAGGTTTCGAATAATCGTCGGGCAGGGTAGGCGTCGCCTGACCGTATTCCGACTGAACAACTTGTTCGCCCATGCCTGTTATAAATGTAATGTTGTATTTCTTGGGTGTCCATTTCGCCTTGAGCGTAACGTTGCCCCATTTGCCCGTGACTTCCTCTGCCGCCGCGAAAATTTCGCCGTCCGTCCAGCTGCCGACGGGAGTTTCAACCGTCCAACCCGCGAGGTCATAGCCGTACTTCGCGGTTGAGGGCATGGTAATTGTATCTTCCGCCGTGTAGGTAATCGCGGGAACTGCATCGCCGCCGTCGGGCAGGAATGTCACGGTGTATTCTATCGCTTCGAGCTTCGGCTCAAGCGTAACATCGCCGTACTTCGCCGCAACGGTTTTGTCGGTGATAACGCTGCCCTCGCCGCCCCAGTTGCCTGCGGAGCTTTGCACCGTCCAGCCGCGGAAGATATAACCGTCCTTCGAGTAGTCTCTGAGCGTTATTTCGTCGCCCGTCTTGAATGTCTGCGCCGCGATTTGGCTGCCGTCCGTGTCAAGATATGTCACGGTGTAGCTGCACGGGGTGTACTCGGCTTGAAGCACAGCCGCGCCCCACATGCCGGAAAGCTCCTCGCCGGCGGCATATTCCTTGCCGGTTTCGCCCCAGTTGCCGTTGGTGGAAGTAAGCGTCCATTTGACGAATTCATAGCCGTCCTTTACGGATTCGGGGAGCGTAAACGTTTCTTCTATCGTGTAGGTTTTTGTAGTGCCGTCGGAGAAGTTTACGGTGTATTCAACGGGTTTCCACTGAGCTTTAAGCGTCATACTGCCGTAATTGCCCGCAGGAAGTGCATCGGTATACTCCGCGCCTTTCGTCCACGAGGACTGCGCGTCGGCTGAATCCACGACCCAGCGGTCAAATTCATATCCCGTTTTGGAGGGAGTGGGCAGGTTCGGAGTGCCGCTCTCGATGTCGTAGGGGAGTGATGCGACGGTTACCGTGCCGCCGTTCGCGTCAAACGTCACGGTGTAGGGTGTCTTTGTCCAGTTGGCTTTCAGCGTGACCGAACCGTACATGCCCGTGAGAGTCTGATTGCCGTTGTAGACGGTATCCGTCCAGTTGTACTCGGTGTCGTGAATCGGAACGCTCCAACCCGCAAAAGTGTAGCCGTTCTTTTCGGGTGAGGGAAGTGTAATACTGTCCGTCACCGTGAAAGTTTTTGCGTCATATGCCGTGCCGCCGTCGGAGTTGAAATTGACGGTATAGGTGTTTATTTCCCAAATCGGCGTGAGCGTAACGTCACCGAGCTTGCCGCCGGGCAGAGTAACGCCCGTTTCACCGGCAGCGAGAAGATACTCGTCACCGATGTTCCATGTGTTTTCGCCGTCGCCCTTGGCACTTACGCGCCAACCCTTAAAGGTGTAACCCTTTTTGGAGGGAGTGTTAAGCGCGAGAGAACTCGAATACGCGTATGTAAGCACGGTGTTGCCGGAGATGGATTCATCCGCGCCGATGTTCAGCGTCACGGTTGAAGTCATAGTCTCCCATACCGCTTTAAGAGAAACGTTGCCGTGCATGCCGGTGAACTTGTAGCCTGCGGCGTATGTTGTGTCCTTGCTCCACTTTTCATCGTCTGTCGTGACAACCTGCCAGCCGACGAGCTTGTAACCCTGACGTGTAGACACGGGGAGAGAGTGCGTACTCTCAATGTTGTACGCCATGACGCTCGTGTCCTCAATGTTGCTGCCGCCGTCGGAATTGTATGTTACAGTGTACTGAATCGGGGTAACGTTCGGCTCAAGCACAAGGTTGCCTATACTGCGCGCAGGGGACGTATAGCCGGGAGCAAGACTTACTCCCATGCTCCAATCGGCACTGTCGGTTGAAACTATGTTCCATGTATTGTTGAAAATGTAGTAGTCGCGTGTGTAATTTTCGGGCACGGTGAATGTATTCTCAACGTTGTAGTGAATTACAACGTCCTCTGTTGATTCGCCGAATTTGCCGTAGGGCATTGCCCTGAACGTCACGGTGTAGTCATTCAGCTCCCATGTCGCGTAAACGTCCTTCTGACGGGGACCTACTTCAAGCTCTCCGTCCGTTTTCCCGTCGGTTGCGTCGCCGCTGTTTTCGGTGAGCGTCCAACCCTTAAAGGTGTAACCCTTGCGCGTCGGAGTGCCGAACTCGGAAACCTTAACACTTACCAAATCGTTAAGTCCGACCGTAACTATTTTATAGTTGGGTGTAAGTGTTGCGCCGTTTCCGTGAAGAGTTACCTTTATGTTAAGTTTTTCCAGAGACGCAAGCAAATCTGCTGCAAGTCCTTCTGTAACACCGCCGTCAACCTTTGTAAGCTCCATATATGCCTGTTTATACTTAGCTACAAAATTTTGGTACGCTGTGTCATTATAGTAGTATATTGAATTATAGCCGCTGCGCATTGCAAGCTTTGCAAAAGCCGCACTTGCCTTATGAACCGCGTCACGAAGATCGCTTTTGTCCGTCTGAGTAGCATTAAGAGAAACAATACAAGAAACGGTTATCCAGTCGTTTTTCTGATTGTTCATCTGGCTTGCTTTGATTTTGTAGGTTACCGAAGAACCCGACAGAATCTCGCGATACCATGCTCCTGCATACTTTAGTACGCATGTATCGTAAGAACCGTTTCGGTTGTCGGGGTCTCCTTCTCCGGCAATCGTATAATTAAATTCCTTCCATGTGCCGCGCATGTAGTCGCCGTTTTTTTGACTGTTGTCTCCGTCGAACTTCGCATTTGCATAATTTGTGTAGTCACCTATTTTCCATGCGCCGTCATCAGATGCTTTAGTGTCTTCGTTATCCGTCATCATCATACCGACACCGAGGTTCGGTATTTGGTTTAGATTTGCATACCGACTCGTGTCGATATATATTCCGCCGACACCGCCTTCTTTGACGGTCATGGTTATATCATTGCCTTTATCCCATGTTCGGTATATGAAAGACGCTACATCAAATGTTTTGGAAGATAAACCGCTTTTCATCCAAACATCGGGATCAGCTTTGCCGTAACCGTTGACATGAGCGTATGACTTTGAGGAATCGGAATTGTAAAACGGGAAGTACATTCTGTCTTCATTATTTCCGGAAGATGATCTGCCGAAAAAGCCGGTACCTGAAATATCCTCCCGAGAGAGGAACACCGCAAGTCCGTTTGTTCCGGGAGCTTCAGATGTTGTGATATAGTTCGGGTAATGCGATTTGTACTCCGGAAGTGCATCAACACAATGCACACCGGTTATCCATGTTATCTGTGAATTATCGTGGTCATCCCAATCCGTACATCTTACCTTACCTGCCGCTCCGACGGGAAGAACATACGGTTTGTATACATAGGTATAAGCTACTGCTGTCTTCGTCTCTCCGTCCACCGAATCATCAAAGGTAACAGTCCACTCGATGTAACAACCGGTGTCCGCTGCCGCAATATCGGGAGAAACCGACGAAGTTCTGTCAAGTGCCGCCGTGTAATAACCACCTGTTTTTGACATGTTGACTGCAACGCCGTAGGCATGAGCACTCCCGCCGAAATTGATTTTTCCCTTAGAATCATTCATTTCCGTTGAGCCGTCGGCTTTTATCCACTTGTATGAAAGCGTAGGCGTTCCGGTTGTTTTTGAATAATTAAAATAAATCGTACTCGTCGTGCTCGTTTCGGCAGAGGGAGTCGGGGTGTTTGAAAAATCCTCCGTGTCAACACTGTTTTCAATGAAATACTGAAAGTTAGACGATGTTGTTGCCGTCCAAGAAGAAACGTTTGGATACAAATAGACAGCTTCAGGCACATACAATGCTACATCGCCGAAGCTTTCAAGTGCCTTCGCCGTTATTTTTGTTTCGGGGAAGACGATGCCGAGCGACACCGTGCCGAAAACAAGCAGCGCGGTCAACAAAACCGACAATGCCTTTTTGAAAACGGAGTTTTTGTTTTTCATAATAGCTCTCCCTTTCTCTGTTCGGGCAAATCCCGAACGGTGAAATTAAAAGATTATACTGATACATAATCAATAATAGCACACGTAAATTCAAATTGCAATCGCACAATGTGAAAAACCGCCCGCGCCGCGCAAAAAAATTGTGCATTTTTCGCAGCCGCACCGCCGCGAAACAGAAAAACACCCGTTTATACCGTCCGATTATTACAAAGATGTAGTAATTTGTAACCAAATTTTAATCGCATTTTTGTGAAATGTGATATATAATGAAATTGAAAAAACAAGGAGGAACAGACTATGCGTAAGTTTATCGACGACAACAAAACAACGCTCATATCCCTTGCCGTTATTTTAGCTGTCTTTTGCGTTTCGGCTGTTCTGACGGCATTTTTCAATGAGATTTCCCCCGCAGGCTTTCTGCATTTCGCATAAAGCCTCTTTCCGCCGATGCGAGTGATGACCGCATCGACGTTATGCTTGGGTTTGGGTCCTCGCAATTTCCCCTTCTTTTTTTGAAACACACAGGCTCTTATCCCGGGGCCTGTGCGTTTTCTTTTCAGACGCTTTTCGCCGACATAAACGTCGGCTTTTTTATTTTAACGCGCACGTCGGCAGTGCGTCACTGCCCGAACAGCGCAGCTATCGCGTCCGTTCCGCGTTTTCTGCGCATTACGGCATCGGCAAAAAGCCTAACCGCAGGCACGGGCAGCAGCAGCCGCAGAAAAGCAAAGAGCACCTCCCTTTTCAGCGCGCGCGGTATATCTCCCCGCCGAACCCGTGACGCTCTTGCCGCCGTGAGCGGTGTTGCGGGGAGACTGACGTACAGCACCGCCGTGCCCCTCTCTCTGCCTGCCCCGCCGCACGCGAAAAAACCGACCCCGAGCGCGAATATCAGCGCAAACGACACCGCTGCAAGAACGGCGGCAGCACGTTCGACACCGTAAAAAAGCACTGCCGCAAGCAGCACAGCCGCAGCCGCCGTCGGTGCAAAAAAGCACGCGGCATCGCGCATTCTGCTCGCCGTCCTCACAGCGCAGAACGCACCGTACCGAATGCCGTTTCTCAGCGTCATCATATTTTTCGGCGGCGAAAGCTCCGCACCCGCCGTGTACATGCTCTCGCACTCCGCCGCAAAAAGCGCGGAAAATCCGCACACGGTCAAAAACAACCCGACAAGCACGAAAAAGAAAAGCACCGCCCCTGCCGCATCGGGATGCTTCATAAAAAACGACGGCAGCAGCAGTCCGCCGAGTATTTCCTCAGCAGAATATTCAACACGCAGACAGCACGGCAAGAGCATGACCGCCGCACCGAAATGCATCAGTCGCGCAAGCCTTCGCAGCAGCACAATGCGGCATATAATATCTTTTTGCCCGCTTTTTCCCGTTTCTTTTTTATGTTTTTCCTGATTCTTTCTGTTTTTCACAACTTCTCACCCGTTCGGATTATACCCCGTTTTCCCGCAACTACTCCCGCCGCCGCGTAAAATTATCCCCGCGCCGTTCTTCCCGCGCAAAACACACAAAGCGCGTTCCCTGCGGCTTCGCTCCCGTACAAAGCGCGATCTCCGTACCGACCGCCGCACACAACGAACCCGCGCAAATCGCTCTCTCACCGCCGACCGCCGCTCGGCTGAATTTTTCCGTGCGTTATTACCTCTGCGGCTTGAAAGGCGGGCGCGGATGTGCTAAAATTACTGTTGACACGGTTCGCCTGCGTCGCGGCACGGCGAACAAAACCTTAACGAACGGGGGCAGCGCGGTGCGCGTACTTTTTGTCGGCGATGTCGTATCGGAAATCGGCTGTAATTTTCTGATGCGTACTCTGCCGCAGATGAAGAAAAAACACAATATCGACTTTTGCATAGTCAACGGCGAAAACTCCGCCGTCGGCAACGGCATAACGCCCGTGTCGTGCGGCATGATTCTTTCTGCGGGCGCGGATGTCGTAACGGGCGGCAATCACACGTTCAGACGACCCGAGTTTGCCGATTTTTTGGACAAGAGCTTTTCGCCCGCGATTCGCCCCGCCAATGTCCACCGCTCCGCGCCGGGGGTCGGGTATACCGTGCTGTCGCGCGGAGGAATGCGGCTCGGTGTGATAAATTTACTCGGAATGTCTTTTATGGACATGCGCGTCACCGACCCGTTCGACTGCCTTGACGAGGTGCTGTCGCAGATGAAAGCGGACGGAGTAACGTGCACCGTTGCGGATTTTCACGCGGAGGCAACGGGCGAAAAACGCGCTCTCGGCTTTTATGCGGACGGCAGGCTGAGTGCACTTGTCGGCACGCACACGCACGTCAGAACCGCCGACGCGCAGATACTCCCGAACAAAACGGCATACATTACCGATGTCGGCATGACCGGTCCCGTAAACTCGGTGCTCGGAGTCGAAGCGCAGTGCGTCATAAAAAGGCTGCGCACGGGTCTGCCCGTGAGGTTTTTGACTCCCGAGGGGCAGTGCTCCATGTGCTGCGCCGTTATCGAAATCGACAGCAAAAGCGGAAAGGCGGTGTCAATCGAAAGCTATGAAATCATGTAAATTTTTCGTCAGACTGACATCGTTTATGACGGTAATCGCGCTTGCCGCCGCGTTTCTTTCGTCCTGCAAAACGCAGCCGCCGTCCGCCGAACAAACTACCGCCGCAGCCGAGCTGTCCTCGGAAGGCACCGTTCCCGCAGGGGTACTGACGGTGCCCTACACCGCGCTCGATTCGCTTAATCCGTTCGTAACGGGGTCGCTTCTCAATTCGTCGCTCACCTCGCTCATTTTCCGTTCGCTGTACGTCACGGACGCGGGCTTTATGCCCGTCGCCGACCTCGCAAAAACAGGCACGGTTCAGGGAAAAACGGTGACGGTAACGCTGACGGACGGCATATATTTTTCGGACGGCACCGAGCTTACGGCGGCGGATGTTGTTTATTCCTTCACCAAGGCAAAGCCGTCGACGGTGTACGCGCAGTCCCTCAAAAACATCGAAGACTGCGTTTCGGCTGGCAGATATGACCTGACCTTCACGCTCACTTCCGCAGACGTAAACGTATTGTCGGTGCTCACCTTTCCCGTTGCAAAAAACGGCACGGCAGAGACCTCCGACTCGCTCCCCGTCGGTACGGGGCGGTACATGTACCAAAAGGGCGAGCTGCGCACCAATCTCGTTTACAATCCGAGATACGGCGGAGAAATTCCCAAAATAGGCACAATTCGCCTTTACAGCGTCACCGTGACCGAATCGCTCATGCACCTTTTGGACATAGGCGAAATCGACTGCTTTTTTACGGATCTGTCCGAAGGCTCGGCAAAGCGCACGTATTCGAGCGTGAGCGAAGTGTATCTGAACGACCTCGTCTTTATCGGAGTGAACTCCGCAGAGTTTCCGCTCAATACCGCCGACATGCGAAAGGCTCTCTCAATGGCGTGCGACAGACAGCATATTGTTGAAAATGCATTCATGAATCATGCACGAATCACCGAAATTCCGCTTAACACCGCGTGGACAAGCGTCATAAATTCCAAGGAACAGATATACACCGCGACCGACAGCGACGCAGTTGCGGCAAACGCGCTGCTCAAAACACTCGGCTACGGCACGGACGGAAATCCGCTCACGCTGAAGCTTATCTACACCGACACGGGGTCTTTCACACGCAACACCGCGTCACTGCTTGCGGAAAGCTTCAAAAAAGTGAACATAACGCTCGAGCTTGAAAAACTCGAAAAGGACGCTTACGAAACCGCGCTTGCGAACGGCGAGTACGACCTGTATCTCGGCGAAGTCAAGCTGACAAAAAACATGGATCTCGGCTGCTTTTTTGCCGAGGACGGCAGCGTTTCTTACGGCATTGCGGCGGAGGCGACGGTACGCACGAAATATTTTGAATACCAAAGCGGTGCGGAAAGCCTTGACGCGTTCATTCGCTCGTTCAACGAATCCGTTCCGTTTGTGCCGCTGTGTTTTCGCAACGGTCAGTTTTGCTACGCACGCACGGTCGGCGGCACGGTCGAAGTGACCGAGGACAACATTTTCCGGACAATCGACAAGTGGAAAATATAACCGTCGGCTCACGCTTCTTTCGCGCACGGTAGGCGGTCACCGCAAGAGTGCGTTCCTCTTTCGCGCACGGTAGGCGGTCACCGCAAGAGCGCGTTCCTCTTTCGCGCACAGTCGGCAAAAGGGTAAACAAATAAACAAAACGGGGGTTCGGTGTGGACAAATGCACTTTGTGTCCGCGAAGCTGCGGCACGGACAGAACAGCGCAAAACGGCTTTTGCGGAGTCGGCGCAAGGCTCAAAGCGGCGCGAGCAGGTCTTCATTTTTGGGAAGAACCGTGCATCTGCTCGACGGGCGGCGCAGGCGCGATTTTTTTCAGCGGATGCAATCTTCGCTGCAAGTTCTGTCAAAATGTTAAAATAAGCCGCGACTGCGACGGCAAAGAAATAACCGTTAAGCGTCTGCGCGAAATAATAAACGACCTTGTGTGGCAGGGCGCGGACACGATAGACCTCGTCACCCCAACGCATTACACCGACATTATCGCCGACGCACTGGCAGAAGAAAAGCCGCCGATTCCCGTCGTGTGGAATTCAAGCGGCTACGAAAAGGCAGAAACGCTCAAGCGGCTCGAGGGTCTTGTAGACATCTATCTGCCCGATTTTAAGTATTCCGACGGCGCACTTGCGCTGCGTCTTTCCGGGGCGGCGAACTACCCTCGGACGGCTGTGACTGCTCTGCGCGAAATGTTCCGTCAGACAGGCAAATTTGAGCTTGACGGCAGCGGAATGATGAAGCGCGGGCTTATCGTGCGTCACCTCGTTCTGCCGGGATTTGTCGAAAACACACTCGATTGTCTTGACATTCTGACGGATATGTTTTCCGAAGATGATATTATGATAAGCCTTATGAGCCAGTACACCCCGCCGAAAGAACCGCTTGACATCGACTCGCTCAACCGTCGGCTGACAAAAGAGGAATACGACGAAGCGGTCGGTTATCTGTGTCTGCTCGGTTGGGACAGCGGCTTTGTTCAGGAGAAGTCGAGCGCAGAGGCGGAATATACACCGGAATTTGACTGCTCGGGAGTGTAGCTATGCTCACAGTCAACGACTACTGCCGCAAAACATACGGCAAAAAACTCTATAAGCTTGCGCTTGACGGCGGCTTCACATGTCCGAACCGCGACGGCACACTCGGCACCGGCGGCTGCATTTTCTGTTCGCGCGGCGGCTCGGGAGACTTTGCCGAAGGCGGAAACGATATCGGCGAGCAGATCGAACGTGCAAAAAAACGCGTCGCACAAAAAAACAAAAACGGCGGATATATCGCCTATTTTCAAAGCTACACCAACACCTACGCGCCGACAGACGAGCTTCGGCGCAAATTTTTGCCCGCCGTGCAAAGAGATGACATCGACGTACTGTCTGTTGCAACGCGTCCCGACTGTCTGCCCGACGAAACGCTTGCCCTGCTGAAAGAACTGAACGGAATAAAACCCGTGTGGGTCGAATTAGGCTTTCAGACTTCAAAACCCGAAAGCGCGGAGTTTATCAGACGCGGATACGAAAACGAAGTATTTCGCGACGCGGTTCGCCGTCTCACCTCCTGCGGCATTTACGTAATTTCGCACATGATAATCGGTCTGCCGAACGAATCGTCGGATGACATGGAAAACACGCTTCGTTACATGCTCGACAGCGGCGTAAACGGCGTAAAGCTCCAGCTGCTGCACGTTCTTAAGGACTCCGACCTCTACGAAAAGTGGCTCAACGGCGAGTTTTCAACACTCTCACTTGACGAATATCTTGACATTCTTGCGCGTTTAGTTCCTCTTATTCCCGACGGTGTAGCATTACACCGCCTGACAGGCGACGGCAGCAAGCGCACGCTTGCCGCACCGCTGTGGAGCGCGGACAAAAAACGCGTCCTGAACGCTGTCCGCAAAAGGCTCGGGTTATGACGGAGGAATTTCCGCATTTTCCGTTTCCGCCGCCGTGCAGCCGAACAAAAAAGAGCCGTGCTTACGACTCTTTTTTTTGTGAATTTTTGACGGAGCCGAACCCGTACCGCCTTAATTTCGTGACCGCGTCTTTTATCCGCGTTTGCTCCCGACAAGCTCGCGGAAATTGCCTATAAAATCGCTTGCGGCATTCTTGCCGTAAGAGATAAGGCACCATGTGTCGCTGTCGTACTTGCCCGTTTCGGGGTTATACTGAACGCCCGCCATAACGTAGTTTTCGGGGTTCGCGACATAGCCTGCGGCATCGTTCATAAGGTCCATTATTATGACGTTTTCGCCGTATTCTTCACGCAGCGGCTTAAACTTGAAGCCGTCCGCACCGTAGCCGCCCTTGAGCAGCTCGGTGAAAGTCTCACCGGGACTCATGTAAACCTTTAGTACGTCACCTATTTCCATGTAGCCGACCTCGGACACGGTGTAGTACTTTCCGAGCTTGCCGCGCAAAACGAGGTTATTTGATATTGACGTTTTGCCTATAATTGCCATAGCATTGTTGGATATTTCAACCGTAAATGCACGGTTCGCGACGTTAAGCACGGGTTTTACCTCCTGTGCCGTTACCGTCGGAAGTCCCTCATACCAAACGGAATATCCCCCTTTGCCCGCGTTTTCGTTTACTCCGAGCCTGTCGCCCGTCGCAGTGTTGAGCGCGATTCTGCCGGCTTCATCCAGCTCCATACCGAGAAGAATATAGCCTATCTCATAGCCGTAGCGAACAGCCGAATAATGCGCATTGCCGTCAATTCCGTCGTCGGTAAGTCCTCTCGAAGAAGTGGTCGTGCTGACATTGCCCTGAAGATAGATGAAATTATACCCCTGCGAATTGAGCAGCTTTTCGATATACCACACAAAGTCGGCGGTGAATTTCTCGTCGTACTTCGTGCCGTCGCCGTTGTTCCAGTCATAGCTTGAGGACTCGGGGTGACAGCCGAACGTCGCAATAATTGTCGGAGTCACGGACACATCGGACGGGACAAACGCAAGCTTATAGAGATTTTCGTCGTAGCTCTTGGGAGAAGTGCGGTCGCGAAGATACTCGGAAATGTCAATTTTTGAGTACATGAGCTTGCCCTTTGTCATGCCGCCGAACGCTTCGATGACGGACTCCTTGCAGCCCTTTATCACGGCTTCAAGGAAATCGGGATCGACACCCGTCGTAACATCTTCGTTCTGTTTTAGAGTATTGTGGAACAGATCGCCTGCAGGATTTGTCCAGACACCCTGCGAATCAATACCCGTGTGAATATGTGTGCACGACACGTTTATGCTCACAATGTTGTTTGCCGCCGCAAAATCCTCAAGCGCGACACGTATTTTTCTCACGTCGGCATTGCAAAGACCCATGGCATCTATCGCGCAGAACGCGACGCTCCCTCTGCCCGAGCCGTCGTTCATGACAACGGTGCGCACTCTCAGCTCCTCGTCAACGCCGTCATCGTCCTTATACATCGTGTTGCCGAAAATATACGGAAGATACGCCCCCTTCGCATAGGACTTTTCGCCGAAATTCGCGGGCATTACCGACCTGCGCGAATAGCCGAGGCTCCACTCCGCTCCCTCGGCGGGTTCAACAATAAACGTCTCCATACCGGGCAAAAATCCCGCATAAGCGTCAAGGTCGAAATCGTCGAGGCTCTCAACCGTATTTGCGTTGGGAATCACCGTTTTGAGCGACCCCGCAACAACAAAGTTGATAAGAAAATTGCTCAGCATATTGATGAATTTCGCAAAAAGCTTTTTAACGCTAATCGCGAAATCCGACTTGCCCGATTCGCCTACATCGGGCAGATCGTTTCCGAAGCTGCCGAGCTTATTCGACGCAGTGCCGACAACCCTTGCCGTCGAAGCGGAAACACTGTCAGCCGCAGCCTCCGCGACCGTGATACCCGTTCCCGAAGATAACGGCGCGGCAAGCGCGGGCGCAGCGCACGAAAACGCGAGACACAGCGAGAGCACAAGCGCGATAAATGACTTTGCCGTTTTTTTCATGATGCTTTCTCAACTCCGTTTGTTTAAATTAAGTTAAAATAATATATCATGATTATAACACTTCGCACATTCGTTTGCAATCGGCTGCGGGATTTTCGGTATGTTCCACAAATTGCAAACGCGTGTTTTGTGGATTGTAACAACACCCGCCGCCCGTACCGGAGACGCTCCGCAATCCGACAAAAGAAAAACCCGTGCCGCCCGTATTCTGCGGCACTCCGCAAAAATTTTTTGCCCGTTCGGCACCCGCGCCGCAAAATGCCCCCGCCGAAAAATATGCACAAATCCCCCCCCGAAATTTTGTGAACTTTTGCCGTTTTCAAAAAAGGTTCGTTTGTGGTAACATTTATATACAAGAAAAAAACAGGAAGGAAGTTGTTCTGCAATGAAAATCACCGTGCGATTGTGTTCCGTTATGCTGCTTTTTGTCATGCTGTTCTGCTCCTGCGCGACCGAAAAGGACGACGGCAAAAGCGAAGATGTCCGCGTGACATGGTCATACAATGCGGAGAAAAACGAGCTTTCCGTTAATATTGACAACTTTTCGTCACACGGTATCGAAGCAGACCTTGCAGCCGTCTCGCTCGAAAAAGCCGACGAAAACGGCGATTTTGCGGCGGCAGCCGAAAAAATGTCACAGTTTTCCGACAGGCTGACCGTCGAAAAAGGGAAAACGGGCACGGCGGAAATTTCCCTCTCCCGCGAAGGAATCTCGCCGCTTGAATCCGACACGGTTTACCGCCTGACGCTCCCCTATTTCCGCAGTGATGCGGGCGGTGCAGTCACCGACATTGACAAAACAGTGATAATGCACAGCTTTACTCCGCGAAAAATGACCGACGCGCAAAATGCCGAAGGCAACACGGCGAAAAGCGAAGATGTCCGCATAACGTGGTCATACAATGCGGAAAAGAACGAAGTAAGTGCGCTTATCGAGAATAAATCCGCACACGATATTGATATTCCGTACTCGTTCGTGCCGTGGGTCGACCGCGTCGAAGCGGACGGCAAATATACAAAGCTCATAGACGGCGCAAATGTATTTACGGCAATCAAAACCGTAAAAAGCGGCGAAAGCCTGACCGAAACCGCATCGCTCGATTTTCACAAGGTCGAGCCGCTCGAAAGCGGAAAAACCTACCGCTTCTCATTTACCTATACATATAAAAACGACACGACGACGGTATATACCGCATTTACCGCCGAATAGGATCGAAAAACTTACATTTACAGCACGCTTCGCCGACTTCGGAGGGGCGTGTTTTTTTGCCGTAAGATGCACCACGCGAAGCTGCGGTTTTTTTGACGGGAGCGCGTGCGGGACTTTTCGTCAGGCGAGACTGCGATTTTCAGACATTCACAGGTTGTATTCCCGCTCGGCTTGTGTTAAAATGGTATTGCAAAATTATACCGCTTGAGGTGTCTTATGAAAAAATACGATGCAATTGTTGTCGGCTCGGGCTGCGCCGGACTTGCCGCCGCTCTCGAAATGATAACATCGGGCAAAAAAACCTTGCTCATTGAAAAGCACAATCTGCCGGGCGGCTGCGCGTCAAGCTTTTGCAGAGGCAGATTTGAATTTGAGCCGTCTCTGCACGAGCTTTGCGGAGTCGGCAGCGAAGAAAAACCGGGCGACGTGCGCAGGCTCATGGACAGATACGGCGTAAAGGTTCGCTGGCAGCGCGTCGACGACTGCTTCAGGTGCATTTCCCGCTACAGTGACGGGACTCCCATGGATGTTACGATGCCCGCAGGTGTTGACGCTTTTATAGACAAAACGGAAGAATACGTGCCCGGCAGCCGCAAGCCGATGACCGATTTTTTCGACCTTCTGCATGAACTTAACGACCTTGTAACATACCTTGACAGTCCGAAAATATCCGTCGGTCACCTGCTGAAAAGCTACAAAAACGTGTTCAAATCTGCGGGATATTCGTCGGAAGAAGTATTCGAAGCACTCGGACTTCCGCAAAAATGCCGAGACATTCTCTCGGTCTACTGGTCATATCTCGGAGTTGACCTCAAGCGCCTTTCGTTTTTTCATTACGCGTCAATGGTTTATAACTACGTCACCCTCGGCGCGTACATTCCGACACACACTTCACACGAAATAAGCTGTGCAATGACGGAACGCTTCCGTTCGCTCGGCGGCGACATAAAATTCAACTGCCGCGCCGAAGAATTTCTCTTTGAGGGCGAAAGCTGCTGCGGAGTGAAAACGACCGCGGGCGATTTTTATGCCGATGTTGTTTTCGCCGATATCAACCCCGACATAATCTACGGCACAATGATGCCGAAAAGCCTCGTGCCCGCAAGAGAAAAGAAGCTTTCCGCAGCGCGAAACCGCGATTTCGGCGCGAGAATGTTCACCGTGTATCTCGGTCTTAACAAAACCGCCGAGCAGCTCGGCATAAAAGACTACAGCATTTTCCTTGCCGATTCGGCGGACTCGGAAAAGGAATTTAACAGCTTGAAGAAAATCGGCACAAACAACTACTCGATTTTCCTCTGTTATAACATTGCGAACCCCGAAGCGTCTCCCGAGGGAACGTCGATGTGCAGCTTTACGACGATGTTCACCGCCGCCGATGACTGGAACAACGTGACGGACGAAGACTATATCGGGGTAAAAAACAGCCTTGCAAAGAAAATCATAGCGAATTTCGAGAGAAAAACGGGCATAACGCTCACTCCGTACATCGAAGAAATATCTATAGCCTCTCCCCTCACCTTTGCGCGTTATCTCGGCGTGCCCGAGGGCAGCGTGTACGGCTACATGACAAAGGACTGGGACAGCATTCTCTCAAGAATCGCATCGCAGGGCGCGGACTTCCCGATAAAAGGACTCAAACCCATAGGTGCCTCGGGACAGCGCGGCGACGGCTACAGCTCGACATACATGTGCGGCAGCATTGTCGCAAAAGCAGCGTTAAAGGAGCTGAACGGCAAGGGAGGTAAAAACTGATGGCACTTAAACTGAACGTAGGCAAAAACGGCTTCAGCGACATTGCAAAGCTCGTGAGCCACATAACGGAGAAAAACCGCGTTATCAAAAATGCGCCCGAAAGAGCGGTTTCGGCGGTATTTCCGATAAACGAAAACGCGAAAAAGCTTCACCCCGACCGTCAAATCATGAAAGTGACGGACATAACCGAGCACGTCGGCGCAAACGCAAAGACATTTACCCTTTCCGCAGACAGTGCGGCGTATTTCAGAGCGGGACAGTATCTGAGCGTCAGCCTGAAAATAGGAGAAAGCACCGTAACGCGCCCGTATTCGATAAGCTCCGCGCCGTCCCTCGCAAAGAACGGGCAATACAAAATAACCGTTCGCCGCGCCCCGAACGGCTTCGTGTCGGATTATCTTCTGTCGGAGATAAAGGTCGGCGACACTCTCACCGTATCCGAGCCGCTCGGCAGCTTCTTTTATGAGGAGCTGCGCGACTGCAAGGACGTCGTCGCACTTGCGGGCGGCAGCGGAATCACTCCGTTTCTGTCAATGGCGCATGCCGTATGCGACGGCACGGAGGACTTCAATCTCACGGTTCTTTTCGGCAGCAGAACGTCGGACAGCATTCTGTTCAGGGACGAGCTTGACGAGATTTCCGCAAAATGCCCCCGCGTAAAAACGGTGTACGTCCTTTCCGACGAAGAAAAGGACGGCTGCGAGCACGGCTTTATAACAGCGGACATCATCAAAAAATATGCGCCCGACGGGAAAGAATTTTCCGTGTTCATGTGCGGTCCCGAGGCAATGTACCGCTTTGCCGAAAAAGAACTTGCAAAGCTCGGTCTTGACAGAAAACATATTCGCCGCGAGCTTCTCGGCGTTGCCAAAAACGTGAGTGAGAACGCGGACTACCCGTCCGAATGCAAAGGAAAAACCTTCACCGCCGCGGTACGGACGAACACGGTCGAGAAAACAATACCCGTTTCGGCAGATGAGCCGATACTCGTCGCAATCGAACGCGCGGGAATCGCCGCACCGTCACGCTGCAGAAGCGGCGAATGCGGCTGGTGCCGTTCAAAACTCCTTTCGGGAAATGTTTACGTACCGCAGGAAAACGACGAGGGCAGAAGACACTCCGACAGAGAAAACGGCTATATTCACCCGTGCGCGGCATTTGCCCTGTCCGACATCGTGCTCGAAGTCCCCTCGAACTGAGCCGACGGGAGTTTAACCATGCCGCCCGTCAGCTTAAAAGTACAAATAAAAACACTGTCAAGATTTCGCTTCTGCCGAAAAGCCGAAAGCACGGCAAAAGCTAAGGAAGCCTGCAAAATGAAAAATAAACCTCTCAAACGGTTCGTTCTGCTGTCGCTTGCCGTACTGACGGCATCGTCGCTTTGCGGCTGTCAAAACAACGCCGAGAACATTTCAGTTAAAAGCAGCACCGCCGCGTCGGCGCAGGCTGCCGAGTCGGTCGGCAAAAATACAACCGCAGCAGCGGCACGTACGGCGACCGACGGAATTGAACCGACGGAAAAAGAGGCGAAAAATGCCGCCCTGTCGGACTCCTCCGTCACAGCGCCGAAAAGGGGCGAAAACACGACCGCACAACAGACAGAAAAAGAGACTGAAAAGGATACGGAAAAAGAGCCTGAAAAGGAGACGGAAAAGGAGACGGAAAACGTTACTTCCTCTGTTTCCGAAAAAACCGAAGTGCCGACAAAAAGCGGTACTCCCGCCTCATTTACGGCTTGCTCAATCGGTACTTCGCAGCTCGGCACTTTTCGGTATTGGCTCTACACCCCGTCCGACCCCACGGAGAATATGCCGCTTATCGTATATCTGCACGGCGGAACGGGAAAGGGCAGCGACCTGAATTTAATTACGGCTGTCGACGGGTTCCCGCAATATTTGAAAAACGGTCGGCTCGGCGATGTGCGCGCCTATGTGCTTATTCCGCAGCTGCCGAGCACGCAAAAAGGCTGGGTCAACGCAGCGTCGGCAATCTCCGAGCTCATCGGCAAAACGGCAGATACCTATAAAACCGACAGAAATAATATTTCACTGACGGGGTACAGCATGGGCGGCACGGGAACATGGTCTCTTGCCTGCGCTTTCCCGAATTTGTTTGCCCGTATAGCTCCGCTTTCGGGGAGTGTGCGCAATACGTCGGACGTCATCGGCAAGCTGAAAAACATCCCGATTCACGCGTTTGTCGGTTCGGCGGATACCGTTGTGCCGCCGAGCTCCTCACAAGAGGTCGTTGCCGCATTAAAGGCAGCGGGTGCCGTCGCGGAAATTACCGTATTCGACGGCGCGGATCATTTTTCCGTGCCGAGCCTTGCTTTCCTTGATTCGGACATTGACCTTATCGGGTGGCTTATCGGCGGCTGACGCGCCCTCTTAAAACCCGCCGAGAAAAACAATAAAACGCAAAAAAGACTGTATTTCGCAAGGCGTATATGCCCGCTGAAATACAGTCCTTGTTATTTTGTATTATTATCTGCGCAAAACACCGCGTTCCGCGGAGCGTTCCCTCAGGCAAACCGGGTGCTGCCGCCGTCAAGCCGAATGTTACCGCAGACACGCCGAATTTTTTCGGCATTTTCCTCTCAGAAGTCGTATTTTTCGCTCTCGGTGTCGTGCAGTCCCGCAAAAATCTTATCGTCCTCGAACGGACTGAAAACGGAATCGTCAAAAACGTTCACACTGCCGACGTTTGTCGGCGGAACGAAACGCGCCTTTTCCTGCGGCTTTTCGCCGAGCTCGTAATGCGGCGCGGCGGGCATTTCGGGCGCGGTAAAGATACTGCGCATGCGCTCGTCCTCGTCTTTTTTGCGCTTGTATTCCGCTTCTATTTCGTTCGCGGTACTGTAGGTATCCTTTGCCTTGCGGCGCGGAGCGGCAGTGCCGTCGGGTATCAAAATCCCCTTGCGGCGCGGCGCGGGAGCGTCTGTTTCACGTTTTGTGCGCTGCCTGCCCGCACGTTTTTCGGGTGTTGCGGGTGCTTCTTCCCCGTCTGACGCCGTTTCGTCGGCGTCCTCCGTGATGTCGCCGTCTCGGTACGGCTCACGCGAAATAACACCCGCAAAAACATTTTTCAGTTTAGCGGCAGCTTCGGCGAACGGCTTCGGCTGCGAATCGGAGTCCTCCTCGCTCATTTCTTCGGAAACCGCCGACGTATCCCCGTCGGCAGCCGCTTTTGCGGCACGCTTTCCGCGATTTTTTCTGCGTTCGTACTTCTCCTGATCATCGGCAAAAACGTCAAGAGCCGAATAAGTTTCCTTGCTTATCGGGTCGTCGCCGTCAGAGCCTTCCCCGGAGGCAGCCGTATTATTATCTGTGCCGTCACCGTTTTTGTTCTCGTTGCCGACATTTTTATCGTACCGAGCATCGGTCGGCACATTTGCCGCACTGTCCGCGTCGGAGAAACGGTCTGACAGCATTTCGCCGTACGGCATGCCGCCGTTTTCGTCGGGCGCGGATTTTTTAAGAGCCTTGCGCACGCGCGGCTTCGACAGATTTCCGAACAGCAAGGGCGAAACAAAGCAGAACGCTATCCAAATCAGCTGCAGCACAGCCGGCACTGCGGACGAAACCTTCGCATATGCGCCCGTCAGCACAAGCAGCGCGGTAATGATAAGTCCGAGCGCGGAGGCGCCCGTACAGATAAGCTTTGAAATGCGTTTTTCCGAGTCAAGACGTATGGCAGCTGCGGCGCAGCGGCAAAGACTCGTTACCGAATCGCCGAATACGATTCCCGCTTCCTCTGAGTCCGTCACCGCAGTACGCGAGGACGAGAGCTTGTCCGTGACCTTTTTCTGCAGCGTACGCACGGAATCCGCAGGCAAATCGAGCAGCCGCTCGGCGTAAGCGTCGGTTATATCGCCGTCAACCGTCGAAATGAGTATGTTTGCACCGTTGTCGGCAAGCTGGCGGAGATTGTCCGCAACTCCCTCAAGCGGCGTGTATTTTACCGAAAACAGCGCGGCAAAACGCCCCTCTATCGCGAGGTAAACAGGCTTGCAGCCGTCCTCGATAAGCGTATTTACTATCCGCTCCTCGGGCACTGCCACGTTGTGGTTTGCAAGAAGCGCATGCGTGCCGAGCAGAATTTTGCAGCCGCTTATCCATGCGGACACGCCGAGCCTGTCTTCGTATACAAGTCCGTCCGCAGCGGGCAGACGCTCCTCAAAGCCCGCAATACCGGGCGCGAACGCTTGTTTCAGCAGACCGCCAGAGACGCTCGTAAGCACACCCGCAACGAACATCGCCTGCTTCTCTTTTACGTCCTTCGCGCTGATGCACTTGACGACCTCAGCCTTAATAACGTCGGTATCGTCGATAACGATATCGTCAACGTACGAAAAGTCGCGCGCGTCGGCATAGCTTTGTACGAACGACGACTTGAGCGAAAGCTTTTTGTTTTCGTCCGCAAGGCGCTTGCCGAGGAACAGCAGACTGCCGACGGGGAACGAGCAGAGCGAAGCAAGCGTTGCCGCCGTTGCTCCCGCTGCAAGACTTTTACCCTTTATAAGTGCAATAATGCCGAGCACGGCAGACATTCCCGCACATATCAAAACAAGACGCGATGCGGGCATTGCAGCCGCAGCCGAATCCGCCGAACGCGATAAAAATGCGCTGATAAATTTCGTTTTGCCTGCATATACCACATTTATGCTTTCGTCCGCGTCGCTGTCGCGCAGCATTTCGCGCACAAGAAGCGTATCGGAAACTCTCCGCAGATAAAACTTTTCGCTTTTTGCGGACACAGCCTTAAAGCACTGGCGCGTGCTGTCATAGAAAAACAGCTTCGCCGCAAGGTACGGCACCGAAAGCAGCAGCACTGCGGGAGTGAGCAGATGCAGGTCGTATTCCGTTTTCAGCGAGGCGTTATACATGGAAATATTCTGAACCGCCGCGAACACAAACGTAACAAGAAGAGAAGTATCGGCTTTCGGCTGAACCTTCAAAAGCGATGCCGCGCCCGCCTTAAGGTCGGGGAACATAACCGCAGCCGCCCCCGCAAGGAATACGGAATTTATGATGTTGTATACAAGCGAATTTCCGCCGAGAACCGCAAAAAATCCGCCGTTGTTCGATGCGCTCAGCGACACCGAAAGGTCAATAATAAGCAAAATTATACCCGCAAGGGCAACCGCCGCCGCTCTGAAAAGACAGCCGTTGCGCGTTTTTATAAGCCTGCCGAAAACGGCTTTTCTGCTCTCGGCATTACCGTACTCGTCACCCTTTACGGGAGTGAACGACGACGCGAGTCCCGAAAAACGGTCTGCCGCACGCTGAAGCGCACCGGGCAGCTCTCTGCCGCCGCCGCTTGTGAATTTTTCGTCCGCGCTGCCGTCCGAGGTCTGCGTATGCTCCTTGCCCCAAAAATGAAAGCTGCTGATTTTTTTCGCACGGGTTTTGCGCAGAGCCTCCTCGCGTGAGCCGTCGCCGCCGTCCCCGCCGTAGCCGTCCATCATCATCTGATCGGGGTCATGCGGAACATCGTCCGTTGCCGTACCCGCTATCTCGCGCAGCAATTCACCCTTTTCGGGCAGTTTTTTCGTCGGTCGGTCATCCGCTCCGTCATCTGCGTCTGCCGCGCCGCCGTTCGCCGTTTTTTCCGAAGTCTCGCCGTCGGCGCGTGCGCCCGAAGTCTCCGACAAATCGGTGTTTTCATCGGAAGAAGCCGCCTCTGCCGCTTTTTTCGACGCTTCATCCAGCTCAAGGCTCTCGGAATCAAATTCAAAGCCGTCGGCTTCTTTTGCCGTTTGTTCCGTCCCGCGACGCATTTCGCTTTCGGAAGGGTCGGGCATTATCATGCGTTTTGTATGCTCGGACGGGGCGGAATGATTATCGTCATATGTCCTTATCTTGCCCGTGTAGCCTGTGCGCATGCGCTGCTGCGGACGCGCGGAAAGCCTGTCCGTATACTTCTCCACATCGGTATCGGACTTCTCCTCGGCGTGCAGCGTCACTCTCGGTGCACTGCCCGTTTTTATGAATCTCTGCGCTCCCGTGTCGGTAATTATATCGGCTTTTGTTTCGGGGAGCTTTATTTCCCCGTCGCCGCCCGTAGTATGCACTGCGGGCACGGGATTTATCTTTCTCGGTGACTTGTCCGCCGCTCCGTCGGGGAGCGATATACCGCTGCTGTGAGATCCGTCCGCGGGGACGTTGCGGTTTTCTTCGGTCATGCTCTTTCTCCTTTTCTTTTGTTACAAACATCTTCGCGGCAATTCTCTCCGAGGGGTTCTTCTTTGCCGCGCCGAACACTTCGTACGGAAATTCCGCCCGAAGCCTGCGCCTTCAGGCTTTGTTTTTTCGGCATTTTCGCTCTCATTTCCCGAAAGCTCGCCGTCGGGACGGGATTTAATCCGACCGGATGCACCGAAAACGGCACGGGTTCGGTTTTACCGCTGCGAGGACGCACGGAACATCAGTATTGCCGCCGCGACGGAGGCGTTAAGCGAATTTATCTTTCCTTTCATCGGAATCGACAAAACTCCGTCGCAGTTTTCTCTGACCAGCCTGCCGACTCCCGCGCCCTCGGAGCCTATGACGAGCGCAAGCGCACCCGCCAAATCCGCTTCAAGATACGGTGTGCCGTCCATATCGGCACAATACACCCATAACCCCTCTTTTTTGAGCCGCTTTATCGTATCCGTCAGGTTTTTGACACGCGCCACGGGCATGTATTCGAGTGCCCCCGCGCTTGTTTTTCCGACTATTCCCGACAGTCCCGCGCTGCGTCTTTCGGGGATTATCACTCCGTGCGCACCCGCGCATTCGGCGGAACGTATTATCGCGCCGAGGTTGTGCGGGTCTTCAATCGAATCGCAGATGATTATAAACGGCGGCTCGTTTTTTTCCTGTGCCGCATTGAGTATGTCCTCCACGGTCGCGTATTCATGCGCCGCCGCAAGCATTATAATGCCCTGATGATTGCCGTGACCGCACATAAAATCGAGCTTTTTGCGGTCAACCTCCTTAACGGGAAGTCCCCTGTCGC
Source organism: Bacteroidaceae bacterium (assembly GCA_963620305.1). Lineage (GTDB taxonomy): Bacteria > Bacillota > Clostridia > Oscillospirales > Acutalibacteraceae > RUG806. Next base: position 18,260 of record CAVFAD010000002.1, on the reverse strand, counting down.
GGCACTGCGCAATAAGCAGCGGCAGTGCTCCCGTTTTTTCTCCGTTGGCAACAAGCACGCTGTCGACGGCTCTGCCGCTCTGCAAAGCCTCCTTTGCCGCGTTGCGTCCTATTATCAAATCGTCGCGCTCGGACGCTTTTTTTGACGGTTTATCGCTTTTTATGTCACTTTCGGTGCGCTTTTCGTCCCGCTCACCGTATTTTCCGCCGCGTTCGCCGTCATATTTTTTGCGAAGCTCGCCGCCGCGTTCGCTGCGGGCATACCGCCGCGCTTCTCCGCCGTATTTCTCTTTGTCAAATGCCATTTCGATTCTCACTTCACATAATTATACATATTTTATTATATATGCGTGAACATCGGATTGCAATAGAAAACGAAAATTTTTCGTGCCCGAAACGGACACGCCGACAAAGCGGCGGCAATTTCACCGCCGTCATGACATCTTCGACGGCGCATGCGTGAATTAACACAGGCTCGACTCTTATCGCATCAGCCGCAGCGGCACAAAAAAACCCGCAGGCACACGGAGAGCAGCTCGGACGCGGCGAACGACAAAAGCCGAACGACCGACAGCCGTCCGACTTAATTTGTCATATTTCACGGCACAAAGCCGTTTTATTTCACTATATACGTTGCATAGGCAAGGAATTTGCCGTCAATGAAATCCACCGCACGGATAAGCAGCATATCATCGTACACGGTCATGTAAAGTCCCTCGCTCATGTATCCGGGGTTCGACTTCTGCACAATCGACGTGTCGGTGACCGTTCGGGGTGCTGCAACGGAGCTTACGTGCACCATGGTCGCATACTTTCCGCCGTAATCGGAAATATTGAGGTCTTTGTTGTACTTCTGCATGTCATACGACCAGTGCGAATGACCGTTGAAGAACACAACGTTTTTGTATTCCGAGAGAAGCTGCTTAAAACGCTTTTCGTCCTTATTGCCCTTAACGTACGTAAGGGTATAGGTCGCTCCGAGGGGATTTATGATATTGCCCTCGCACATGTTTGTCGGAATGCCGTCGCTGCCGAGGAACGTGTGGAAGAACAAATAGACGTTTCTGTCTTTATACGCGGCAAGCTGCCCTGCGAGCCAGTCGAGCTGTTCGTCGGTCACAAGCTGCACGCCGAGCACATAGGTGTTGCTCACCTGGCTGAAGAAAATAAAGATATCGCCGTTGCATTCGTATACGAAATCGAGTCCGTTCGCGGAAACGTCAAGAATGCCTGCGGGTTTTGTTTCGCCGTAAATGTCCTTGTTTACATTCTGCTGCCAGTTTGACAGCGTATAATATCTTCTGCAGTCGTGGTTGCCCTTGCAGGTATAAACGGGGAAGCCGTACTGCGAAACAACTTTGTTATACTGCTCGTACGAATCAAGCTCACCGTTGAGCGAAAGGTCGCCCGAAATACCGACCGCCGAAACGCCCCAAGCATCAAAATAATCAAGCGCACGGGGGAACGAAACCGCCGCATCGTCGTCCGACAGCTCGCTGTATCTGTTAAAATGCACGTCGCTGAGCGCACCGAAAGCGTATTTTGCCGTACCGTAATCAAGACGCTTGTTTTCGGGAACGGGTTCCGTTTCGAGCACCTTTTCGCCTTTCATAAGAAGCATCGTTTGAGCACCCTCGGGAATGGCAAGAAAATCGTTAAATTCAAGCTTGCCCTCGCCGAATTTGACTTCGACCGTCGCAAATTCCGAGTAGGAAACCGTTTTTCCGTTGACCGTCGCGGTCAGCTTGCTGCCGTTTGCGTCGCCCCAGAAGATGTCGTATTCGCCGTCGACCGTAGCCTTTACGGTGACCGAGCCTGCCATGGAGCCGCGTTCGTTGTCGGCGAACGAGACCGTCATCTCGCCCGCAGCGCTGCCGCCGTATTCTCCGAACGAACCCGTAGGCAGTCCGAGCAGTGTGAGAATTGATACGATTATTGAGATAAATTTCGTGATTATCGCCTGCATAATTCCGCTCCTGTTCCTGTTTTTTTATGACGGAAACGCTCTTTCCCGACGGAAAACGAACCTCTGCCGCCCGTTAAAAGTTATATGACATAATCCGCAGGCGGCTCCGTGCCGAGAAGGTCCTGCAGCGAAATGCCGTCGAAGTATTCGTTTGTTATGTCGTTGTAACGCTTCCACATGCCGAGAGTTTTGCAGTCGCATGCGCGCGGACACGGTTCGGCTTCGCGCGACAGGCACGAAACGGGCGCGAGGTCGCCCTCGGTTGCGCGTAAAATTTCACCTACGGTGTAGTCTGCGGGCGGTTTTGTCAGTCTGTAGCCGCCGCCCTTGCCGTGAACACCCTCCAAAAGCTTCGCCTTGGTGAGTGACGGAACAATCCGTTCGACGTATTTAAGCGAAATTTCCTGTCGCGAGGCAATTTCCTTCATGGGAACAAAGCCCGCGCCGCCCTGCTCGGCAAGGTCTATCATTACACGCAAAGCATATCTGCCTCTTGTGGTTATCATATTTACCGCCTTCCTTGATATTTTCATTATATATCAAAGAAAAACCGCCGTCAACACAATTCGCAAAATTTCCGACACCCGTGTTTCGGGAACCGCGCATGCCGTCGGCTGCGTCCTTTGCGGTGAGTCCGCGCGGTCTTATTTCTGCTCGGATTTCGGCTTGCAGACCGATACCCAACCGAGCGCACCCGAAAGCGCTTCAAGCTCGCCTACAGTAAGCTCAACCGCGCTGTTTGACGAGCCTGCGGCAGGGTAAACGGTATCGAACCGCTTGAGCGATTCGTCAAGATAAACGGCGCAGCCTTCGTTCAGCGCGAACGGACACACTCCGCCCGGCGCGTGCCCGACAAGTCCGACAAGCTCCTCGGGGGTCAGCATTTTTGCCTTTGAGTGAAAAAACGACCTGAATTTTGCATTGTCTATCTTCATGTCGCCTGCGGTCACGACTATGACAGCCTTGTTTTCGACAAGAAAAGCCATTGATTTTGCTATGCGCGCTTCTTCCGTTCCGAGAGCCTTTGCCGCAAGCTCCACGGTCGCCGACGAAACGTCAAAAATTCTGATTTTATCCTCCGCGCCGCGTTCGCGCAGAAAAGACGTTACTTTTTCGAGTGACATTTTATTTTTCTCCGTATTCAAAAAATTGTCGTGTTCAAAAAACCGACAGAAAAAATCTTCCCGCGCCGGCTTTTTTTACGTCTGCCGCGCCGGCTTTTTTTACGTCCGGCGCGTCAGCGTTTTTATCCATCTGTATCGGTTAACCTTCACGGCTGCTACCGCGCACTTTGTTATCTGGTCGGATTTCAGTATAAAAAACGTTGCGGGAATCGGCAGCTTAAAAACAAAAGCCGACAGCAGCGACAGCGGCAGCACCATGCACCACATAAAGATTATGTCGTTGAACAGCACGAATTTTGTCTCACCGCCGCCCGATACGATACCGCAAAGGCACGGCGCTTCATACGATGAACCGATAACGGTCACGGACAGAATGACAATAAATGCCGATGCCAGCCGACGCGTTTCGTCCGACACGTCGTATATGCCCAAAATCGTATTTTTCATCAGCAGCAAAAATCCGCAGGACACTATTCCTATCAGCAGAAACATTTTCTGCAGGCGCACGGCATAGACCTTTACACGCGGAATGTCGCCCTCGCCGACGGTTTTTCCGATAAGCACCGACGAAGCGGACGATGAGGAGGTGTACAGCACCGCAACGACCTGAAACACGGGTGACGCTATCGCGTTCGCACCTATGGCAGCCGCTCCGAGACGTCCTATTATCGCGGTCTGCACCGCCATCGCAATACCCCACGACGAGCCTGAGCCGACGAGCGGAAGTCCCGTTTTTATAAAGTCGCGGAAATATATTTTGCCGCAGGAGAACAGATCCCGCACCTTAATTTTCAGCTTTTTGTCAATAAAGAACACATAAACAACGACCGCAATAAGCTCCGCGACACGTGCCGCAAAGGTCGCGTATGCCGCGCCGACGGCACCCATTTCGGGGAATCCCGCCTTACCGAAAATGAGCAGCCAATTGAGTCCGATGTTCGTAACGAGCGCGAGGACGGAAGAAACAAAGCCGATTTTTACACTTTCCACGCTTCGCATCAACGCCGTCAGTATATTCGTTGCTGCGAATATTACATAAGTAAGCGACATTATGCGGATATACTCCACTGCCGCGTCGACTATTTCGGTTTCGTTAGACAGTATTCCGAGCACCCTGTCCGGAACGGCGAACACGACCGCACCCATGACAAAAGACGCAAGACACGCCGTAACGAAAGCCGCCGAAAACACCTTCTTGATAGGCTCAAAATCCTTTTTGCCCCAGTACTGCGACGCTATGACAACAAGTCCGCTTGCAAAGCCGTTGACCGCGCACTGCAGCAGATACTGCACCTGATTCGCAAGGCTGACACCGCTCATTGCCGCCTCGCTGTATGAGCCGAGCATGATGCTGTCGGCAAGATTTACGCTGAAAACTATCAGATTCTGCAGCGCGACTATACCGAACAGTGAGAAAAATGTCTTGTAAAAATATTTGTCAAATGTACGTTTCATACCGCTTTTCCGTGTTCCGTTTCCGTTGAAAATATTACTCACAAGAGTGTAGCACAAAGCACGGAAAAAATAAAGACAAAAAAGTATTTTCCGAGGCTGCCTTACGTTCGCAAAAAAATGCGCCCGTACAAAAAAATGCGCCCGTATATGTGCAGCCGCGATATCTTGCTGTCAACACCGCACAAACATGACATCAACCTCTTGTACCCTTTATTTTCTCGGCACCGTTCTTTCTAATAAAAACAGGCGAAATAAAAAAGGTGCCGTGCCAATGTTGCACGACAACCTCTTTCGGGTTTTAATTGCAGGCTCAAGAGATTACATTCGGTGTATAAGCGGTATATCCTGTGTCTTGGACAGAAAGAAGGTTTTCTTGACTCATAAACACGAGATATGTTTCATCAAAATCAGAATATGTGCCCATGTTCTCACGTGCGATCTTCTTCTCGCTGTGAATTGCACGGAAAGTGTTTTCTTCTTCTGCCGACCGCTCGCCGTTTGCAATCCTGTCATACGCAATTATAAATTCCAAGTCCGAAACCCTGAAATAAGCGCGGGAATGACCGTATGTGATGCTTTCTTCGTTTTCTTCACCGCGCAAAACGTTCGAGCCGTCATATGCTGCCAACAGAACCGCGGTCAAATCCTCTCTTGACATCAGCTCTCTGAAGCCGTTAAAAGTATCGTAAAAATTTTTTGCAGCGTCTGCATACGTATTAAACGCAACATAATTCGACATAAACGGCTGAGACAGCACCGTTTCAAGCAAGGCTCGTGTTGTGAGCTTTGTTAAAATTTGTTCCGGAATTTGACAAGCCTTGTCCATTTCCTGTTTTGTTTCAAAATTCTGCCACTCCGAATCGGCGGGAGTAATCGGAAAAAAATAGGGAGTATCAATCGTGTACGCAGAGACTGCGGCGGCAGCTTCTGTTATCTGCCGTGATTCCGTTGCGCACAAGGAAACAAGGCAAACGACAAAAATGAAAAGCGAGAGAAAAACAGAATATACTTTTTTCATGAGAACCCGCCCTCCTTCGGATATATCGGATACACTCCTTCCGATAATAGTTTAACACAACACGAAAAAAAATACTATTCTCGTTTTACACAAAAAAGAAACTGCTTTTTTGTGTAATGTGCACTGCCGCACAGGCTGTTTTTCCGTGCAGCGGTTTAATCGGCGGTTTGGTATTGTATTGTTCGCCGCAATATACCGTTTTCCTACCGAAAACAGTTAAAAAAGCGGCGTTTTACTGTTATTTCTCAGACTTAATGCAGCTGTTTCTTGTGATAACTGCAGGTCTTCCCGTACTGCTGCATCTACTTTGGGAATTAACTTTTTTCAAAACGTCTGCCGCTTCGCACAAAAAACGCCGTGCGCTTTTCAAACAAAAAGTACTCTCCCCATGTGTTTTTAATGAATAATCACTCCCCCGTTCCGCCTCCGACCGACCGAAAAAGCCGGGACTCGCGTTTTGAGTCACGGCTTTTTGCTTTTACTTATTCGCGTTTTTGCTTATTCCCGATTTTCGCCGACACTTCCCGTATCGGCATGCTTTTTCTTCAGCACCGCAATCGCGTTCGTAATCACGGCAGGGACGGGCACGCCCATAAGTCCCGCGTTTTCGGTTATTGAAATGACCTCGTTGACGATGAACGCGATGCACACGCCGTCGCGCAGATAGCTTGTGCCGATGAGCATATCGAGCCTTACCGCGACGAACACGATAAGCAGTGTAACACCCTTGCGGCAGAGTCCTTTCCAACCGGCACGGCTTTCAAGTCCGCCGTTTTCACTTTTTTCGGACTTTTTAAACACGCCCGCAACGACAAGTCCCGTTATGTAATCAATTGCCATAAGCACCAAAAGTGTAATCATAGACGCGTCCCAACCTCCGAAAAGCCATGCAATACCCGCGCCGACCGCGCCGAGAGCAGCGCACAGTACGTCTTTCATTTTCCGTCACCCCCTTATTCTTCAAGTCCCGTTGCCGTACGGAGAATGCTTCTTGCGTCCGCGACCGTGACTTTGCCGTCGCCGTCAACGTCCGCGCGTTTCTCCTCGTCGGGAGTGAGCGTTTCGAGTCCCACGGCGGCGCGAAGCGCGGTACGCGCATCCTCTGCTCTAACGCTGCCGTCGCCGTTTATGTCTCCGCTGACTTTTTTCGCCGCTTCGTATTTTAGACCGACAGCACCGCAAAGCGCTTCGGCAAGTGCAGCTGCCGCCGCGCCGAAATTGTCGTCAAACAGCGCATTGTCGGCGGAATTGTCAATAAATCCCGTTTCCAGCAGACAGGAATGCATGCGCGTAAGTCTGTTAACTCCGAAATCGGCATACGACGGCGCGCCGAGGTGTACGCCTCTGTTTTTAAATCCTGCCGCAAGGCACAGCGCGTTCAGAATGCTCTCCGCTTTTCTGTAGGTCTCGCCGCCCTTTTCGATTTTTGAATAGCACCACACCTCTGCGCCGCTTGCTTTTTCCGGCAAAAAGGCGTTGCGGTGGATGCTGATGAAATAATCCGCGCCCCACTCGTTTGCTTCGGCAGCGCGGCGGCTTATATCGGGGTCTTCGCCGTCGCTGCGGCTCAAACGCACTTCGACCTCCGACTGACCTCCGAGCAGCTCTGCGACTGCGGACGAAAGCCTGAACACGTCGTCCGCTTCACGTCTGCCGCCGTACGATGCGCCGGGGTTCGCCCCGCCGTGACCGGGGTCAATGTAAATTTTCTTCATTGCAGTCATCTCCTTTTCAAAAATATTTTTTCGGTGACTCGCGTGTCACACTGAAATTTTCAGATGCTTTTATCAGTTCGCAAGAACGGTAACGCTGCAGCTTGCCGTCAGTGCTCCGTCTGCGGTGGTCGCCGTCACCTTGCACGTACCGGCGGTCACACCCGTCAGCGTTACGGAAGTGCCGTCCGCGTCAAGCGTCACGTTGCTGTTTTCTGCACTGAATACAAGCTCCTGCACTGTCGAGCCTGTCGGCAGAAAATACACCGTCAGCTTTTTCGTCGCGCCCTGCTTTAACGAAACCGACGCATTGCCGAATCTTATCGAGGTCGGCAGCACAACTGCGGGATTTACCGTCACGGTGCAGCTGTCCGATATTCCGCCGTCAGTCGCCGTACATGTAACGGTCGCAGTACCCTCCGACACTCCGCTTATTGTACACCCAAGGCGGGTCGGAGTAATCGAAACGCAATCGCTGTCGGTCGACCACACAACGGAGCTGTCGCTTGCATTGCTCGGCAAAACCGTCACGGTCTGGGGCAGGTCGCCGCCGACCGTTATTTCTGCGGCAAGCCACTCAAGCGTTACGCTCTGCACCGCAACGTACGGCTCGGTAACGGTCACACTGCAGCTCGCCGTATGCCCGCCGTCGACGGAAGTACACGTCAGGACATATTCACCCGCCCCCGAAGCCGAAACGGTACAGACATTGCCGTTCGCCGCAAGTGTAAGTCCGTCGGGAGACGATGACCAGGTTACGCTTTTGTCCTCTGCGTTTGACGGCGAAACAACGGCGGTAACGACTGCGCTGTGCTCTGTGTCAAACGAAACCGCGCTTTTGTTCAGACGGACACTTTTTGCCGACACCGCCGTCTGCTGCGCTTCTCCCTCAAGAAAAACGGTTTTGACGGTAGACAGATTTCGGATAAAATTAAACAGTCCGTTCGCGATTAGCGCATGCCCTGCGTCGTTGAGATACAGTCCGTCGGCAGTGTAAAGATTTTTGTGCGCATCGACCGCCGTGCATATCGCGCCCTCGCCGTTCGCATCGTATACGGGAATCGAATACTTGCGGCAGACATTTTTCAGAGCGTCCGCATAATCCGCCGCAGAAAGTCCCTCTCCGTTGACGGCAAAGTCCTTATTCTGCTGCGTCGGTGTAATAAAAACAATCGTTTTGCCGACATATGCTTCAAGTAAAGTGCGGCAGAGCTTATCCGCGCCGCCGTAAAACGTCTGCGCACTGCCGTCGTCCAAGGTGCCGAGCGGAATATCCGCACGCATGTCCTCGCCGCCGCCGAAAACGGTGATAAGGTCGGCATCGGCGGGCAGCGACCGGGCGCGTTCGCACATTGCGTCGGTATCGTCCGCGCTTTTCATTGCAAGCGTGGAGCCGTCCTCACCGTAATTGAGCACCTGTGAAATGCCGAAAGCGGCTTGCACCGTTTCGGTATACGGTGTTGTTTTGTAGCTGTTTTCCTCCGTTTGACCGTCGCCGAGAGCCAGCCATTTTTTGCTTTTGAGCGAAGTGATAAGTGCGGGCGGGTCGGTCTTCAGAGAATAATCCTCAAGAGCCGTTTCGAGAGCAAAGCAGCTCCCCTCCAGCGTGTTTATACGCTCCCGCAGCTGAGCCGCCGTTTCCGTCAGCTCGTCTAAAGTATCGGCAAACGTTTCGGGTGAAACCGTTCCGTTTTTGTCCGTATAGCTCCATTCATCGAGCGAGCCGTCGACATAAAAGCCTTCTATTCGGCTTTTTGCGGCAAACTCGCCGTTTTCGTATATAACAGCCTGACAAAGCAGCTTGCCCCTGCCGTCAAGAAGAATCGCAGGCACCTCAAACGACGCCTTAAGGTCATTCACCTCAAGTTCACCGCTCATAAAGCTGCGTCCTTTCGGGGTGATAAACGCAAGGCGCAGGCTTTTGCCCTCCATTGCCTTGTCAAGCGTGACGTTTATCACCCTGTATTTATGTTCTCCGGCATTAAAGCTGACGCTTAAAGATGCCACTTCCATAATATGCTGTGTCCCCTTTCTCCGTTAATTCTGCGTGAGAGCTTTTATAATCTGTTCCTTTCCTTTTTCGGTGATCTGACCGTAATTTATCTGTCGGTCGAGATAAGCGTTCAGACCGCTCCTGCCGCCCGCTGCATATGCTGCGGCTGCGCCGCGCTGCACCGTAAAATTTATCTTTTCCTTCATCGAAGCGATATTGGACGAAAAATCTCCGAGCAGCGAATAATCTCCGTACCGCGCAAGTGCAACGGCCTTTTCGAGACTGTCCTGCGCTTTAAGTCCCTCAACATTCACTCCGAGCTCTTCAAGATACGAATAATCGCCCTGCTGCGCTATTTTTGCCGCAGTGTCGAGCAAGTCCGCATATTCGGCGGCGGAGGTGTCGACTCCCATGAATTTCAGTCCCGAATAGTCGCCGTACTTCGCGGCGGATACGGCTGCCGCCATTGCCTTTTCCTCGCGCATGGCGGAGGTGTCCGCACCGAACGCTTCAATAAACGAATAATCGCCGTTTTCCGCTGCCGTCCACGCATTTTTCAGTGAATCGGAATAGCGTGAATACGTATCGGACTCCTGCTTGCGTATCTCCTCGAGAACGTTAAGCTTATTCTGTACACTGCTCTTTTTGACGGCAGCCGCGCTTTCGGCAAATTCGGGCAGCTTGTCCGCAAGCTCGGAGAGATACCGTCCGTACGCGTCGGCAGCCGCGCTTGCAGCGTATGACGAGCCGTATCCGCCTGTGTTCGATGAAGCCGTACCGTACACGTTCTTTGCGGCACGCTGCGCATTCTTTTCGTACTCGCGGCGGTATTCGTCATAGAGCCTGTCCGCAGCTATGTCATAGCTTTTGCCCGTGTCGGCAATCACCGAATCGAGCAGCTCCTTTTTAATGATGCTGCTTTCGTCCGCCCCGCCGAGCGTGTCTGCGGACACCGTCTGTGAGACGGTACCTGCAGAAGTGTTTTTCGCCGCGCTCTGCGTCGCGTTCGTCTCCTCCTCAAGTCCCTGTTCGCGGCGCAGCGCAATGCGCGCATCGGCAACGTCCACAACGCCGTTGCGGTCAAGGTCGGCATAATAGCTTGCCGCAGCCTTTTTTACCGCCATATCGAGAATTTCCGCCGATGTATAATTTTTCTTCACTTTTTCACCGTCCCCCTCAAAAACGAAGCTATCTCGCCCGTTTCGTTTTTTATTTCTTCCGTCTGCGCAAGAAGCTTCTGCACAAGCGCGTAAAGCTTTTCGTATTTTTCTCCGCCCGCGCTTTCGGAGCGTTTGTTTTTAGTATCCAAATCCGTTTACCTCACTTGTTTTTTCGGTTATAATGCCGACCGAAAGAATTTTCACCGCGCCGCGCCCGCCGAATCGCAGTCTGAACGACGCGCACCGCGGGGTGCTTGCGGGAATGGAAAAAACACCGTTCACATCCGCAGCCGAACAGAATATTTCACGGTACTGCCCGCTGCCGCACACTATTCCGACTCTCAGCACGGCATCCTTTTCCTTTTCCGCTCTTATGACAAGCGTCCGCACCGCTTCGCTCCCGCTTTGCGCCGTTATCTCCCGCGTTTCGGCGAAAAAATCCCCGCTCGGCTCGGCGATAAACCCCAACCGACTGTCCTCGCCGTCCGAAAAAATATTCACGCCGTTCTCGGCTGCGCTGCAGTCGTGCGCGTAAAACATATACGAATTTTCCGTTTCACCGTCCGACGTAACCGAGGACACCAGACAGACCGAGCACAAAAAGCCGTTGACGTTTACAAAAAACCTTGCGTTTTCGTCGTCGTCCTCTATGTGCCACATGCCGTTTCGCGTATCGTACACATACTGTGCCTTCTCTCCTCTTTTGTCGCTGAGCACCACTCTGTATTTTCCGTCGACGGCACCGGCTGCGCCCGCCGTAAAGCGCAGCGCGCCGAGCTGCTCCGAAATGCATCTTGAAGAAATGCCGTCGTACACGTTTATACCGTTGGGACTTTTATAAAACAGCATCTCGTTCAGGCAGACAACGCTGCCGTGCGCTCCGTTCTCCGCACCGTCGCCCGCAGCCGCCTCGACACGGAAATTTTGCGGCACGGTACCCGATACGGTGATAATACGGTCTTCCTTAAAAAACACAGGCTTGCCGTCGAGCACCCCCGCACCCGTAAACGCACCGGGACAGCCGAGCGATGCCGTGTACGAATCAGACGAAATGCCGTCATATGTATCCCACGAAAGCGGATCGCCGAGCGAACAGGCATAAATTTCGTTCACAAAATCGCCGTATACGTTTTTTCCGTAGCGGCATCCCCATATACGGTTGTTGCTTTCAACCGCAAAATCGAGCAGCGGACAGTACCGCGCCATACCGAAACGCAGCTCCGTCTCCGAGCCCTTGTACGGCGCGTCTACGGTAACATATCCGTCGGAAACATCCGTAACGAGATACGTACGCTTGGTGTCGTAGGTATACGCGTTTTTCAGAATGACCCTGTCGTTTATGCGCAGCTCCGTACCGATGCCGTCCGCCGTAAACGACGGATAAACGCGCCGTCCCCTCACCCAGCTGCCGTCCGTGTAGGTGTATTCGTGCGCTTCGTCCTCAGCCGTCAGCACAACGCTGTCGTTTTCGTTCGGCGAAGTCGGAAATTCGGCACATTTCTGCGACGTAACGGTGTCGCCGTTTACATCGACGCAGTTCACGGTAACTGCCGTCTGCGAAAAAAATTCCGCTCCCGCCTTTCGCGCCTTATACCCGCCCGTCTCGCATTTTTCGGCATAAAGACCGTCGGGAACGAGAAAGAAATTTCTGCCGAACGGTACTATCGTCCGCGTGTGCTTTTCGCCGTCCGGCTGTGCTCCCGTCATAAGCAAGCCGTCCGCGCGGACTTCGTTTTCGGTGGCAAAGCACAGCTTTCCGTTAACGGAGGCGGCGGCGGATATCTCCTCATCCGTGTACTTTTTTACACCCGACGAAGTAACTCCGTCGAGCAGTCCGCTCGGCGCCCATATGCCGCGAGGAGAGCGCGACATCAGTGACGGCGCGTCGTCGCTTGTCATATTAAGCATAAGTCCGAGCTTTGCCCCGCTCGCATTCGCGGTGCGGTCAAGTCCGCCGAACGACGTAATGCTGCGGCGCGTACGTGAAATACGCTTTTGCGCGGCAAGTCTCATACCGTTTTCCTCCCGAAAGTCAGTCCGACACCGTTTTTTACCCTGTGCGTCCTGTTGTAGGCGGCTGCAAATTCCTCATAAAGATTGTTGAACGCTTCACGCGAATTTGCATACCGCTCGGTGTCGCCGTTTATAATATCCGTTTCGGCTGCGAGATATTTTATGTATATCTCATCAAACGGATATCGCACAAGCAGCACCGTCGTACCCGGCAGTCCCTCGGAATAACCTATAAACTCCGTCTGCGCATCCCCGTAGCGTGAAAGTATCTCCCTGTGTATTCTGCCGTCGAGCACAGACAGCATGTTGAGCTTTTCGCTGTAGGGCAGCGCGTTCGGAAAAAGCGCGTCAAAGCGTTCTATTGCGGTATCCGCTGTCATTTTTTCTCCCCCTTATTCCTTGCTGACGGATTCTATAAAGCTCTCCGCCTCTCTTTTTGCCGCGAAAGAATTTTCCACTGCCTCGGCAAACGGCATCGGCAGCATCACATTTTCGCCTTTTTTGATAAGCATGCGCTTGCCGTTGACCGCGACAAACAGCGCATCGTCGTTTTTGTTCTCCTTGGGAATAAACACGGGAACAAGTGCATTTAAATTTTTAAGCTTCATAAGTATTTACCTCTTCTTTGAAATTCGAATTTGCGTCACAAAAAACGCCCGTCAATATTATGCCCGACCGTCGACCGACCGAACGGCGTTTGCCCGTGTTTCATATCTACACGACGTAAATTGCCAACGTACATAAAAAATATGCACAGTATCTGACCGCCACATACCGAAAAAAGTTGGTAGCGACAGCAAGGCGTCGTGAGCGCATTTATAAGCGAACAGCCGAGCCGAGCGTGACTTTTTTCGGAGCGGAGAAGCAACGGAGTGAGCATTAGCGGCGAGGGACGCAGCCGCAAGCGAAGCGAAGTTTGCGCCGACGCGCGAGCGGATGTCCCGCGTCACCACGCGGGACGGAGCTTAGCGGTCTTTGCGACGAGTAGCCGCCCGCGCGGATGTGCGTAAAAACGATTGCAAACCCCCCGTCGACGGACGGACATTGCATGGATTATTTACATTGCGTAAAATGTTCCGTCAATTTTATGCCCGTCCGCCGACCGACAAAATTACCTCTGCTTTAATTCGTTTCCGCGCTTGAGGAAAACTCCGAACCGGATTCCATTCTGATGAGGTATTCCTCAACGAGTCTTTTTGCGACCTTTGTCGCTTTCCAGCCGACGGACGAACGCTGATTCAGCGGGTCGTTGCCGTAGCCGCGCTGCTTTACTATATGCTCGAGTCCGCCGCCCTCGACATCGGTAACACCGTAGGCATTTTCGCCGATGAACAGCGTGCAGAAAACAGCACTTCCGTCCTTGCCTGCGCCCTTGCCGCAGATAACGTCGCCCGACGCAAGGCTCGAAACAGCCGTTCCGAGAGTAACCGTCGCAGTGCCGCCGCTGACGGAAATCGCCGTGACCGTGTTTTCTTCACCGTTCACATACACGGGAACGGGCGCGTCGAACGTCTTTGCCGTGAGAGGCTCGTTGACGGCAACGGATGTCGTTGAAGACGAAACGGCGGTCTTTACGGTAAGACGGGAAAGTCCGTCCGCAAGCTCTGCGGGGCCGTATACCTTTGCTTCGGTACTCTCCACAAAGCGGACTCCGCCGAGTGTGCCTATCTCACCGCGAAGAATTTTGTCGGGGTCTGCGTACTTCTGAATACCTATCCACTGCTCGGCAGCGTCCTGCATGAGGTCATACGCAACATAAGGATGAATTATTGCGACATAACTGCCGTTTATCTTGGGTGCGTTAACCGCCTTAAGCTCGGCAGCCGCCTTGAACACATCCTTAACGCGCAGCCTGCAGTCGGAAGTGATATCCGCGCGTGAATTTACCTCGCGCTCGACGTTTTTATCATCGACGGCGGGAACATACATAACATTGGTGCCGCCGACTATTTCGTTTCTGACAACGGTGTCGAGAGTAAGTCCCGCCTGCGCCGCAAGCTCTTTTGTAGCCTCGACTATCGTGTTGTCGACTGCCGTAAGCTCCAGCATGTCCGTCTGCTCCACATAATCGCCGTACTGGTCTACCGTACAGCTGACAGCGGACACGTTGAGCTTGTTTCCGGACGGGGTAACACCCTCCGTTATCGCTTTCAGTGCTTTCGGGAGCTTTGAAAACTTGCGGAACTCGATGGTTTTGCCGCCGTTTTTGGGAATGGGACGCTTCTGACCGAACTGTTCATGGACAAGATTCGCACCTGCAAGTGTAATAAGCGTCTTATCGTAGAATGTTTTCATTTCGGGCGAAAGAGCGTCGGCATTCGTTATGCTGCCGTTTTCGAGCGTACCGCCCGTGGTGTTGAGCACATCGCCCGCCGCAAAAAAGTTAAGTGTGATTTTTTCAAGATTCATAAAATTTTCTCCTTTTTCTTCTTATTCGGTTATCCGAATGAAATTTTCGCGCCTTTGCTCACTTCCGACAGGATACGTCTTATGTCTCTGTCCGTGAGCGAATTAACGTCCCTGCGCGTTACGGACGCCGCTCTGTCGAGCACTGAATTTTCGCCGGGTCTTGCCGGCTGCAGACGCGGCTTGAGCGCGCTTCTTCTGCCGATGTCCGTCACGGCATAGCGAATCGCACTGCCGATTATCTCCTCAAGATGCACGCACTCGTATGCACGGCGCACACCCACTCCGCTTTTAAGAAGCGTTCCGAACATCGGTTCGTTAATGATTTCGTCCCGCATCGAAAACGACGGATAGATTTCACGCGTCGACTGCTCCTCGCTGCGCCACGACGCAAGCACCGCTTCCGCTTCGGCATTTTTCATTCTCTCCCCGAACGACTCGCGCACACTGTCAAAAAGACCCCTGTCGGTTTCTTCCGTGCGCCTTTTTTCTCCGCCGCCCGACTTCTCCGACTTTTCTCCGTCTCCCGCCGTTTTCGGCTTTTCGGCACCGTTTTCCGTACGCGCCTTTCCGCCGTCCGTCACGGTCGGCAACGTGTTTTCCGTCTGTCCGCCGCCGTGCGTATCCGCCGACACCTCGGCAGAAGCACCGTTTTCGCCCGCTTCGGCAAAAAGCTGAAGCAAACCTTCCCCTGAAAAGCTCATGTCATCCCTCCTTTCCTCTAAAAATCGCAGCTCACGTTTTCGGGATACAGCTCCGCTATGCGCGTCAGTCCCGCGCGAACCGTTTCGAACACACCGAGCGCAGCCGCCCGCCCGAAAGCATCCTGCCAGCTTATTTCAAGCGATATTTCGCCGTCGGCAATATAAAAACTCTCCACACGGATAAGGTGTTCGCATTCAAGGTCGTTTATCCTCTCCGTGAGCGCGATAACAAGTGCCGACACGCCCGCGCACACGATATCCTTTCCCTTTTCGCCCGAGCCCGCATGCCCCGAGCACTCAAACAGCATACCGGAGTTAAGCTCGTTAAGGCTTACCGATGTCATAACCCGTCACCTCGCCGTCCGACGCGGCTGCGCCGTATTTTTTGCCGTTCTCCTCGATAATGCGGACAATCTTATCCTTGTTGTCGATGTCGATAAGCTGCATGCACGCAAGCGATTCGACGCTTTTTGACGGATCGAAAAATCCGAGCTTGTAAAAATTGAGCGCATCGTTGTTCTGACTTGCCCGTGAAAACGTGTTCTGCTTGTGAGCCTTGACGCTGACGTCAAAAACGGGAACGCGCGTACCGAGGTCATATCCGAACGCACTGCCGAGCTTTATCGGCTGCAAAAGCGAATTGTCAAACGAGCCGTACGACCCCTCGCCGCCGGGACTTAAAATACGCATGCTCCTCGGCACATCGTAAAACTGCCTGATAAGCTCGATGCACACGGTGCAAATCTGCGCAAACGCACGGTAAGTTGCGGATATCATGTCACGCGAAAGCTTGTTGCCCGCCTCCTGCAGCGCGTTTATCGCCGTGC
Source organism: Bacteroidaceae bacterium (assembly GCA_963620305.1). Taxonomy (GTDB): domain Bacteria; phylum Bacillota; class Clostridia; order Oscillospirales; family Acutalibacteraceae; genus RUG806. The sequence continues at coordinate 1,883 of CAVFAD010000002.1, read as the reverse complement.
CCGACGTAACCCCGCCGAGCGTGCCGCCGCTGACGAAATCGCGGTTGCCGCTTACCTCCTTCAGCTCGCTTATCTTGTTGCTCAGCACGGTAATATACACTCCCGACAGCGGGACATTCGCAATTTCCCTTATTGATTCCTCGCCGAGCGACGAACCGCTGACATGAACGAAATCCTTCGACAAATCGGCAAATTCTTCCTCATTCACCGCACCCTCGATTCGCGTAAAATAGCGGCGGCGCGCACCTGCCCTCGCGTTTTTGACTATCTCCGCGCCGAGCAGGTCTATCTCCTCCTGCACTCCCTTGAGAATATCTATAAAGCCGAAGCCGACAGGCGTACCCTCCTCGGAATAAAGCGGGTCGAACACAAACGGATAAAGTCCGTGGTCGTACCAGCCCCTTTCGCAAAGCTCGGGGTCGTTTTCGGAGGCATACAGCACCGTTTGCCCCACAAATTTCACGAAGTGCAGCACGGTTTTTCCGCCGACGCGCTTCTTGTAGTACCAGTCGATGACGGCGGACTTGTCCGATGTATCGACGGTCGGGTCATAGAGATAACCGAACGTTTCACCCGCACTGCCAAGCTTGCCCTCAAGCGACGGATACATATCAACAAGAATATCGTTGTCCACAAGCTCCGTGTAAAACAGATTGCGGCTTTTTTGAATGTCGCGCACACCGGGTTCCCAAAACAGATTGAGTATATCCGCCCGCCGTACGTCGATATCGCCCAAATTATCGCTCGCTTCGGGATTCCAAAGCACGGAATACACCGCCGTACCGGTCTTTAGCTTGCTGTACGCGCCCTCCGAATAGACACTCTCCCAGTCATTGCGCTCAAGTATGACGGGCAGCATATCCGTCAGCTGACGGGCAGCCGTTTCGTCGGATTCCTCACGCGGCAGCACGGTGCACTGCGGAACCGCGTCCATAAAATCGGCATGCTTGTTTACTATCGAATTGAACAGCCACGCGGACGGAGAACCCTCGCCGCCCGTCTCGCCCGCTCCGCGGCGGAGCCTGAACCACTTCTCGTTTTCGACTATGCGGTTTTCGAGGTGCTGCTTCGCGCTCCTGTATTTTTTGAGCGTAGCCGCAGCCGCGATCACCTCGTCCGCTCCTATCGCATCGCTGACAGCCGCACTGCCGTCCGACGCGATATCACGTTTTTCTCCCCTTCCCGCCGCACCCGAAACGGGAAATTTCTTTTGTTTTGTCTTCATTTCGTTTTTCTCCTTTTTCTTTTCACACAACCCCGGCATAAAACGATCGGGTTTCGTGCATGATTTTTCGTAAATTTCTTGTCCGTCCGCTGCCGGACCGAATACTGTTTGCGCGTGTTCCGTGTCGCGGGCGGCGGGTGGAACGCCGCCCCTACACGATAATGCCACACAAAGAGCACAAAACTTTCACGGTGACGTATATTGTAGGGGCGGTGCTCCCGCGCCGCCCGCGCGGATGTACGTAAAACGGGTCACAAAGCATGTGTCGACATTTAAACGCTGCATGGATTGAAATTTTCATTATGTAAAAAGTTCCGTCTGTTTTATGTCTGTCCGTCGTCCGACCGAACAATATTTGCACATGCCCCGTGTCGCGGAACGCTCAGTGCGCGTTCCCTACAGCTTCGCGGGACTCACCGTGTATTTTTATCCGGAACGTATATTCGTCGTCCGACCGTTACATAGATTGCATTTTTTTCATTGCCTTGCAACCGTGCTTTTGTAGGGAACGCGCACTGAGCGTTCCGCGCGAATGTACGTAAAACGGGTCACAAAACGCACGCCGACCAACGAACATTGCATGGGTTGAAATTTACATTATGCAAAAAGTTCCGTCTGTTTTATGTCTGTCCGTCGTCCGACCGAACAATATTTGCAC
>CAVFAD010000001.1:115828-139759 GCA_963620305.1 Bacteroidaceae bacterium | reverse complement strand
CCCGAATGTGTGTTTCACGAAGAATACGGTGTTCGGATTTGCATTGTTTGGTGGACCTGAAGAGATTCGAACTCTCGACCTCTCGGATGCGAACCGAACGCTCTCCCAACTGAGCTACAGGCCCAAGTCAAATTGCCTAATGATTATATCACGTTCTTTTTTATATTGCAATACTTTTTTTACTTTATTTTTATAACCGTAAATTCCAGTAAATTCCCAAAGTAAGCTCCACAGCGGAAAATGCGGTGGACGTTAGTGTGGGAATTTAATTTGTATAATTCTGAATTGCAAAGCCGTCAATTACCGGCAACATTTTTCCTGATTTGACCGATTTTGAACAAACACCTTTTGAATTCAATTCTAAACGGAGCAAAGGTTCCCATTCGTTGGTTTTTATCAAACTGCACTTTTGGAGCATCATATGCTTGTTTCAAGACTTTTTTTTGTTCTTACTGCACAAGGCACAAGGTTCCGTGAACAAGAAAAACCGGCAAAAGGTTGTGTGCATTGAACCGTGAAAACGGTTAGTTTGTTGCTTACAGCGTCAACAGCTATTCATCACTTGTTTTTATTAGCGTCATTTCTTTTTGTTTATTCATTATTGTTCTTCTATTTTTGTGTTTTTCAGAAACATATGCTTGATTTATCACATATTTCGTGGTACAATCGGCATTGTCGTGTGATGCTGTAAGCGTCACCCGGAAGGAGTTCGTTTATGAAACACTTATCTTTGCAGCTTCTCGCCGAGACTGTAGCCGGCAGAAGAAAAACATTAAAGCTTTCTCAAACCGAACTGTCCAAAGCGACCGGTATCAACCGTTCGCTGCTTTCCCGTCTGGAGGCCGGGGATTATTCTCCGTCTGTCGATCAACTCTTATCCCTTTCCTGTGCTTTGGATTTTCAACCCTCTGATGTCATAGCGGAGGAGGATACCGCTCCGACATCCGTCGAACGCAAGAAAATCGCCGTTGCCGGAACCGGTTATGTCGGGTTGTCGCTTGCCGTGCTGCTGTCTCAGCATAACGATGTAACCGCCGTTGACATCGTGCCGGAAAAGGTCGAAAAGCTGAACCGTCGGATCAGTCCGATTCAGGATGAATATATCGAGCGATATCTTGCCGAATACAATGAAAGAAGGCTTTCCCTTACTGCCACAACGGATGGTGCATCCGCCTATGCCGATGCCGATTTCATCATCGTCGCCGCGCCCACCAACTACGATCCCAAAACAAATTTCTTTGATTGCAGTGCCGTAGAGTCGGTGCTTGAGCTGATCAAAGAATCTACCTCCGGCAGAAAAATCAAGCCAACCGTCGTTATAAAGTCCACGATTCCTGTCGGATATACCGTTCAGGTGCGGAAAAAAACGGACATGGACAACATCATCTTCAGTCCGGAGTTCCTGCGGGAATCCAAGGCACTCTACGATAATCTGTATCCGAGCCGCATCATTGTAGGCAGCGATGAGAAGAATCAGTCCGCAGCGAAGCAGTTCGCAGCATTGCTTCAGCAGGGCGCGATCAAAACCTCGGTTCCGGTTCTCTTTATGGCGATTACCGAAGCGGAGGCGACCAAGCTGTTCGTGAACACCTATCTTGCACTCCGCGTGTCCTTCTTCAATGAGCTGGACACCTATGCCGAGGTAAAGGGCCTGAAAACCGCACCGATTATCAAGGGCGTGTGCCTTGATCCCCGCGTCGGTGATTACTATAACAATCCTTCTTTCGGCTACGGCGGATATTGCCTGCCCAAAGACACAAAGCAGCTTCTCGCAAATTATGAGAACGTGCCGGAGAATCTGATTGAGGCAATCGTTGAATCAAACCGTACCCGCAAGGACTTCATCGCAGACCGTGTAATGGAAATCGCAGGAATGTATACGCCGTCCGCCGACTTCTCTGTTTCTCAAGAAAAAAAACAGCAGGATACAATCGTGGGTGTATACCGCCTCACAATGAAAAGCAACAGCGACAATTTCCGTCAGTCGTCCATTCAGGGCGTAATGAAACGCATTAAAGCAAAAGGCGCAACGGTGGTTATCTATGAGCCGACGTTGGAGGATGGCACGACCTTTTTCGGCTCGGTTGTGGTCAACGACCTTAAGAAATTCAAGAAAATGTGCGGCTGCATAATCGCAAACCGTTATGACGCCGTGCTTGATGATGTAGAAGAAAAGGTCTATACAAGAGATCTTTTCCGGAGGGATTAAATGCAAAAGATCGATTTGAACAACAAAGTGATTCTCGTCACAGGCTCTCCGGGTTTCATCGGGGCGAATCTTGTGCTCCGAATCCTGAAAGAACTGCGCAGCGGCACGGTTGTCAGCCTGGACAACATGAACGACTACTATGACCCGACACTGAAAGAATACCGTCTGAAACAAATTGAGGAGACAGCAAAAGTCTCCGCGGTCAAGCATGTCTTCGTCAAGGGGTCTATCGGAGACAAGCACCTGATTGACGATTTGTTCAACACGTATCACTTTGATATTGTGGTAAATCTTGCGGCGCAGGCGGGGGTGCGTTATTCCATAGACCATCCTGATGTGTACATAGAATCAAACATCATCGGCTTCTGTAATATCCTCGAAGCATGCCGACATTCTTATGATGACGGAGCAAAAGGAGTACAGCATCTGGTGTACGCGTCCTCGTCTTCCGTCTACGGCGGCAACAAAAAAGTGCCGTTCTCCGCAGACGACAAGACGGACAACCCTGTCAGTCTGTATGCGGCAACAAAAAAATCCAACGAGCTGCTGGCGCACGCCTACTCCAAGCTCTACTCCGTTCCGTCCACCGGCTTGCGATTCTTCACGGTCTACGGTCCTGCCGGCCGCCCGGATATGTTCTATTTCAGCGCAACGAACACACTGGCGAAAAACGGCACGATCAAGATTTTTAATTACGGTAATATGCGCCGCGACTTCACCTATATAGATGACATCGTGGAGGGCGTATACCGCGTGATGCAGGGCGCGCCGGAGAAGAAAAACGGCGAGGACGGACTGCCGCTCCCGCCGTATGCTGTCTATAACATCGGCGGCGGTCAGCCGGAAAATCTGCTCGATTACATCAGTACGCTGCAAGAAGAACTGGTAAGAGTCGGTGTGCTGCCGGAGAATTACGACTTTGAGGGACACCGCCGGCTTGTCGGTATGCAGGCCGGAGATGTTCCCGTGACCTACGCGGATTCTGCTGCACTGGAGCGCGATTACGGTTTCACGCCGAAAATCGGAATACAGGAAGGTTTGCGGAAATTTGCGGAGTGGTACGCAGGATACTATAAGAGCTGAAACAAAGCGGAGAAAAAAACCTCCTGCCCGATTCGTTTTTTTTGGTTAATTCCCAAAGGATGAGCATTTTTAACCGCTATTGCCGCATTTACTTTGGAAATTAACGTCTGCGGCGCTTCTGCGGCGATTCGACAAAAAACTGCCTTCGGATTATTGCATTTGAAAGAAGTCTGTGATATAATGAGAAAGCATCTGAGTCGGAGAAAGGAACGGGTTATGTTGTTCCCCGAAAGCAAGAGAGCCGTAACAGAGGAAAGGATATTTTGATGAACGAGAACTATACAAAAGATCAAACGGAAATTGACATCATGCAGCTCTTCTGGGCGATTTGCCGCAAATGGAGAACGGTACTGTGCTGGATGCTTGCCTTGGGGGTTGCCGCCGGTGCTTTCAGAATTGTTGTGAGTGCACTTTCTCTGCGTGACAAAAATGAGGATTTTGCGCAGGAGCAGGCTGCATATGAAGAACTGGTAGAAAACAACCGCCAGGAGCAGAGCGACGTTTCGCGCCGTATGAGTGAAATTTCGAAAGAAATTGCCGAGCAGAAGGAATATGAGAAAAATTCCGTTTACATGTCGCTTGATCCGAATAATGTCGCAGTGGCAGAGCAGATTTATTGCGTAAAAAGCAGTTCTCAGGCTCAAGCCGAAACGGCGAGCCGAGAGTCGGACTATACAGACGCCATCGTGAATGCTTACATAAGCATGATTATGAATGAAGAAGAGCTTCAGTCACTTGCGGAAAAGTGCGATATGGAGAAGTACTGTCTCAAAGAGCTTGTGACAACCGAAAACAGAGGTTCTGGTGTATTTGCCGTACGTGTTGTGGCAAGAGATACGAAAGAAGCGGAAGAAATTCTCACTTTGTTTGACGGCAGCATCACTGCCGCAAAAAGTCAGATAACCTCGACAATAGAAGCGCATGAGATCGTAAAAATCGTTCACAGCTCGTGCGTGACGGCAGACAAGGCTCTGGCGAAATCGCAGAGCGAGAAAAAGGATGCAGTCACGAAGCTTTACACAGAGTATACCGATCAAAATACGCGATATAAAACGCTGGAAGAAGAATACGGGAAAATGGAGGCACCGAGCAATCCCAAGAATACGGCAGTAAAGGACGGACTTAAAACGGCGCTCATCGGGGTGCTTCTCGGCTTTGTGATTGCGTGCGGCATTGTTTTTCTTAGGGTTATTGTCAGCGATCGGATTTACTCGGCTGATACTCTGACGCAGCGCACTCATTTGCGCATACTCGGTGCGGTGCCTACGGACAGGGCAAAGCTCAATAACATGAACAAGTTCGATCGTTTTCTGCGCGGCAGTGCGGGATTTTCCGTTGCCGATAACGCCGAAGGTGTTTATACGGCGGCGGCATCTTATCTGGCGGGCGTTTATCCCGAGGCGAATACGGTGCTTGTTGCCGGCGGGGCGGAGAACTCATACATTCGCACCGTTTGTGATGCGCTGCAGGCTGCTCTGCCGGAAAAGACATTCAGTATCGGCAGCAGCGTTTTGTCGGATGCGGATACTATCGGCGAAGCTTGCCGCTGCGATATTACCGTATTGGTTGAACATACCGGCACGTCGAAATACAGCGAAGTATACGGTGAAGTTGAAAATATCAAAAATCTTAAGGGAACATTTGCCGGCGCGGTGGTGCTGGAAGACTGATTTTTCCCTTTGAGTTGTTACGGCAGCAAAGTATTTTGCTGCCGTATTTTCGGTGCGGCAGGTGTTTTTTGCCTTTTTGAAGCTGCTTTGATTTATGCAAAGCGGAGCGTAGGATTTTTCCGAGTTGTTTTTCCTTTGATTGCAATTTCGGGATGTCCTGCGTTTTTTTAAGCTCCTGCTGCCGTTCGGTGCCTTTTTTTTCGGTGCTTCGCGCCGTTTCCGTCTTAACCTGCGGCGGCTTATTTTTGCAGTGTAAATTTCCGTAATAAAAAACCGTAAGCGGCAGGTGATGCCTTGCCGTTACGGTTTTCCGCCCGTATTTTTTTGAAAATGCGGGCAAAATTACAGTGATTTCCACATCATCAGGTTATCCGCGAAATAATGCGATACCGTGCCGCAATTTTCGCAGCGGATAAGGTAAGAGCGTAAAGTAAAGCCTAAAAGAGCAAACTGAGCGTCATTTATTTCAATGCCGAAGTGAGCAAATGCGTCGCGCATGAACATGTCAAAGCTTTTCGGTTCCTTGAGGTTGTCGAGAATGAATGCAATTACGTTGTTAATCGCTTCCGTATTCCTGTCGGCAAGGGGAATGATCTCCCGAGTGGGTTCGGAATGGCTCGGCACGAAAAGCGACCCGTCGAGTGTTTTGATTTTGTCCAGAGAAGCAAGTGATGCAGTGATATCGTAACTAAACGTAATGCCGTATTTTTCAATGGTTTTCTCGCTTACGAGCGCATCACCGAGAAAAACAATACCGTCGCGTGTTTTATATCCTGCGTGGTCAAACGAGTGCCCCGGCAGAGGAATGATTTCCAGTCCGTCGGGCAGAATATCCGCGTTTACCGCTTCTGCGTCGCTCGGTGCAGCGGTAAAAAAACTGTGCAGCAGCTTTTTCGGGGCATAGCCGCCGAAAAGATAAACGGGTTCCAGTGTCGGAGTGTTTGTAAAATACGTTTCCGTTCCGGGCGCGTAGATTTTACATCCCGTCCTTTTTTGACACAGTGCGTTGCCGCCCGTATGGTCGGCGTGGGAATGTGTGTTGAAGATTGCCGTAAGTGTCAAGCCGAGCGATTCGACCGCTTTCAGAAGCTTTTTTGCCGAAGTTTCGCTGTTGCCGGTGTCTATCGCGTATGCGGTTTTTCCGTCCGGCGTGTAAATGCCGATACGCGACGGATTTTCGAGATAATATGTGCCTTCGCCGATTTGTATAAGGTCGTACATTTTTTTTGCCTTTCTTTTTCGAGTAATCCCGCAGCTTTTCTTTTCTTAAAAAATTATGCCGCCGCCGAGTACCTTTTCGCCGTCATAAAGCACCGCGGACTGTCCCGGGCACGGCGAAAACACTGCCTTTTTGAGGTGCGCCGTCATTATTCCGTCCGATATTTCGACCGACGCATCAACCGGCGCGGCTGTGCTTCTTATCATTATCTGCGCGGTAAATTCGCCGTCCGGAAACCTGTCCGCCGTGCAGCGGAGCTTGTCCGCGCGAACCGTGCGCGTAAAGCGTTCCTCGGAGGTACAGACCGTAACGGAGTTATCGGCGGCGTTGATACCGTAAACGTACATGGGCTTTCCGAACGCGCCCAGTCCTTTGCGCTGACCGACGGTGTAGTTGAAAATGCCGGTGTGTGTGCCTATTTTTTCGCCTCGGAGATTTATAATGTCACCGGATGTCGGCATGTCGGGCAGGCGGGTCTTCAGAAACGCGCCGCAGTCGCCGTCGGGAATGAAACAAATGTCCTGACTGTCGGGTGCGGATGCCGCTTCAAGTCCGAGCGACGCTCCGATTGCGCGTATTTCGTCCTTTGAACCGATTTCGCCGAGCGGAAAAACCGTACGTGCGAGAATTTCACGCGGTACGCGGTAGAGAAAATACGACTGGTCTTTTTTCGTAGGTGCGCGAAACAGTCCGACACTGCCGTTTTTGTCTGTCAGCGTGCGGGCGTAGTGACCGGTTGCGATAAGCTCCGCGCCTGCTCTGTCGGCTTCTTCTGCAAGTGCGACGAATTTTGCGTGTGTGTTGCACATTATGCACGGATTCGGCGTAAGACCCTTCTTGTACATTTCGCAGAACGCATCGGTTACACGTTCTCTGAAAAGGGCGCGCCTGTCCGAAAAAACAAGCGGAATGCCGAGTTTTTCTGCCGTGTTTTTTGCTCGCTGCGCCGAAACGGAGTTTTCGGACGCGTCCTCCGTGAACAGCAAATGACATCCTGTTACGTCATAGCCTTTTTCTTGCAGAAGGCGGACGGAAACGGAGGAATCAACCCCTCCGCTCATTCCGAGAAGCACCCTTTTTTGCATAACATATGCTCCTTTCGCCGATGCGCGGGACAAAATCTTTTCGGAACTATTTTACATTATATAAGGCCGCAGTTCAAGTCTCGGCTGCAAAAAAAATGTGTTTGCGGGGTTCGGACGTTAAGCGCGGTGTCTGTGCAACAGGTTAGGGTACGGGTTCGACTCCCGTCATATGCATTGACAAACGCGCGTTTTTTGTTATAATAGAAGTAAAATATTAAGTTTCGGAGAACTGCCATGAAAAACAGTGAGATAAATATTCGCGACCCCTTTGTACTCGTCGAGGGCGATACATACTACATGTACGGGACAAGAGCCAAAAATTTCGGTAGGCTTGTCGGCGGAGTAGACGTTTACATTTCAAAAGACCTTGAAAACTGGAGCGATCCCGTCGAGTGCTTTGATTCCGAGGCTTTCGGCATGAATAAAGACGTAAACTGGGCACCCGAGGTACATAAATACAACGGTGCGTACTATATGTTTGCTACTTTTACGGACGGTCTTCGCGGCACTTATGCCATGAAGTCCGAAAGTCCTCTCGGACCGTTTAAACCCCACAGCGACGGCAAGCTTACTCCGGTTGAGTGGGAGTGCCTTGACGGTACACTGTACACGGAGAACGGTGTTCCGTATCTCGTTTTCTGTCATGAGCACACTCAGATAAGCGACGGCGCGATGTGTTATATACGTCTTTCCGACGATCTCACGCATTCCGTCGGCGAACCCGTGACGCTGTTTCGCGCGTCCGAACCCGAGTGGGCGGACAGAAAAACCGAACCCGATCAGCACTTTGTTACCGACGGTCCGTTTATGTACAGAACAAAAAACAACACGCTTATCATGATGTGGTCGACATTCATCGAGGCGAAGTATGCCGTGTGCGCAGTCAGATTCAATGACGGAACGATAAGCGGAAAATTTGAACATCTTGCACCGCTTATGGTCGACGACGGCGGTCACGGCATGCTTTTTGAAACGAACGGCAAGCTGTATTTTACTTTTCATGCACCGAACGTTATTGAAGCCGAACATCCCGCGTTTGTCGAAATGCGCGACGACGGCGACAGCCTGAGCATAAAATAACATCGCAGTGTGAAAATGCCATCCGGGAAACATTTCGGCGGGTATTTTTTTGCCGAAATGAAGAAAAAACCCTTGAAAAAAGCTGAAAGTCAATGTATAATTGAAATATATACTGAGATAATCTGTGCCAATTAACACTATTTTTACATACATAAGGCTTTTGTTTCCCGTTCACGGGACTATGTTCAGATGCAGAAACAAGGGGTTGGTAGTTTTTAGGGGGTTTTTATTTGGGCGGCGATTTGCATTGCCACACACGGCTTTCCGACGGTTCGGTCGGAATCGAAGATATAATCGCGCTTGCAAGAAACTGCAAGCTTGAAACAATTGCCATTACGGATCACGACTGTCTTGCGGGTACCGTACGTGCAAAAATAATAGGTGAACGAAACGGCGTGCGGGTTATCCCCGGTGTGGAGCTGTCGGCTGTGGACACCGAAACCGGCAGGTATGCTCACATTTTGTGCTATCTTCCCGATTATCCCGACAGGCTTGAAGACCTTTGCCGCAGAAACACAATGGCAAGAAAGCGTACGGCGCAGTTTATGATGGGCAAGGCAGCGAGCAGATATCCCGTCACGGCAGAGCTTATGCGCAAGTGCGCTTCGGGCTCCACATGTCTTTATAAGCAGCACATAATGCATGCGCTTATGGAATGCGGGATTACGGATTCTGTTTATTCCGATGTTTATTTTGAGTTATTTTCTCCCGAAAGTGAGAATAATATATTGGTAAAGACCGCATTCGCTCCCGTGGAGGAGGTTATAGAGGCGGTTCATGCGGCGGGCGGCATTGCGGTGCTCGCACATCCCGCGCTGTACGACAGCTTTTCGCTGCTTGAACGGCTTAAGAGTGAACTTGACGGCGTCGAGGTGTGGCATCCGACCGCAGACGGTGAGACCGTGACGCGGCTGCTTGCTTTCGCAAAGAAGCACAAGCTTCTTACCACGGGCGGCAGCGATTTTCACGGAATGTACAGCCGCCATGCGGCGCAGCTCGGCTCGTACCGTACACCGAAGGCGCAGCTTTCGGAGCTTTTGGGTTACAAGGCAAAGAAGAAGCGTCTTGCGAAGAAAGCCGCCGAGGAGCAGGCGCCGCAGACAAAATAAACGCGCAGTAAGCCTGTTTGGCTGACCGAGGAGTCGAAAATGGACGGATTTGATGACAGCGATATCAAAATTGCAAACGGCGCGGACAACACTCCGAAAACGGAAGACATCGACACGATGGCATTTATCGAGGAAACCAAGCGGCAGCATTTTAACGGCAACACCGCAAAGGCGAAGCTGCTCGGCAGAGGTATCGTGAGCGCATTTTCTTACAAGAGCGCGCCCGAGGAGCTTTTTGCGGCTGCAGCGCGTCACGGAATCAAACCCGACGGCAAAACCGTGCTGCAGATAAAGTTTCTGTCCGTTTTTTCGGCTGAATACAGTCTTGAGCATTTTCTTCCGTCGCAGCACCTTTCGGCTGTTGCGGTGGACGAGATGTATGATGTCATGCGCGAAAACGAACCCGAATTTTTTGACAGTCTTGCGAGAAGCTCGGCTTTTTCGTTCTATTATCTGTGCGCGTCCGACGGCAAATTTTCGGCGGAGGACGTTGCGCGCGAATTTGCAAAGCTTTGCGGGCATGCGGGCGACAGCCGCTACGTATCGTTCGGCAAAGAGCTGTTTGAAGTGAATGTCAACGTGTTCAGACATGCGGTGAACGGTTTTGTTTTTGCCTGAAGACGCAAAAAAGGACGCAATTCGGGAGAAAACGCATTCGGCGACGGCGAAAAATTTTCCGAAAAAGAAATTGCAAATAAGGGCGGGACAGGCATAAAAAAGTCTTGACAATTAAGGTCTTTGTGTGGTAAACTTGGTATACCTCTGCGAAGGTCTTTTTTTTGTACCCGGTTTTCGTCGGACCTTAGCCGTCGGAAACAAGCCGGAGGGAGGCTAACTTTAAAAATGGAGGTGCCGTTATGAGAGTTAAGATCACTCTTGCATGCACAGAGTGCAAGCAGCGCAACTACAACACAATGAAAAACAAAAAGAATTCCCCCGACAGACTTGAGATGAACAAGTACTGTAGATTTTGCAGGAAGCACACTCTCCACAGAGAAACCAAGTAATTGAATTGCCGCACAAATTCAGTTTGCGGACAACTCAACCGAAAGGAATGAAATTGCATGGCTGAAAACAATGCCGATAAGGAAGCTCAGAAGCTCGCTAAGGAAGCCGAAAAAGCTGCCGCAAAGGCAAAGAAAGAGAGAATTAAGCAGAGCAAGCCCAAAAAAGAGGGCAATGCGTTTTCACGCGCGGGTGCCGGCATAAAGAAGTTCTGGAAGGATTTCGCCGGAACATGCAAAAAGGTCGTTTGGCCGAGCGGAAAACAGGTGCTTAAAAGCAGCCTTGTCGTTCTTGTAAGCATCATCGTTGTCGGAGCGGTAATTTTCGGATTTGACACCGGCATAAATGCCTTGTTCGAGCAGGGCGCGAAGCTTTCGTCCTCGCTCGGTGAAAAAGCGGCAGCCGACAGCACAACGGCGGCTGAAACAACCGCAGCCGATTCGGCGGAAACGGATGACACAACCGCCGATACGCAGACGGACACAACCGATGCTTCCGAAACCGAAACGGGCGCGGAAACAACCGCGGCAGCCGAAGAGACGACGGCGGAAAGCACGACCGAAGCTTAATGTATTTCGGTGCGGCGCACATGCGGCGCAAAACAGCAAAAACCACTCGGCGGATACATATCCGCATATTATTTGGAGGACAGTATGGCTGAAGACTACAAATGGTATGTGATACACACATACTCCGGCTACGAAAACAAGGTTGCCGATAACATACTGAAAGCCGCAGTCAACCGTAACCTTACGGATCAGATCGTCGAAGCGATGGTTCCTACCGAGACTGTCTACAGCCTTAAGGCATATAAGGACAGAGCAGCGGACAGGAACGCCGAAATAAAAGCTGCCGACAATAAAATTCCGTACGTAAAGGTCGCGGAGGGCGACGGAGCACTGTACTATCTGCCGCAGGAGCTGAAGGACTCCGACCTTGATTCGGAGGAAGTCAAAGAGCAGATGTACGTTATCCGTGATGTTGCCTCCGACCTCGCTTTTGAAGCCAAGGACACGGTCACACGCAAGGATTTGCTGTCGCACTACGGTGCAAAAAACAGCGTATTTAAGCTCAATGCCGACTTTCAGAAATACGTTCCCGGTTATCTCTTTTTTGAGAGCACGGAGGTCTCTCCCGTTTCTCCCGATGACATTGAGAACAGGGTCTTTTACACGACAAAGGTGACAAGATGGCCCGAAAATTATTTTAACGGAAGAAAAACGGCACGTCTCGGCGACATTATCGAGCACGGCGGCGAAAGAAACACGGTAAAAGCCACCACCTCGAAGCTTATGCCGGGTTATGTTCTCGTCAAGCTCGCCGTGAGTTATCACGAAAAAGCGGGAGAGGACAGAATGACGGACGAAGTGTGGTACATCATACGCAACACGCGCGGATGCACCGGCTTTGTGGGTCCCGAGGGTGTTCCCGTTCCGCTCACCGATTCCGAAATCGAGAAGTTCGGCGTTGAAAAGCATACCGTCGAGCTTAACTTTGAGGAGGGCGACCTCGTCACCATAATTGACGGGCCGTTCGCCGGATATTCGGGTGTCGTGAGCAAAATCGACACCGATAACGATGTCGTGTGCGTTATCCTTCCCATCATGGGACGCGATACGCCGATTGATCTGTCGCTCGATCAGGTCGAGTCGGCAGTCAACTGATAATTCAGGTAAACCGACCGAAAGGTCTTTTTACGGCACCGCTTCAGGTGCTGTGGGAGGTGCGCTTTACGCGTTCCGCCACTACCACATTTTTTTGGAGGTGCAATATGGCACAGAAAGTAACAGGCTTTATTAAGCTTCAGATCCCCGCAGGCAAGGCAACTCCTTCGCCCCCTGTAGGTCCCGCTCTCGGTCAGCACGGCGTCAATATCATGGCGTTCACGAAGGAATTTAACGAGAGAACAAAGAACGATATCGGTCTTGTTATTCCCGTTGTTATCACCGTTTATGCGGACCGTTCTTTCACCTTTGTAACCAAGACTCCTCCCGCTGCCGTTCTTATCAAGAAGGCTTGCGGTATAGAGAGCGGCTCCGGCGTTCCCAACAAAACAAAGGTTGCCTCTATCACAAAAGAGCAGGTCAGAAAAATCGCAGAACAGAAAATGCCCGATCTCAATGCCGCTTCGGTTGAAGCTGCAATGAGCATGGTAGCCGGCACGGCTCGCTCCATGGGCGTTACCGTCACAGACTGATTGAGGGAGGCGTAAGATAATGAAACACGGTAAGAAATATGTCGACAGCACAAAGCTTGTCGACAGAGCAAAGTATTATGAATCTCCCGAAGCTCTTGAGCTTGCAATTAAAACGGCAAAGGCGAAGTTCGATGAAACCGTTGAGGTTCACGTTCGTCTCGGTGTTGACTCACGTCACGCAGACCAGCAGGTCAGAGGCGCGGTCGTACTTCCCAACGGAACGGGCAAAAAGATAAGAGTATGCGTTTTCGCAAAGGGCAGCGATGCCGAAGCGGCACAGGCTGCCGGTGCCGAAATAGTCGGCGCAGAGGATCTCGTCGCAAGAATTCAGGGCGAAGGCTTTATGGATTTTGACGTATGTATCGCCGCTCCCAACATGATGGGACTTGTCGGCCGTCTCGGTAAGGTTCTCGGTCCCCGCGGACTCATGCCCAGTCCCAAGGCAGGTACGGTTACTCCCGATGTCGCAAAGGCTGTAAACGAAGCCAAAGCAGGTAAGATTGAATACCGTCTTGACAAGACTAACATCATCCACTGCCCCATCGGCAAGGCGTCTTTCGGCGCGGAAAAGCTCTACGAGAACTATGCTACCCTTATGGAAGCCGTTATCAAGGCTAAACCCGCTGCTTCAAAGGGTCAGTATATCCGCTCCTGCGTTGTTACGTCAACCATGGGTGTCGGCATTAAGATTAACCCCAATAAGGTTCTTAAGTCTGCCGAATAATTAAAATGTACGGGGGGCATGTCCTCACGGCGCGCCCCCTGATTTTTGAAAAAACTGTTGACAAATGCGTTTTTGTATGATAACATATTTGTCGTTGCTGTTCTAAAGACAGTAGGTGCTTTTTTAAGCATAAGGTATTCGCCGCCTACCGAGGAATGCGCTTAACTGTACGGTTTGTGTATTTGTTTTGCTCTTTTGTCGGTTTCGGCGAAGGGGTTATTTTATTTTTTCAGAAGGCAGGTGAATTCATTTTGCCAAACGCAAAGGTTTTAGAAGAAAAGAAGGCTCAGGTAGCCGCTCTTAAGGCTAAGTTCGAGGGTGCTGTCGCAGGCGTAATCGTAGATTACAAGGGCACAACGGTCGAGGATGATACCAAGCTCCGCAAAGAGCTCAGAGAAGCGGGCGTTGAGTATTCCGTCGCTAAGAACACTCTTATCCGTCTTGCCATAGACGGCACGGCTCTTGCGGCTATGGATGATATTCTTAACGGCACAACGGCAGTTGCCACGAGTGACGCCGATTATGTTGCAGCCGCAAAGATTCTCTCCAAGTTTGCCGAGAGTCACGAGAACTTCACGATTAAGTCGGGTTTCCTCGACGGTGAGGTTATTTCACTCGAAAAGATTGAGTCGCTTGCAAAGCTTCCCTCCAAGGAACAGCTCCTTACAACGGTTGCTTTCGCATTCCAGGCTCCCATGGCATCTTTCGCAAGAGCTATTAAGGCTATCGTCGACAAAAACGGCGAGGGCGAAGCTGCTCCCGCAGCAGAAGAAGCCGCAGCGGAATAATTCCCGACGCTGTGCGTGAAATTACACTAAAAACTATTTATAATGGAGGATAATTAAAATGGCATCCGAGAAAATTGTTGCTATTGTTGATGAAGTTGCTGCACTTTCAGTTCTTGAACTTGCAGAGCTTGTTAAAGAAGTTGAAGAAAGATTCGGCGTAAGTGCTGCCGCTGCAGTTGCTGTTGCCGCTCCCGCTGCAGGTGCTGCCGCAGCCGCAGAGGAGAAGACCGAATTTGACGTTGTTCTTGAGTCCTTTGATGCTGCTGCAAAGATCAAGGTTATCAAGGTT
This sequence comes from Bacteroidaceae bacterium, assembly GCA_963620305.1. Taxonomy (GTDB): domain Bacteria; phylum Bacillota; class Clostridia; order Oscillospirales; family Acutalibacteraceae; genus RUG806. The sequence continues at coordinate 125,301 of CAVFAD010000001.1, read as the reverse complement.
GTACGTGAAATCACCGGTCTCGGACTTGCAGACGCTAAGGCTGCTGTTGAGGGTGCTCCCAAGGCTCTCAAGGAGGCTGTTGCCAAGGAAGAAGCTGAGTCCCTCAAGGCTAAGCTTGAAGAAGCAGGCGCAAAGGTTACTCTTAAGTAATTCAGACTTCACGAAAAGCATAAGACTGTCGCAAAACGCGGCAGTCTTTTTTCGATTTTTGCCATGCGCGGGAATGCAGCGGCGTGCATCGAAATCCTAAATTTTCCATGATTTGTCTTATACTCTAAGTTTCCCTCTGATCAAACTGACGGGGTCGAACCCATGCCGCCCGTCGGGTTATGTTAAAATGCAAAAAATACACCGCCGCTGTATCAAAAATTTCAGTCAGATGCACAAACATTGAATTGAATCGGTTAAATAATTAACAAATTGCTTGCAAAAACGCAAAAATCGTGTATACTATATGTTGGTAAATTAAGAGGACGCTGTTAAGTTTTTGATGTGCGTCACTCTGAAAACGGAGGAATATATAATGTCAGTTAAAGTTGCTATTAACGGATTCGGCAGAATCGGTCGTCTTGCTTTCCGTCAGATGTTCGGCGCAGAGGGTTATGATGTTGTTGCTATCAACGACCTTACTAAGCCTTCCATGCTTGCTCATCTTCTTAAGTATGATACCGCACAGGGCGGTTACTGCGGCAAAATAGGCGAGAACCTTCACACCGTTTCGGCTGATGACGAGGCAGGCACAATTACCGTAGACGGCAAGGTTCTTAAAATCTACGCAGAAAAAGACGCTAAGGATCTTCCCTGGGGTGAAATAGGTGTTGACGTCGTCCTTGAGTGCACGGGCTTTTACTGCTCCAAGGAAAAGAGCATGGCTCATATCAATGCAGGCGCAAAGAAGGTTGTTATTTCCGCACCCGCAGGTAATGACCTCAAAACAATTGTTTTCTCAGTAAACGAGAATACGCTTACAGCGGACGATCAGATCATTTCCGCAGCTTCCTGCACAACAAACTGCCTTGCTCCCATGGCTAAGGCTCTTAACGATTACGCTGCTGTTCAGAGCGGTATCATGAGCACCATTCACGCTTACACCGGTGATCAGATGATCCTCGACGGTCCCCACAGAAAGGGCGACCTTCGCCGTGCACGCGCAGGCGCGGCAAACATTGTACCCAACTCCACGGGTGCAGCAAAGGCTATCGGTCTTGTTATTCCCGAGCTTAACGGCAAGCTCATCGGCTCCGCGCAGAGAGTTCCCGTTCCCACAGGTTCCACCACTATCCTTACCGCTGTTGTCAAGGGTGAGGGCGTAACAAAAGAGGGCATCAATGCCGCTATGAAGGCTGCAGCTTCGGCTTCGTTCGGCTACAACGAGGATCCCATCGTTTCCTCCGACGTTATCGGCATGAAGTTCGGTTCGCTCTTTGACGCTACACAGACAATGGTAGCAGATCTCGGCAACGGACTTTACGAGGTTCAGGTTGTTTCGTGGTACGACAACGAGAACTCCTACACCAGCCAGATGGTAAGAACCATTAAGTATTTCGCAGAGCTTTAATTTTCACAGCTTAAAATTTTAACCGGAGGTCGGCGATCTCCGGTTTTTTTGCGTTCGGGTTAAAAAGCGGCGCATATGTCCGCAAAAAAACCGTATTTTGCACGGCATTTGATTTGATGCGCAATGCAAAATACGGTCTTGTTTTTTTTATTCGGCATTTTTTCCGTGTCAAGCGCACGGTAAAAACTCCGTTTTACAGCTTGTTTACTGCTCGAAATATCTCGAGAGAAATTCTTTTGTTCTTGCCTTTTCGGGTGAACCGAATATCTTTTCGGGTGAGCCTTCTTCTTCGATGTAGCCGCCGTCCATGAAAATGACCTTGCTTGAAACGTCGCGCGCGAATGCCATTTCATGCGTTACGACTATCATGGTGAGGCCGTCCTTCGCAAGCGATTTCATGACCGCGAGTACCTCGCCGACCATTTCCGGGTCAAGTGCGGACGTAGGCTCGTCGAACAAAATCACCTCAGGCTCCATGCACAGCGCACGCGCGATCGCAACACGCTGCTTCTGACCGCCGGACAGCTGACGGGGCTTTGCATTTTTGTAAGCCGCCATGCCGACCTTTGACAGGTACTTTTCGGCACGTGTCTCGGCTTCCTGCTTCGACAGCTTGAGCACCTTCTGAACACCGACGGTACAGTTTTTCAAAACGCTCATATTGTTAAAAAGATTGAAGCTTTGAAAAACCATTATGACCTTTGAACGGTACTCGGCAAGCGAAACGCCCTTTTGGCTGATGTCTTTGCCGTGGAAGCTGACAGTACCGCCCGACGGTTTTTCAAGCAGATTTATGCAGCGCAGCATGGTGCTCTTGCCCGAACCGGAAGACCCGATAACGCTTATGACATCACCCTGCTCGACCGAAAAATTGATGTCGTGGAGAACATCGTTTGCACCGAAGGACTTCTTAAGATGACTGACTTCTATCAATGACATTTTATGCGTCCTCCTTTTTTGCTTTTATCTGGCTCTTGAAATCGGTCTGCGAGCCGCAGATGACGTAGCTGTCGTCACCGTCCATCTTTTTTTCGACAAGACGAAGTATTCTCGTAACGGTGAACGTAAGAATGAAGTAAATCACCGCGCAGATAACATATGCGGGAACGAACTGGAAGTACGTACCGCCTGCCGATTTTGACATAAACATAAGCTCGGTTATCGAAATGACGCTCAAAACGGAGCTGTCCTTGATGTTTACGACAAACTCATTGCCGATTGAAGGCATGATATTTCTTATCGCCTGCGGGATAACGACGAGCGTCATGGTCTGAAAATGCGTCATGCCGATGGACTGCGCACCCTCGACCTGACCCTTGTCAATCGAAATGATACCGCCGCGGACTATTTCAGCCATATACGCGCCCGTATTGACCGAAATTATGATGATAGCGGACAGCAGCGGGGGCATGCCGATTTTTGCGAACCAACTGTAATGGATTATGAGAGCCTGAACCATCATCGGCGTACCTCTGATAACCTCGACATACACCGACAGAATGAAGTTAATCGCCTTCATAAGTGCCCATTTTACGCATGACTTGTCTTTTTCGGCGGGCACCGTGCGAATCACCGCGATAACAAGACCTATTATAAATCCCGCGACCGTACCGATGAGAGCCATCAAAAGCGTATAACCCGTGCCCTCGAGAAACAGCTCCCAGTATTCCGTGAGAAGCCGTTGAGTCCAATCAAAAAATCCCATAGTTATCTACCGTTTTCCTAAATATTTTCAAAGAACCGAGCGAACTGAAGCGAGTAAATCTTATTCGCTCACGGGCTGACGGGCAATGCACTCTTTCATAAGCGATTCCTTCTGCTCTGTCGTGAGAGAAGCGATAACCTTGTTTATCTCTTCCGTGAGAGAGCTGCCCTTTCTCATAGCGACGGCAATCGAAGCGTCCGCAGGGTCGCAAGTGAAGCCGTTGCCCTCGGCGAACTCAACAAACGTGAATTCGGAATTTGCCGCAACAGCGGATTCCGCACCGGGTTTCTCGCAAACGTAGCCGTCGATTGAACCCGACGCAAGAGCCTGTGTAAGAGCCGCGAAATCGGGAAGTGCAGCCTGCTTTTTAACGCCGTCAATCTGGTCAATTACTTCGTAGTGGAAGGTGTTCAGCTGACCCGTAATCTTTGCGCCGCTGAAATCGGCAATCTTCGTAGCCGAAGCGTACTGCGAATCCTTTTTGCAAACGATAACGAGGTTGCTGTCGAAATACGTATCGGAGAAGTCAACGCTGAGTTTTCTTTCCGCCGTGGGCGACATACCGGCGACAACGATGTCAATGTCGGATGCGTTAACTGCGGGAATAAGTCCGTCCCATTCCATAGGCTTAATCTCAAGCGTAACGCCGAGAGCCTCGGCTATCTTTTTCGCTACCTGAACATCGTAGCCGTCCGCATACATACCGTCGCGAACCTTAACGGTGTATTCGTTCTCGGTCGTCTGCGACCAGTTGTAGGGAGCGTAAGCGCATTCCATGCCTACCACGAGCTTGCCGGCAGCCTTGATTTTTTCAAGGTCGTTTGCGCCGAGATCCGACGATGCCGCCGCAGTGCTGCTTTCGGCGGAATCGGAGGCTGCGGTGGTGTCGCCTCCGTCCTTGCCGCACGAAGCGAATGCAAGCATGCAGGAAAGTGCCGTTATGATTGCAAGTACGATACAAAGTGTTCTTTTCATTTTTGTTTACCCCTTTTGTGATTTTTTTTGCCGCAAAACGAAAACCGCCGCAGTGGAAAAATCACTGCGGCAGTATATATAGCTTAACTGCGGGTCGTGATAGCTCTCCACCTTAAAGTGACAGTACGGCAGATATTATCCGACGTACCGGTATACACGGTAAAATCCGTACCGTATACCCTCGGCGACGGCTCCTTTCACACGGGAGCGGATACTCCGTTTTTCGTGCTACTGATAGACATCGCGCCTCTACCTGACAGATATTCGATTTGTAACTTGATTGCAGTTTAACACGGCAAGAGCCGCTTGTCAATAGTTTTTTTAAAATTACCTAAAAATTTTTTCGTTCAATCTTCACAAACCTTACCGAGCGGCTTTGTGCAGTTCCACGAAAACTCCGTTTGCCCCGCCAAAAGAGCCGAGCTTTGTCACAGCAGTACGAGTGCAAGAATCCCCACAAAGGACACTGCAACCGACAGTATTTCTTTTTTCGTCGGCTTTTGTTTTGTAAAAAAGCAAAGCACGGTGGCGATTATCATTACACCGCCCGTAACGAACGGATACTGCACCGACGCGGGCAGCTGCGCAAGCGCGATAAGCAGCAGATAATTTCCCACGCGCCCGCAAACACCCGATATCAGCGAGCAGGAAATTGCGCGTTTCGTCAGCGCAAGCCTCGGTTTTTTGGCAAACAAAAGCCAGATGCCCGATATCGCCACCGTTACGAGCGCGGAAAGCACCGAGAGAGCGGCATCGCCCGTTTTTTCATACGGCAGTGCCTTGAACGTCTTTGAAATGACACCCGACATGCCGTTCAGAATAAAAACGCCGATGTACCACCCTGCGCCGCCTCTTTTTTCGCCGCGCTTAACGGTTAAAAACAGTGCAGCAGCGACAAGCACGACGCATATTCCCTTGCCGACGGTCATTTTTTCGTCAAAAAACACGAGTCCCGCGACAAACGGCAGCATCATGCCGCCGAGCATTGCAAAGACGGAATAAAGCGACAGATTTATTTTGTCCAACGCTTTCAGCGTGCAAAAGGTAAACGCAAACGTATTTATCGCCATCCACACGGCAATAAGCAGCGAAAACCATGTAAACTCAATCTTAAAGCCGCCCGCCGCAAAAAGAACGACCGCCCCGACCGCTCCCGTCACCAGCGACAGTACAAGTGCGGCGCGTACGGTATTGCCGCACAGCTTTTGAAATTCGCTGTTTGTAAGAAACTGAAAGCCGAACATGATAACGGCAGCCGCAACTATCGCATAATACAAAAAAATCGCCTCACACAATTTGTAATTCCGTCAGCTTACGGCGGTCAGTTTTTCGTAAACACTCCGCCCTCATACCCCTGAATGCGCTTGTCCGTCTCCGCTCTGTCGAGCCGTATTTCGCTCCACGCGCAGTACAGCTCGCTTTTTTCGGTGGCGGTATAGTGCCGTCCGAGCTTTTTGCATACGACAGCAGTAGTCCCCGCACCCGAAAACGGGTCGAAAACACGGTCGCCCGGTCTGCTCGAAGCCAGCACGAGCTTTGCGATGAGCTTTTCGGGTTTTTGCGTCGGGTGAGCGGTATTCTCCGCCATGCTCCAAAACGGCACGGTTATGTCATCCCAAAAATTGGACGGGCAGGTCATGCGGAAATTTTCGCCGTTTTCCTCGTGCCAGTCTTTAGGCTTTCCGTTTTCGCGGTAGGGAGCTTTCACGCGGCGTTTCTGCTTTACCGCGCCGACGTTGAAATATCGGGTTTTGCCGACGGCGCAGTACCATATGTCTTCAATACAGTTTTTCCAGTTTTCGGCGGCGCCCCTGCCCTTTTCGCGCTGCCATGTAATGCGGTTGAGCACCGTAAAAAACTCGCCGAGTACGGGTGCGACGGTAACCGACGTACGCCAGTCGCAGCAGACATAAACCGTTGCGTCATCCGCCGCAAGACGGCGGATTTCACCGAGCCACCGACGCGTAAATTCGCGGTATTCTTCGTCGGTTTTTTCCGTAAACACCTCGCCCGCATATTCCTTTCGGAGATTGTACGGCGGGTCTGCGATAATGAGCTTGAAGCTTTTTTCGGGGAGGCGCGGCGCAGCATCGAAAAAATCGGCGCAGAAGATTTTGTCCGTGCATTCCGAGAGCGTTATTTCGCCTTTCGGGCACACGCATCTTGCCGCGTATTCGGCGCATTCCGAAAGCGGGAGATCAACGGTCTTATTTCTGTCGGAGCGCATTTACAGCCGCCTTCTTTCCGAAAAATTTCGATAAGCTGACGCAGCTTACCGTTTGCCGCATAACAGTATAGCATTGCCGCAGAGCATTGTCAAACCCGTAATTGAACAAAAGAAATTAAAGCTTTACAATTTTAATGTTTTATAGTGACAATTCACGGTCATTTCTGTTATACTGTATGATGTAAATACCGCTCTGCGGGAAAAAGGAGTAAGCAAACAATGAACAAGGCATATGAACCTTTATTGACTCCGTGGAAAATCGGAAACTGTGAGATTAAAAACAGAATCGTTCTTACGTCCATGGGCGGCACCGACCTGTTCGGCTGGATGGAAGTCAATCACTTCGACAAAGAGGGTGCGCGGTTCATAACGGAAATCGCCAAAAACAATGTCGGACTTATACTTCCCGGCTGCCAGCCGGTATATAACCCCATGCTCGGTCAGTGGCTTCACAAAAAGAAGAGCATGTTCAGGGAACTCGGCAAGTGGATGCCGGAATTTCACAAGACCGGCGCAAAACTGTTCGTTCAGCTTACCGCAGGCTTCGGAAGGAGCTTCACCGTGTCGGAAATGATGGAGAAACTCCACACGAACAGTGTTCTTCGCGTTTTGTCAAAGCCCGTAATGAATTTCGACATGATAACCGCTTCGGCAAGTCCGTCACCTAACAGATGGTCGGACAAGATTCCGTCGCGTGAGCTTACAAAGGAAGAAATTCAAAAATTCATAGATTCGTTTGCCGAATCCTCGCGGCTTCTTAAAGAAGCGGGAGTGGACGGAGTCGAAGTGCACGCGGTTCACGAGGGGTACCTGCTCGACCAGTTCGCCCTCAAGTACGTAAACAAACGTACCGACGAATACGGCGGCAGCCTTGAGAACAGATACCGCTTCGCGGCGGAAATCGTCAAGGCGATAAAGAGGGAATGCGGAAAGGATTTTCCCGTTTCGCTGAGATATTCCGTTTTGTCAAAAACAAAAGGATTCCGTCAGGGCGCTCTCCCCGGCGAAGAATATACCGAAGTCGGCAGGGACATGGCGGAAAGTGAAATCGCCGCAAAGTTCCTTCAGGACGCGGGTTACGACATGCTCAACTGCGACAACGGCACCTATGACGCGTGGTACTGGGCGCATCCGCCTATCTACATGCCCGAAAACTGCAACCTTGAGGATGTGGAACACATAAAGAAATTCGTGGACATTCCCGTCGTCTGCGCCGGCCGTCTTACGCTCGACGCCGCGTCGAAAGCTATCGCCGAGGGCAAACTCGACGGCGCGGGTTTTGCGCGAAACTTCCTTGCCGACCCCGAATGGTTTACGAAGGTTATAAACGGCAGAGAGGACGATATACGTCCCTGCATACTCTGCCATAACGGCTGCTTTAATATGTGTCATTACAAGGGCGTGCCCAATGACCAGGAACTCAGCGATTCGCTTCATCTTGCCCGCTGCGCGGTCAACGCCGAAATGATGCAGTGGAACAAACATTATATAAAGAAGACCGATTCACCGAAAACCGTGCGCATAATCGGCGGCGGTATCGGCGGCATGGAAACGGCGCGTGTTGCCTCTCTGCGCGGTCACAAACCCGTGATTTACGAGAAGTCCGGCGTGCTCGGCGGTACGTTTATCGCCGCGTCCGCGGAAAGCTACAAAGGCAAGCTCCGCGACCTGCTCGAATGGTACAAACGCGAGATGAAAAAACTCAACGTGGAGATACATTTCAATACCGAAATAAAAGATATTTCGCAGTTCGGCAGCGATCCGGTTGTTGTCGCTACGGGCGCGACGGCGCGTGTGCTCAAGAGGATTCCCGGACACGAGAAAATGATTGAAGCATGCGAATTCCTGCTCGGCAGGGAAGTCGGCGACAGTGTTGCCGTTATAGGCGGCGGCCTTACCGGATGTGAAATTGCGTATGAGCTTGCGCTGCACGGCAAAAAGGTTAGCATCGTCGAGATGAAAGACGACCTTATTGCGCAAAAGGGTGTATGTCTTGCGAACAGTTCGTATCTTCGTGAATGGTTCGCATGGAAAAAAGTTCCCGTTTACCTCGAAACGACACTTAAAGAGGTTAAAGACGGCTCCGTCGTCTGCACAGATAAAAACGGCGGGACGGTTGAGATAGCCTGCGATTCAGTCATTTCCTCCGCAGGATATATCCCCGCGCCGATTGCCGATAAGAATAAAAACAAAAATGTTGAGCTTGTCGGCGACTGTCTCTCCGTCGGCAACCTCAAGAGTGTTATTTGGCGAGCATACGAAGTTGCAATGAAGCTGTAACAGAAAACCTGAAAAACACGGGGATGCCGTATTACGGGCATCTCCGTGTTTCGTTTCGGTTATCGTATTTTGCTTTTTTGTTCCGTATTTTTTACGGCGGGCGCAGACCGTGACTTGCTGTTTTGAGGACAAAAATCGCGCACGTCGGAGTGAGTTGTGTTTGCGTTTTTTTTCGGCAAGCTTTGGCTTTAATTTGCGCCCGACGGATGATTTACGACGTTTATCGGTGCCCCGTCGCAAAAGGCTTTTATATTCTTGTCGGTTATACCCAACAGACGCTCTCTTGTTTCAAACGGAGCCCATGCGATGTGCGGAGTTATCCACGCGTTTTTCGCGGTCAGCAGCGGGTTGTCGGAGAGCGGCGGTTCCGAGGAAAGTACGTCGAGTCCCGCTCCCGCAAGTTTTCCGGAGTTAAGCGCGTCGGCGACAGCCTGTTCGTCAAGCTCTGCGCCGCGCGACGTATTTACGAGGAATGCGCCGTCTTTCATTTTTGAGATAAATTCCGCATTTACCATTTTATCCGTATGCGGTGTGAGCGGGCAGTGAATCGAAACAAAGTCGCACATCGGCAGCATTTCGCCGAGCGGCATAAAATCAACGTCGGCATCGGAGTATTTTTCGGGATGAGCGGTGTTTGCAAGTACTTTCATGCCGAACGAACGGGCAATTTCGCCGACGCGCCTGCCTATTCTGCCGTAGCCTATTATGCCTAATGTCTTGTCCTTAAG
>CAVFAD010000001.1:93494-115818 GCA_963620305.1 Bacteroidaceae bacterium | reverse complement strand
GTCCTTAAGCTCGCAGAGCGGAGCCGCTGTAAAGCTGAAATCGGCGCAGTCTGCCCAAGCTCCGCCGTGAACGCGGTCGGAGTGAATACCGACGCGGTTGGCAAATTCGAGAATAAACGCAAATGTTTGCTGTGCAACGGCGTCGGTCGAATATGACGGAACGTTTGAAACGGTTATGCCGAGCTTGTCTGCAGCGGCGGTGTCGACCACATTAAAACCCGTGGCAAGCAGGGTGATGAATTTCAGCTTCGGCAGCTGCCTGAGTGTGTTTTCCGACAAAACCGTTTTGTTGATTATAACGATGTCTGCATCTTTTGCGCGTTCGACGGTTTCAGCCTGTGTGCTTCTGCCGTAAACGTCGAGCGTGCCGTATTTTTTCAGAAAATCCCAACTGAGATCGCCGGGATTGGCGGTTGACGAATCGAGAATGACAATGTGATGCATACTGAGAATCTCCTTTTCGGCGTTTTCTATACCGTAATGGTATCACAAAAATGCCGTAAAAGCAATCTATAATCGGCAATCCGCAGCCGATGGCTGTGAGAAACTCACGGCGATATGCGGAGCTTGCGGCGACAGGCGAAGCTCGCGGAGAAATTATGCCGCACTTTGATTTTCCGTTTTTATTTTCTGCGGCACTTTCGGTGTATAGCGAACACGCGCGTTTATGCGGCGACGCTTTTCCGCGGCACGCTTTTTTGCGCGGAGGAGTATTGCGGAGCGCACTTTGCGCGAGAGCTTTTCTTCAAAAGCAATGAGCCTGTTTTCGTTGAGAATGCACCATGCGCCGAACGCAGCGAGGAAAACCTCGATAACTATAAGAACGGAATATATTGTGTGCATAAAGCATCCACCTTTCTCAATCGAACATTTGTTTTGTCGTTCGGGTACAGTATAGCGTACAAAAACAGATTTGTCAATACATTTGTTCGATTCGTGTCGATTTTGAGTACGATAAATTGTACTCTGTGTCGACATTGTGTTCATTTGCTAAACTATAACACAATATATAGTGCATGTCAAGACTTTCGACAAAAGCTCCCATGAAATAATCAAGGGAGCTTTATTCGGTATCCGTTATTCGGTTATCGGTCAATAATCATAAACGCCGGAGTATTCGGTGCGCGGGTCGGCGGGCTTGTATTCATCGAGAGTCAGCGCAAACGAGAGTGTTTTGCCCGAGCGTGAAACCGTTACGGTAACGGAGTCGCCCGCCCGCTTTGACGAGAGTGCGGAGGACAGTTCCGCTGCCCCTGTGACGGCTTCGCCGTCGATGCCTGTTATTACGTCGGCGGCTTTCAGTCCCGCATTTGCGGCGGCGGTGTCGGCACCTACAGCCACGATATAAAGACCCACGGGTACGGAGTAGCGCATTGACATTGTCTGCGTTACCGGCTGTACCGATACGCCGAGACTCGGCTTGCCCGAAACATAGCCGTTTTCGATGATATCCGAAATCATGCTTTTAACGTCGTTGAGCGGAATGAAAAATCCGAGTCCTTCGACAGAGGACGCTTCGTATTTTGCGCTTGCGATGCCTACCGCTTTGCCGTACATATCATAGACGGGGCCGCCGGAGTTGCCTTCGTTTATGGCTGCGTTTGTTTGGTACATGTTTATTATATCGCCGCTTTCGGTTGTTACGGCGCGGTTTAAATAGCTTACCAATCCGTCGGTAAACGTGTACGAAAGCTCACCGAGAGCGTTGCCGATGACAAGTATTTCGTCGCCGACCTCAAGCGATGAGGAGTCGCCCTCTTTTACGGGGGTAAATTCGCCGTTGACCTTTATAACGGCAATGTCGTTTGACGATTCGTAACCGCGTACCGTTGCCTCGTATGCCTGACCGCTGTAGGTCGTTACCGTAATTTCGGAGGCGTTTTCTATCACATGGTAATTTGTGACAATGTAGCCGTCCGAGGTGATAAAAAATCCGGAGCCGGTCGAAGTAAAGGATGCCGAAGCGGTTCTGCCGAAGAAAGTGCTTACTTCTTTTGTCCCCTTGCACGTGATGCCGACTATGCTGTTTACGGATTCGGCATAAACTTCGCCCTTTGTTTTTTCCGTTTCGGTGTTCTGCCGTGTTACGCTCTCGGTGGGTGTCTCCGTGACATCGGAGAACGGTTGTGTTACACTGACGGGCAGCTCACCGCTGTCGTTTCCGTCCGTTTCGGCGGGTACCGAAATAAGCTCGTCCGACTTCTGTGCGGTCGTGCTTTCCGAGCCGCCGCTGTTTTCAAGCACCTGAACCGTGATAAACGAGGATATCGCGCCCGATACCGTACTCATGACAAGGCACAGCACAAGTGTGATAATGCCGAACGCGACAAGCGTTCCGCGTGTCGGCGGTTTTTTTTCCTTTTTTCTTCTCATGCCGTTCATGTTAGGATAGGGAGAATAACCTTCTCCCGTGTAATGCACGCTGTTTTGCTGCCGTTTTTCCGCCGTGCCGTACGTCTCCGAATATCCGCCGTAATGCGGCGGGACGCTGCCGACGGTGTTTGCCGCCGTAAAATCTTCGAACCGAGAATCGGAGTTCCCGTTTTCGTACGTTTCGCACGTTTCGTCCGTATTGTCCGTACGGTCTGTATTGTTCGTACCGTTAGAATTGTCCGTACCGTTCGTTTCGGGCGGAACGGCACCGAAGTTACCGAAATAATTGTCATCCATTGTCTGTCACCTCTGTGTGTTAAGTATAGCAGCTGTGCTTTAAGTATAGCAGCTGTGCTTTAAGCGGAGCTTATAAATCACAGAAGCCTGTACATTGACGAAGCGTTGTCCTTAGTTGCATATTCCTGTACGGACACGACCTCGGCTTTTGTAAGATTTGCGCCTGCCTGTATCGAGATGATATCTCCGACCTTAACGTCGTATGATGCGCGTGCCGTTTTGCCGTTAACGTCGACGTGACCCGCGTCGCAAAGCTCGTTCGCGACGGTGCGGCGTTTCACCAGGCGCGATACTTTCAGATATTTGTCAAGTCTCACTTCTTTGTCCTCCGAAAAAATTTTCTCTTATATATTATACCGCAGTTGCAAAATAATTCAAGGTCTGCTAAAATAAAACCCATAAACACAAGGAAAGTGTGGCAGCTCGACATGAAATTAAAGGAAAGCTATGAAAAGCTTTGCAATAAAATATTTTCGGTGCCGTTTTTCAAAAAGCTTTTGAAAATTCCCGGTGTCGAAAAGCTCCTGCAATACGAAGTGATGTCATATCTCGTTTTCGGCGTACTGACCACCGTTGTCAATTTTGTTGTTTTCGGCACAGCGAACAGGCTTGTCGGGGAGAATTACGAATCGCTTGTGCTTTTCGCCATAGGCTCGTTCCCTTTTAAGTGGCTCTATGTATCGAACGCAATAGCGTGGGTGTGCGCCGTGACGTTTGCGTATGTCACTAACCGACTGTTTGTGTTCGAAAGCACCGCAAGCGGAGCAAAAGCGATAGCAAAAGAGCTGCTTTCGTTTTTCGGTGCGCGTATAATATCACTGCTGCTGTTTGACGAGCTGCTGTACGCGCTGCTGCTCGGTATTTTTGAAAAGATAAACGGCGGCGTATGGATAGACAAAATTCTTGTAGCCGTGCTCACCGTTGTGTTTAACTACATCGCGGGTAAGTTCGTTATATTCAGAAAGCGCGGCTCGGACGGTGCGGAGGTCAAAGAGGAATGAGACTCGGTATTGCCGTATGCGACGATGAAAATGCCGTTTGCGAATATCTGCGCGACAGAATTACCGATTTGCTCGCAAGGTGGGATATAAACGGCACAGTTACCGTTTTTAATGACGGTGAGCCGCTTGCCGCCGCTTTTGAATCGGGACAAGCCGATTTTAACTTGATTTTCCTCGATATTACAATGAAGTCCTGCGACGGACTCAGCGCAGCGAAGCGTATCAGAGCCGTTGACAAGGACGTTATGATAGTATTTGTCACGGCATCTGCGGAATACGTTTTTTCGGGGTACGAAGTGCGGGCATTCCGTTATATACTCAAGCCCGAGCTTATAAACGGCTTTCCGCGTGTGTTCAAAGAGTGCGTAGGTGAACTTACGCGCAGCGACGGCGCCCGATATGTTTTTCAGAGCGGCGCGGAAAGCACGAGTCTGCCCGTGCGCGACATTCTTCTTTTTGAAAGCAATAAGCGTATCATAACGCTCAAAACCGTGTCGGGACGCGAATATACGTTTTACGGTAAGTTGGACGAAGTGGAGCAGACGCTGAAAAAACAGGATTTTGTGCGCTGTCATCAGTCATTTCTGATAAACGCGGCAAAAATTTCTTCTCTGACACCCACTCTGGCGGTGCTCTCCGACGGCACGGGCGTACCCGTGAGCAAGCACAGAGCAAGGGAAACAAACGAAGCGTTTCTGTGGGCGATGCGCTGATGTGCGGAATGATGTGCTGTGAGGTGAGAGTGTGCATATAGACCTGCTTCGCGACTATAAAGAAATTCTGTTCAATACCGCGCTTATTTTTTCGTCGGTGTTTGAGCTTGTTCTTGCGTATATCATGGCGAACAGCTTTTTTACCTCGCGGTTCGGGCGCAGCCGATTTGACTATCTCCCGTTTGTGGGACTTGCGGCTGTGATGATTCTGCTGCGCAACGTTTTTCCGTCGGAATTTGTGCGTTATGCGGTCGAATGCGCGCTGCTTATTGCGATTCTGTTTTTGATGTATACGGATGCCGTACGGCGAAAGCTGATAGCCTCCGCCGTGTTTACCATGATAATCGCACTGTCCGAAGCGGGTGCAAGGGTGCTTTTCGTCATTTTGTCGCGTGCCGCAGGCTTTGAGGAAAGCATGGACGCGTCGTATGTCCGTCTCGGCAGGCAGACGCTTGCAAACGGCGCAATGATAGCGGCTGCCGTATTTGTCAGTATTTTCGCAAAACGCTATACAAAGGTTCCGACTTCGTTCAGGCTGTGGACAGCGTTGTTTTTCGTGCCTGTGGTTACGCTCGTTACATTTTCGGTATATCAGTATTTTTTTGAAAACTATCCCGTCGGCGACCGCATTGCGGCATATGTGTATGTGTCGTGCGGAGGACTGGTATTTATAAATATACTCGTTTTCGTTCTTTTCGGGAAATTTCGCGATCAGCTTGCATTGGCGCGCGACACCGAAATGCTTGCGTCGATGCTTACTCAGCAGGAAAATTCCGTAAAAAGACTCGAAACACTCTACAACAGGACGCGTTCTTTCCGTCATGACATGAAAAATCATATTCTGCTTTTGAACATGCTTGCCGAAAAAGGCGACCTTGACGGTCTGAAAAAATACTTGAACGACCTCGGCGGTGCGGTGGACGAATCGGACTACGTGCGCATAACGGGCATTTCGGCGGTTGATGCCATTCTCAACGAAAAAATGTATGAGGCGCAGTCAAAGGATATAACGACGGAATATAACTGCGTCAATCTTGAAAAAAACGATATTCTGCCGATAGATTTGTGTATTATTCTGAGCAATGCGCTCGATAACGCAATTGAGGCAAATTCGCTTATCGAAGAAAAAACGCGCCGTTTTATAAAGGTAAAGGCGCACGGGAATGAAACATTTACCGTCATTTCCGTATCGAATCCGACCGACGCGGAGCCTAAGAAGAACGCAAAGGGCTTTTACGATACGTCAAAGGCGGATTCCGACTCGCACGGTTTCGGCTTGCGCTCCATTGAGAGTACGGTAAACAAATATCACGGCGAGATGCTCATAAAATGCGAGGACGGTGTGTTTACGCTTGTTCTTCGGCTCAACGGCAGATGATTTTATAAAAACAGCACAGTTTTTCTGCCTGCCTTTGCGGTATATTTTTCTTTTTCGACAGTGTATTTTTCCGTCGAAGGGTGTATAATTACTAATTTGAAAGGACGGAGTTTCTGTTATGATAACCGAAAACAGCACAGTCAGCGAAAAGCAGGAGCAAATAAGGCGGCTCAAGAGGGAGAAGGGTGCGGTAATTCTCGCGCACACCTATCAGTCACCCGAGATAACCGAGATTGCCGATATCGTGGGCGATTCGTTCGCGCTTGCGTCAAGGTGCGCAGGCTTGCCCGAAAAAAAAGTTGTAATGTGTGGCGTTCGCTTCATGGCGGAGAGCGTGAAAATTCTCGCTCCCGAAAAAGAAGTGCTTTTGCCGGCTCCGGACGCGACGTGTCCGATGGCTGAAATGATATCTCCCGAACGCGTGCGCCGCTTCAAAGAGGAGCATCCCGCTGCCGCAGTCGTCGCCTATATCAATACGACTGCCGCGCTTAAGGCGGAATGCGACGTGTGCGTCACTTCGTCGAGCGCGCTTAAAATAGTGTCGCAGCTCAATGCCCCCGAAATACTGTTCATCCCCGACAAAAATCTCGGCGCATACGTTCGGAATATGCTGCCCGACAAAAACATAATACTGTGGGACGGGTACTGTCCCGTGCATAATTCTCTTACTGCTCAGGATATCCTCGACGCAAAGCGCAGTCATCCCGACGCACTTGTCGCCGTGCATCCCGAATGCCCGCAGGAGGTTGTTGACCTCGCCGATATGGCAGGCTCGACGGCAGAAATAATCAAATTTGCGCGTGAGTCCGAAAAGCCTGTGATTATCGGCACCGAAAGAGGTGTTGCGGACGGCTTTCTTGCGCACGAAAAGGGGAGCGACGGCAAATATATTTATCTTTGCCCCGAAAAGCTTGTTTGCGCCGATATGAAAAAAATCACCCTCGACGGCATTATCGCCGCGCTGAACGGCACGGGCGGCGAGAGTGTGACGGTTGACGAAACGCTGCGCGTCAGGGCGAAAAAAAGTATAGACGAAATGCTCCGTCTCGGTTAAAAACGTAAAACTCCCATATAAAAAAGAGGTAATAACATATGAAACCCGAAAATGTTTATGACGTTTTGATTGTCGGTGCGGGTGTTGCGGGAATGTACGGTTCGCTGCATTTTTCCGACGATACCAAAATAATGATGCTGGCGAAATATTCTCCGACAACGTCAAGCTCCAACCTTGCCCAAGGCGGTGTAGCCGCCGTGCTGTCGCTCGAAAATGACAGCTATGAGCTTCACACAAAGGATACATTCATCGCGGGACGTCATGAAAACAACCCCGAAACGGTCGACATCCTTGTGCATGAAGGTCCTGACGATGTCAGAGAGATGATGGCTCTCGGCGCGGAATTTGACAGAAACGCCGACGGAGAGCTTGACAAAACGCTTGAGGGAGGTCACTCCCGCAGACGTATCGTGCACCATAAGGACACTACCGGCGCGGAGCTTGTGAGGGTGCTTTATGAGCAGGTAAGAAAGAAAGACAATATAACATATTCCGACAACACCGACCTTTGCAGGCTTGTAAGGGTGAGAAGCGGTTTCAGAGCGGATCTTCTCAAGGACGGCAAGGTGTTCAGCGTGTTCTGCAGCTACTGCATGCTTTGCACCGGCGGCATCGGACGTGTCTACAAGTACACGACCAACCCGAAAAGCTCGACGGGCGACGGCATTCGCATCGCGTACGACCTCGGAGCGCGTATAAAAGACCTCAGCTACGTTCAGTTCCACCCCACCGCGTTTAATTCCGACGACGGCGAGCAGTTCCTCATAAGCGAATCGGTCAGAGGCGAGGGAGCGTATCTGCTCAACTGTCATCACGAGCGTTTTATGGACAGATACGATGAGCGGTTGGAGCTTGCTCCGCGCGATGTCGTTTCAAAGTCGATAATTCTCGAAAGCAGACGCACGGGCAGCAATGACTTTTTCCTTGATATTTCTTACGAGGATTCGGATTTCGTCAGAAACCGTTTTCCGGGCATATACGACGGCTGCATGCAGCACGGCGTTGATATGACGAAAGACCTTATCCCGATATTTCCATGTCAGCACTACCTTATGGGCGGCATAGAGGTTGACATGGATTCCCGCACCACGGTACAGCGTCTGTATGCGTGCGGCGAATGCTCAAATACCGGCGTTCACGGCAAGAACAGACTTGCAAGCAATTCGCTGCTTGAGGCTCTTGTCTTTTCAAGACGAGCGGCGGAGGACATAAAGAGATGCATGGCTGTCGGTTATGCCGATGTCGACGCGCTCCCTGTTGAGATTGACGCTGCGGGTGCGCCCGTTTCCGACGATATTCAGACCGAGATAAGAAACATAATGCAGCGCGCTTATTTTGTCATTCCCGACCCCGCAGCCATTCGCGTCGGACTTAATCAGATAGACAATATCCTGAAGCGGCTCAAGGGCGGCAAATACGCATGGACGACGGAGTATTTCGAAACGCTGTCGCTTGCGACGGTTGCTTATATCATACTTACCGAAGCCGAGGAGAGAAACTGATATGATACTTCCAGCTTTTTACGTTGACGAAGTTATAAAGAACGCGATAAAAGAAGATATAACCTATATTGACGAAGCCACCGCGTTCGTTATCCCTGAGGACAGTGTGACCTCCGCGCGTTTTGTCGCAAAGGCGGACGGTGTTCTGTGCGGAATCGAAATAGCGGCGCGTGTGTTTGAGCTGCTCGATTCAGACGTTGCGGTTGAGCTTTACAAAAAGGACGGCGACGAAATAAAAAAAGGCGATGTTATCGCCCGTTTTAAGGGCAAGACGCAGTCGCTGCTTATGGGCGAACGCACCGCGCTGAATCTTGTTCAGCATCTGAGCGGTGTGGCTACGCAGACACATACCGCCGTTAAACTCGTCGAGGGGACGGGAGTAAGCATTGCCGATACGCGAAAGACGCTGCCCGGACTTCGCGCAATGCAAAAATATGCGGTAATTTGCGGCGGCGGCAAGAACCACCGCTTCAATCTGTCCGACGCGGCTATGCTCAAGGACAATCACATCGACGCAGGCGGCGGTATTCTCAAAACCGTCAAAAAGCTTCGCGCGCACATCGGTCATACCGTGAAGATTGAAGTTGAAACACGCAATGCGGACGAAGTTAAAGAGGCTCTCGAAGCGAAAGCAGATATCATTATGCTCGACAATATGACCGCCGACGAAATGGCTGAATGTGTGAAGTATATCGACGGACGCGCGCTTACCGAGGCAAGCGGCAACATTACGCTTGAAAATATCCGCGAAAAAGCGCAGAGCGGCATTGATATCATCAGCATGGGTTCGCTTACCCACTCTGTCACCGCTTTCGACATATCCATGAAAATAGACTGACGGTCAGACCGTTATCGCAGGCACATGCCGAATAAAAAGCAAAAAACACGGTAACAGCTCATGTGAGCCGCTGCCGTGTTTTTTTAGGAAGGGTTGCTCTTGTCGTGTTTCGGATTTATTTGTTGAACGTGAACATATCTGCGAACTGCTGGAAGAAAGCTTTGATCGTTTCAAAGATGCTTCTTATCATCGAGAGAATGTCGCCGATGAGTGTGATGGTCTTATTTTCCACAACGCCGATAACGTAAACGGTGGTGTCGCCCTCAACGGAGCTTATGTTGTAGTAGCCGTATTCGTCAGGCTTTGCGGGAGAGATGTCCTTGAGAAGCGTTTCGGTGTCGAGATCCGTCCAGCCGTAGCCGTTGTAGATATAGACTTCATAGGTCGACATGTCGTACTCGGGTTCGATTTCGACCTTGAACGAGAACGACTGACCGTACTTGAGATAGACTGTTTCGCCTATTTCGCTGTGCTCGCCGTTTCTGCCGTACACGGTGTAGCCTTTATTTGAGGGAAGATGAATTTTGTAGGTTTTGAGGAAATCGTTGTCGGTAGTCCACTTGCCGTAGGTGATATCGGCGGACGAGCCTACCTTCATGATGTGCGACCCCTGCGTGTAGGGAACACCGACGCCTTCCGCGAAAACGCTCATGAGAGCATCGTCAAACTTGTCCTTTGATTCGTCAGGCTCGATTATGTGCGCCTTGATGTACACATACTGGTTTATCGGCACATAAATTTTTTCACCGGTGTCGGGAATATCCTTGAACGTAAGAGGTGACTGCTGATCCTCATATGCGTTGCCGTTTGCGGATGTTGCATACGACACTTTGATTCTCATCGAACCGTCCGTCTTTGTAAGACCCTGCTCGATGAGAGCGGGGAAACGGTACTGCGCATAGCAGTCGCCCGAACCGCTGACGTTTGACGCATTCTTGAGAACGCCGTCGACATAGAGAGATGAAGAAGGCTGTGTAACGATATTGCCGAGAACATTGAGCGTTGCGCCGTTATCGACGGTGAGCTTTGTGTTTGTGGGGATGTAGAGCGTCATGTCGGAGGGAACCGTCATCGTTACGCCGCTTACGATACGGTAATTGGAACCGGAAACGAGCTGATTGCCACTTTCGAAGGTGGCGGTCGTTTCAAATTTTTCTTCCGTGCCTTCGGCGAAAGCCGCGAACGGCAGACAGCACACAGCCAAAATGACTGCAAGAATAACGGAGAGTGTTTTTTTCATGATTTCATGCCTCCCGGTGAATTTCAAAATACTTATATACACGATTATTATACCGCCGACGAAGCGAAAAGTCAACATAAAACCGAGCCGCTCAGCCGTCGAAAACGTAAAACTTTGCAGCCGATTTTTGTGCAGTTTAATAAATTTTTTCAAAAATCTTTTAATTTCACACGCTCTGTGTTAGTATGGTAAGCGCAAATGTCCGAAAAAGAAGGGAATGTCAGGATGTCAGTTTCAATAATCCCCGTGCCGTCTCTCACCAAAATATTTTCCGATGCGGACGTAAAAACGCTCCCTCGCGTGAGCTGCCTGTCGCTGCTTTGCGGCGAAAAAAGCGCGGTTCAGTTTGCGGTATGCTCCGACTGCGATGATGATGCTGTTTTTTCCGTCGAATGCGCCCTCCCCGTTGAAACGGGTGCCGTGCGTGAAATTTACTCCGATCGCGCCGAAGCACCCGAAAATTCCGTTGTGCTGAAAAATGCCGCCGTCGGCTTTTATCCCGACCCGATAGTGCCCGTGCACGGTACGCTGCATCTCGAAAAGGGCAAAACGCTCGGAGTGTACTGCGAAATCGGCGGTGATATCCCCGGTACGCATTCCCTCGTTTTCAGCGTCGGCGGCGTGACTGCGGAAGTCGACGTGTACGTGTCGACCGCAAAAATGCCCGACCGAACACTTATGTGCACAAACTGGTTTCATACCGACTGTCTTATGAGTTATTACGGCATCGAGGCTTTTTCGGAGGAGTACTGGCGCGTGACCGAAAACTTCGTGAAAAATGCGGCGGCGCACGGAATAAACATGCTGCTGACGCCCGTTTTTACGCCCGCGCTTGATACGGAGGTCGGAAACGAGCGTCCGACGGTGCAGCTTGTGGATGTTGCAAGAAAACAGTACAAGTATACTTTCGGCTATGAAAATTTTGACCGATGGGTAAAAATGTGCCTTGACTGCGGAGTGAAATATTTTGAAATTTCGCATCTTTTCACGCAGTGGGGCGCGAAGCACGCGCCTAAGATTATGGCTCACACGACGCAGGGGTACCGCCGCATTTTCGGGTGGGAAAACGATTCTCTGTCGCAGGGGTACATGAGCTTTCTCCGTCAGTTCGGCGCAAGCTTCAAGGAGCACACCGACGCGCTCGGCATCACCGATATATGCTATATCCACTGCTCCGACGAGCCGGGCGGGGAGGATATCGCCCGCTACAGAAAATGCGCCGCCGCCGTCAAAGAGTATTTTTCGGCATATACGCACATGGACGCTCTGTCCGACTACGAGTACTATTCCGAGGGACTGGTTGATTTACCGGTACCGGGAGAAGGCTCGATAGACGAATTTCGCGGACGGACGGACAGGCTTTGGACATACTACTGCTGCGGCCCGTTCGACAATAACTACCCGAACAGATTTCTGTTTTTGCCGCTTGTAAAAATGCGCGTCATCGGTGTGCTGCTGTATAAATACGGCTGTGAGGGATTTTTGCACTGGGGGTTCAATTTTTGGTACACGCAGTACTCGCGCCGTCTTGCCGACCCGTTTAAGGAAACCACTGCGGGCGGCAATTTCCCCGCAGGCGACGGATTTATTGTCTATCCCGGGGAGAACGGCGAACCGCTGTGCTCCGTCCGCGAGAAGTCTTTCCGCGACGGTGTTCGCGACTACGACGCTCTCAAAGCTCTTGAAAAGAAAAGGGGCAGGGAATATGCTCTCGGTTACATAGAGCGTACACTCGGCGATATTACTTTTACGTCCTATCCGCTTGATACCGATATTTTTGCGGAATTTGCAAACGGACTTGTAAAAGAACTTGAATAAAAGCCGTGCGTATGGTAAAATAATTTCGGCAAAATTACGCAGGGAACCGAAAGGGGGAGCCGTATGAAAAAACGTATTACGGCGGTTTGTGCCGCAATAACGGTAGCTTTGCTGTGCTTTTCCGCATGCGGTTCCGACGCCGCGACCGTGCTGCGCTTTGCCGTCGAAACGCAGGCTGTGACGTACGATCCGCAGATAGCGGAGAGCGGAACTGCAAAAATTGTAGTCAGGAACACGTTTGAGGGACTTGTCCGTCCCGACGAAAACGGAAATATATCACCCGGCGTCGCCGAAAAATGGGACATTTCGCCCGACGGACTTACTTATACATTTTACCTGCGGGACGAAGCCGTGTGGCATATTACAAAAAATGCCGCCGAGCAGCTTACCGAAAAGCTGCCTGAGGATTTCGCTTTGAAAACCGAAAACGGCGGTTATGTTATGCCGAGGGTAACGGCTGACGACTTTGTATTTGCTTTCAGACGTGCGCTCGACCCGTCAACGGGTGCGCCCGATGCCGAGCTGCTTTCCTCCGTCGTAAACGCGCGCGAGTCGCTTGCGGGCACGGTGCAGCCGAACGACATCGGAGTCAGTGCGCCCGACGAAAAGACGCTTGTGATAAGGCTTGCGGAGCGCAGCGATGCGTTTTTGTCCGTCCTTGCCGAGCCTGTGTGCATGCCGTGCAATGAAACGTTTTTCAATGCCTGCGGCGGCAGATACGGACTGCTTATAGCCTACAGCCTTTCAAACGGTCCGTTTTATTTGTCATATTTTGATGATACAACTTACAGATTGAGGAAAAATACCGACTATGTCGGCGAGCATACGGCAAAAGCCGACACGCTCTGGTTCTATTACAATTCCGATTCCGACGGTGTTTTGCAAAAACTTAAGGACGGTGACTATTCGGGCGCATATATGACCGACTCGCAGCTGAAGCGGTTTTCTCTCGGCAAAAACGACGAAGTGAAAAGCGTCGCCGACACAAACAGGGTATTTCTCATAAACAACAAAAACGAAAAACTTGCGATAAAAGAACTGCGCGATGCGTTCCTCTTTGCGACGGACTGCGCCGCGATAGCCGCCGATGCGGGGGAGAGTGCCGCCGTTTTTCCCGTGCCCGATGCGGCATGCGTCGAAAATGCCGCATCGCCCGAGTCCCTTTTTGATGAAGCAAAGGTGAGCGATGCGCTCGACGCTGCTCTCAAAGCCGCCGAAGCGGACAGCCTTTCGCTCACCGTTCTGTGCGACAAAAAAGATTCCGAAACGCTTCGCCGTCAGCTGCAGCGTTGGCAGAAAATTTTCGGCATCCGTCTTGAAATAAAGCTTGAAGAAACCGATTCGCAGACACTGCTGTCAAGGACAGCGGGTTCGGACTGGGAAATTGCGTTCTGTCCGCTGCGTGTTTCGTCCGATGACGCGGGCGTGCTTTTCGGCAGCTTCGTCACCGATTCCGCGTCGTCTCTCACGGGTACCGCGAATGAGGAATTGGATAAGAAGGTCGCGGAGTATGCCTCTTCGGCGGGAGAAGAACGCACAAGGCTCTTTTCCGAAATATGCACCCTGCTTATTTCCGACGGCGCGGTGCTGCCCGTTTGGAAAGAGACGAGCTGCTTTGTATGTGTCGGCGGTGTGCGCGGCGTTTATGTCGGTGCGGGCGCGGACAGAAGATATTTTGAAAATGCGTATATCAGCGGGAACTGAAAACATCTTGCAGAGACCGTTTTGTTCCCCTTTTCAGGAGGTTGTATAATGTCAGTAATACGTCCCTTTTCGGCATTGCGCCCGAAAAAAGAGTACGCGGCTGCAGTGGCGGCTCTTCCCTATGACGTAATGAATTCGGATGAGGCGCGCGAAAAGGTGAAAAACCTGCCGTATTCGTTTCTGCACGTCGATAAAGCCGAAATAGATTTGCCCGTCGGAACGGATCTTTATTCCGATGAGGTCTACGCAAAGGCTGCCGAAAATCTTAAAAAGCTCGAAGCGGACGGCATTTGCGTGCGCGACGCAAAAAAGAATCTTTATGTCTACCGTCAGACTATGGGCGAAACGGTTCAGACGGGTATTGTCTGCTGTGCGTCCGTTGACGACTATCTGAGCGGTGTCATAAAGCGCCATGAGCTTACGCGTGCCGACAAAGAGGAGGACAGAATCCGTCATGTCGACACGTGCGACGCGAACACCGGACCGATTTTCCTTGCGTACCGTGAGAATGACGTCATAAATGCGATACTCGACAGATATACCGTTCTCGCGCCCGTTTACGACTTTGTGTCCGACGGCGGGGTGAGAAACGAAGTGTGGGTGATTGAGGACGAAAACGATATATCCGCGCTCGTCGGTGCTTTTGAAAACGTGCCGTCACTCTATATCGCCGACGGTCACCACCGTGCCGCAAGTGCAGTAAAGGTCGCGCTTAAACGCCGCGCGTCTCACCCCGACTTTACGGGTGACGAAGAATTTAATTGTTTTCTTGCGGTTTGTTTCAGGGCAAACGACCTTAAAATTTTAGACTATAACCGACTCATAAAAGACCTGAACGGGCACTCCGCAGAGGAACTTATTTCGCTTCTCAAAGAAAGCTTTACCGTGAATGTGCATGACGGCGCGGTGCATCCCGCCGAACGTCACTCGTTCGGTATGTATCTTGACGGAAAATGGTATTCGCTCAGCCTTAAGGACGGCATAGCGGACGAGAGCGACCCCGTAGGCAGTCTTGACGTGTCGCTTCTCCAAAAGCTTGTTATAAGCCGCATTTTCGGCATAGACGACCCGCGTACCGACAAACGCATTGACTTTGTCGGCGGCATAAGAGGTCTCGGTGAGCTTGAAAAACGCTGCGCCGAAGATATGCGCATTGCTTTTTCCATGTTCCCCACTTCACTCGACGAGCTTATGCGCATCGCGGACGCGTCTCAGATAATGCCGCCGAAATCGACATGGTTCGAACCGAAGCTTTTGAGCGGACTGTTCATCCATTTTCTTCGGTGATTTCGCGCTTCGCGCAAAAAAAGTTTAAAAAAGACTTGCATTTGAATGCGATTTCTGTTATTATGATTTTTGCTGATTTACAGAGGGTTTTGTTACCCGTTAACCAAAGGAGGTGTGCTCTCAATGGCAAAGTGTGATTTTTGCGGTAAAGACGTAAAATTCGGTATCAAGGTATCTCACTCCCACAGAAGATCCAACAGAACATGGAAGCCCAACATCAAAAGGGTAAAGGCTGTTGTCAACGGTTCCCCCTGCAGAGTGTATGCATGCACACGCTGCATTCGTTCGGGCAAGGTTACGAGAGCCGTCTGATCGGTTTTTAACAACGCTACTAATGAAATGGGAAATAAAAGAGAGCATCGGTTGACCCGGTGCTTTTTTTTGCGCTTTTTTTGAACCTTTAACTACGCTTTAGCTTATTGCTTTATGATATGGTCAAAACAAGGGAGGCGATAACAATGAGCGCATTACAGTGCTTTGAACGCAGCGAGATAAAGTATCTTCTTACGCGTGAACAGTATCGGTTTTTTGTCAGCAGCGCTTCAAACGAGTTGACGCCCGATGCATATCCAGAGGGCAGGATAAGAAGCCTGTATTTTGACACTCCCGAGCATCTTTTGATCTCGCGTTCGTGCGAACAGCCGGAGTACAAAGAAAAAATAAGACTCCGCGCCTATTCGGACGTTACGGAGCAAACCCCGGTGTTTGCCGAACTCAAGAAGAAATATGCTTCGGTGGTCTACAAGCGGCGCACAAGTGTTTCCGAGGAGGATGCCGTTATGTGGCTGGAGGGGAAAAAGCATTTTCGCGACACGCAGATAGAACGTGAAATAGATTCATTTGCGGAGCACTACAAAACGCTCCGTCCCGCGGCTCTCGTGTTTTGTGACAGGCTTTCGTTCGTCACAAAATCAAACCCCGATTTGCGTATAACATTCGACATGAATGTAAAGGGGCGTATGTTCGACCTGTCGCTTGAGCGTCCGGTGTACGGCGAGGAGCTTTGTCCGGGACGCATCATAATGGAGATTAAAGCTCCGGGGGCGGTGCCCGTATGGCTTGCGAAAATTTTGTCCGAGGGCAAAATCTATAAAACAAGCTTTTCGAAATACGGTACGCTGTACCTGAATTCGCTTAAAAGAAACAATGAGGGAGAGAATAACAATGTCTGCAATTTTTAACGGAATTTTCGATACAACGGGAACATCGGTAATATCGGTTACGGATTTCCTTATTTGTCTTGTTTCATCGCTCGCGCTCGGCATGCTTATCGCGGTAATATGCACAAGAAAAACAACGGCATCAAAGAGCTTCACCGTCACGGCTGCGCTGATTCCCGCGATAGTGTGTGTGGTTATAATGGCAGTCAACGGCAACGTCGGCGCAGGTGTCGCCGTTGCGGGTGCATTCAGTCTTGTGCGTTTCCGCTCCGCTCCCGGCACGGCGCGCGAAATAGCCGTTCTGTTTATGGCAATGGGCACGGGAATACTTACCGGTATGGGGTATATCGCGTATGCCGTTCTGTTCACGGCTGTGATGTGCGCGGTGTTCGCGGTGCTCAATGCGACGCGCTTCGGCGAAAACGGCAAATCGCTCGAGCGTACTCTTAAAATGACGGTTCCGGAGGACGTGGATTATACACAGGCTTTTAACGGCGTATTTGAAAAGTACACGACCTGTCATACGCGCCTCGGCGCAAAGACGGCGGGACTCGGCAGTCTGTTCAGACTCACTTACCGCCTGACGCTCAAAAATGCGGAGTGCGAAAAGGCATTTATCGACGAGCTTCGCTGCCTTAACGGCAACCTTGAAATAATTATGCACGGCACCGAAAAGGAGAGTGACAGAGATGAGCTTTAAGAAAACAGTGTGCGTTCTCACGGCAGCGGCGGCAGTACTTTCATTCGCCGGCTGCGCGGGGCAGGGCACGAATACAACAGCAAATTCTTCCGCAGAGGCGGTTTCGTCTTCGACGGCGGCTGACAGCGGTACTGCAAGCATTCTTTCGGATATGTTTACCGATCGCGATATCGAAGTCGGCTATGACGAGAACACAGACACGGTAATAACGCTTTCGGATAAAGGCACGGCATGTAAAAATTCCGCAGTCACGGTATCGGAAAACACAGTGACGATAACGGACGAGGGTACGTATATCCTCAAAGGAACGCTTACCGACGGCAGCATCGTGATAGATGCGGAAAAGACAGACAAAATCCATATAGTTCTTGCGGGCGTAAGCATTTCAAAAAGCACCACAGCACCGTTTTATGTAAAGAGTGCGGATAAGGTGTTCGTGACGCTTGCTCCCGATACGGAAAACACACTTGTAAACACGGGCGAGTTTACCGCAATTGACGACAACAATATAGATTCGTGCATTTTCTCGAAGGAGGACATTACGTTTAACGGTTCGGGTAGCCTTACCGTTTCGAGTGAAAAAGGTCACGGCATCGTCTGCAAGGATACTCTCTGCTTTACGGGCGGCAGTTACACGGTGACATCTGCCGAGCGTCATGCCCTTTCGGCAAAGGACGACATAAGAATCATGGACGGCACGTTTGTGCTCACGGCGGGCAAGGACGGACTCAACTCATCAAACGACGACGATGCGACACTCGGATTTATTTACATCGAGGGCGGCGATTTTAAGATAAGTGCAGGCGATGACGGCATGCATGCGGAAGCGTATCTGCACATTCTCGGCGGCAATATTGACGTTACGGAGTCCTACGAGGGACTTGAGGGTCACACCGTTGAAATTTCGGGCGGTGACATAAAGGTCAGGTCTTCCGACGACGGCATAAACGCTGCGGGCGGCGACACAAGCTCCTCCGACCCCATGGCAAAGGACGAAGAAGCATACGTGAAGATATCCGGCGGCACTGTTTACATTGATGCGGACGGCGACGGAATAGACTCGAACGGAGACCTTTATATCAGCGGCGGAACGGTTACCGTGTGCGGTCCGACAAGCGGCGGCGACGGTGCGATTGACTACGGCGAACGCGCGACTGCGCAGATAACGGGCGGAACGGTGTTTGCTTTCGGTGCGGCGAACATGGCGGAGAATTTCAATTCAGCCGAAAATCAGGGTGCGGCACTCGTTTCACTCTCGGGCAGCGCGGGCGATACCGTGACGGTCAAAAACAGCGGCGGCGAAACGCTTGCTTCGGCAGTGTCCGATAAGAATTATCAGTGTGTTGTTGTAAGCTGCGCGGGAATGACCGAAAACGGTACGTTTACGCTTACGAACGGTACGGACAGTAAGGAATTTACCCTCAGCGGCTTTATTTACGGCGAGAGCGGCATGGGCGGCATGAACGGCGGCGGACAACCCGGTGAAATGAACGGCGGCGGACAGCCGGGCGGTATGAACGGCGGACAGCCGGGAGACAGAGAGATGCCCACGGGTGAAAACGGCGAACCTCCCGAAATGCCTTCGGGCGAGAACGGCGGACGCTCTCAGGCACCGAACGGCGACGCGGGTGTTGAACCGCCTACGGGCGAGGACGGCAGACCCGAGCAGCCGTCACAGGCGGCATAAGCTGCATATAATCAAAAACGTCGAAGCTTCGGTTTCGGCGTTTTTTTGACGGCTGACAAGGAAATCAGCCGAAATACGGTTGACTTTTTTCGGCTTTGAGCATATAATACAGACATAAAGCGATGAAGGAGAAATGCTTTTGCCGTTCGGCTTTTCAGAGAGACCGCCGTTTGCTGTGAGGCGGTCAGGCTTTGGCGAAGGTGTACCGCTCCGGAGTGCCGCCGACCGCGTTTTTTTGCCTAAGGTGTGCCGTAGGTGCTGCGTTAAAGCCTTAATAAGCGGCGGAAATTTCCGCAACATGGGTGGAACCGTGGGGCAGTGATGCTTCACCCCGTTATCAGCGGGGCGGAGTTTATTTTTTGCCCCGAACGAAAGGATTGTTGACATTATGGTAAAAGTAAAGCTGAGAGACGACATCCGCGAGTTTGAGAGCGGCACTACAGCTATGGACATTGCAAAGTCGATAGGCGCGGGACTCTATAAGGCTGTCTGCGTCTGCAAAATAAACGGCGAGGAAAAGGACTTGCGCACTCCGATAAACGAAGACTGCGAACTTGAATTTCTCACGTTTGATTCCGACGAGGGCAAGCGCACTTTCCGTCATTCCGCGTCGCACGTGCTTGCGCAGGCGGTAAAGCGTCTTTATCCCGAGACGCTTCTTGCGATAGGTCCCGCAATAGAGAACGGCTTCTACTACGATTTTGACAGAAACGCCCCGTTTACGCCCGAGGATCTTGAAAAAATCGAAGCCGAGATGAAAAATATAGTCAAAGAGGCTCTCCCCATCGAGCAAATCGAAATGACCCCGGAGGACGCGATAAAATATTATAAGGACAGGGGAGAGATATACAAGGTCGAGCTTGTTGAGGAGCATGCCGACAAGGGCGAAAGCATCAGCTTTTATAAGCAGGGCGAATTTACCGAGCTTTGCGCGGGTCCCCATATCCCCGATACGGGCAGAATAAAGGCATTTAAGCTTACGTCCTGCACGGGTGCATACTGGCGCGGCAGCGAAAAGAACAAGATGCTGCAGCGCATTTACGCCACGGCTTTCACGAAACAGGCTGACCTTGACGCTTATCTTGAAGCGATAGAAGAAGCAAAACGCCGCGACCACAGAAAGCTCGGACGCGAGCTCGGACTTTTCGCGCTGCGCGACGAAGCACCCGGCATGCCGTTCTTCCTTCCTAAGGGCATGGTTCTGCAGAACACACTTATAAATTACTGGCGCGAGGTACACAAAAAGTGGGATTATCTTGAAATTTCCACGCCGCAGATTATGCGCCGTTCGCTGTGGGAGACATCGGGTCACTGGGAGCATTACCACGACGATATGTATACTACGCAGATAGACGGCGAGGACTTTGCGATAAAACCCATGAACTGCCCCGGCAGCATTCTCGTGTACGAACTCGAACCCCATTCGTATAAGGAACTGCCCCTGCGTTACGGCGAGCTCGGCAGAGTGCACAGAAACGAGCTTTCGGGTGCACTGCACGGCCTTTTCAGAGTGCGCTGCTTTACGCAGGATGACGCGCATATACTGCTTGCTCCCGAGCAGATAAAGGACGAGGTCATACGCATTGCAAGTCTGTTCGACGAGGTCTATTCGCTGTTCGGACTGCCTTATGAGATAGAGCTGTCCACGATGCCCGATGACCATATCGGCAGCGAGGAGGACTGGAAAGTGGCGACCGACGCGCTTGCAAACGCCATCACGAGCGTGGGCAAGACGTATATCGTAAACGAGGGCGACGGCGCGTTCTACGGACCGAAACTCGACTTCCACATCAAGGACAGCCTCGGCAGAACGTGGCAGTGCGGCACAATTCAGCTTGACTATCAGCTGCCGGGACGCTTCGGGCTTGAGTACACGGGCGCGGACGGCGAAAAGCATTGCCCCGTGATGATTCACCGCGTCGTTTTCGGCTCGGTAGAAAGATTTATAGGTGTCATTACCGAGCATTTTGCGGGTGCGTTCCCGCTGTGGCTCTCTCCCGTTCAGGTCGAGGTGCTCCCCATTGCCGACCGTCACCACGAGGCGGCGAATGCGGTCAAGGATAAGCTCGAAGCCGCAGGCATCAGAGTTCAGGTCGACACAAGAAGCGAAAAGCTCGGCTATAAGCTCAGAGAAGCGCAGCTGCAAAAGATACCCTACATGCTCGTCGTCGGCGACAAAGAAGCCGAGGATGGTACAGTTTCGGTACGCAAACGCGGCGAGGGCGATAAGGGCAGCATGGCGGTTGACGATTTCATAAAACTTGCTCTTGACGATATCGTTTCAAAAAAGCTTTGGTAAACTGAGCCGGCGGGAAAAGAACCCGTGCCGCCCGTCGGAATAAAAACACAAAACCGTCGCTTCGGCTGTGAAGCGGCGGTTTTTCTTTTCCCGATAAAAAACCGCCCTGCCCTTTGCGGGCGCGGACGGTCGTTCGTTGAGGTTTTTCTGTTTTTTATCGCCGGGAATCAGGAATCGGTGCAGCGGACGATTAAAAATCTGCTGTCTTTTTTTACAAAAAGCGTAAGCGCGCCGCCGACTGATTTGAGCGTTTCGGTGTCGGCGTTGTCGGAGTGGCTGATTTTTTCGACGGTGTAATCAAATACAAATCCGAACATGTCCGTAAAGGTAATTTCTTCGCCGGGTTCAAGCGAATCAATGAAATCGAAATTGCCCTCCGCATATTTTCCGCCTATGATGAGCGTGCTGTTGTATACGCTGCCTGTATATCTTGCGGGGCGAAACGAGAAATCGGACGTGCCCCACGAAGCCGCAACGGGCAGCTTTATGTTTCTGTCGGGTATTTCCAGAAGTCCGACAAAATCCTTGCCGTCAATTTCTATTGCCGCCATTGCCGCGTTTTCGCGTTCCTCCGCTATACCCGCACTGCGTTCGGGCAGCAGCTTTTCTATTCTTTGTGCCGCCTCGGAGATATCCATGCCGTTTTGCTTTTTTTCGTACAAACGACCCGCGAACATCACTGCGGCTGCCGCAAGCAGCACTATTCCCGCAGCCGTAATCACCCTGCCCGCTGTTTTACTCCGCATCGCCGTTCCTCTTTCTTATCACCGCTATGCCGAGCACGGCAAGCGTAGTTCCCGAAACGGCAAGGAGTACGATATAAAGCGGCATGTTTGACGAATTGCCCGTATTCGGTGCAGTCTCACCCTTTGAACCGCCGTGGCTGTTGTGTTCGTCGTTTCCGCCGTTATCGCCGTCGTCTCCGCCGTTGCCGTCGTGTCCGCCGCCGTCCGTTGAGCCGTTTGTTGTGCCTTCTTCGTTACGGTTTGTTGTATTATATTCACCGCGTTCGTTCGTTGTGTTTTCTTCGTTACTGCTCGTGGTGTTGTATTCGCCGTGTTCGTTCGTTGTGCCTTCTTCGCTGCCGCCTCGTGTGGTACTTTCCTCACTGCCGCCGCGCGTGGTGCTTTCTTCACTGCCGCCGCGAGTGGTGCTTTCTTCGCCGCCGCCGCGCGTGGTGCTTTCTTCACCGCCGCCGCGAGTGGTGCTTTCTTCACCGCCGCCGCGAGTGGTGCTTTCTTCGCCGCCGCCGCGAGTGGTGCTTTCCTCACCG
>CAVFAD010000001.1:88098-93472 GCA_963620305.1 Bacteroidaceae bacterium | reverse complement strand
CACCGCCGCCGCGTGTCGTGCTTTCTTCACTGCCGCCGCGTGTCGTGCTTTCTTCACTGCCGCCGCGAGTGGTGCTTTCTTCACCGCCGCCGCGCGTGGTGCTTTCTTCGCCGCCGCCGCGAGTTGTGCTTTCTTCACCGCCGCCGCGCGTGGTGCTTTCTTCACCGCCGCTGCGTGTCGTGCTTTCTTCACCGCCGCCGCGTGTGGTGCTTTCCTCACCGCCGCCGCGTGTGGTGCTTTCGGGTTCGTCGTCCGGACCGTCCCCCGAGTAGAGATTGTTAACGGTGAAGGTCGTGCCGTTCTTATTCACGGCGACCTTATAGCCGCTCGGAACGCTCTCCTCTGTCACGCTCCATACGCTGCCGTCGTCATAGGCATCCCACGAATGACTCCAGTCGTTGGAGCTGTCGAGCATTACGGTGTAACGGCAAACGCCGTCTTTGTATATTTTGACAACCACGGAATCGGGTCGCTTTTTTTCATTGCCGATGTCACTCCACGCTTTTACGACCTTGTAGGTGATTTTTTTGCCGACGTCGATTTCAGTGCGCTCCGCCTTCGGCTTTGCGGACACGTCGTGAAGCAGATTGCCGTTTCCGTCCGCTCCGGGGAGAACGACCGAAAACGCTTCAAATTCAACCACTTCGCTTTCGTTTTTGATGCGAAGTGAGCCGACGAGGTACATTCCCGTGTCAAGTCCCGTGAAATTCACAACGCCGTTTTCGTCGGTCGTAAGAGTGTGGTCGGGCGCGATGCCGTCAGCCGCGATGTAGGAGGTTAAGGTCGTTATCATCGCCTTGCGCTCCGCTTGAGACGCGTTAACGGACACCGTGACGGGGTAATTTTTGAATTTTCCCGCAAGTGTGCATTTCCAGTCCGCGCTCAGGTCGGCAATGCGCCAAAGCTTAATGCTCTGCCCCGCGAAGGTTTCTCCCGCATGCGAATATGTCAGCTCAAGCGAGCACTTCGCCGCGTCGGCTGCCTGTGCCGTCAGAGAGGTGCGGCTGCATATGACACCGGTAAACATCATCAATGCGGCAAAAAGCAAGCCGAACCGCAAACAGATTTTTGTTTTCATATCAATTCTCCCTCGTCGTTTATGGGAAGCTTCTTTTTGACAGGCTTGAAGAAAACGTACAGCATCAGCACGAATATTATCGGCACGGCAACTATGGGCGTTACGATAAGTCTGTCGATTATGTATGCCTCCGATACCACCTGCATGGTGCGCAGGTCTTCGGATTCTATTCTGTGTCCGCGCACAAGAAGCCTGTGGGTGTTTATGCCGTAAGGCGTGCAGGTGACAAGGGTGCAAAGCTCCTTGCCGTCCTCAATGAGGAGATCCGACACGTCGTCGGGCAGTACCGTTTTTATTTGGTCGACCTCATAAATGTAGGTCTTGTCGAGTACCGTTATGCGGAAGATGTCGCCCACCTCGAGCTTGTCAAGGTCGGAAAAGAGCTTCGCCGACGGCAGTCCTCTGTGCGCCGAAATAGCGCAGTGCGTGCTCTCTCCCGCCACGGGCAGGCTGCTCCCCTCAATGTGTCCGCAGGCGCTGTTCAGCACGGAGGGGTTGGTTCCGTGATAAATCGGCAGCTTTACCTGAATTTTGTCTATGTCGATATAGCCGATGATGCCGTCGCCGTTTATGTTAAGGCAGTCGTTATACCCTTCTGCCGAGGCATATTCCGACAGGGGAAAGTTAAGCTGCGCGAGTCTTGTGTTGTAGTCCTTCGCTTTTTCGAACACGGCGGAATAATCCTGCGGCGTAAGGCTTTTTACGATTGTGTCGTAGTCCACGACCGCTTTGGACTGTGTTTTTGAGTTCCAGTAGCTGCTTATCGACGGATACAGCAGGACGCTCAGACCGACGAAAAACACGCCGAGCAGTATCAGTGTAATTACCTTGCGTTTTTTCACGGTTTCATCTCCTTGAGGAGTTTCGGCTTTGCCAAAGCGCACGGAACAGAACACATCGGAAAAATTCAAGGTGTTCGGTTCCGTCCGTCTTGGAGTTAACGGAGCGCATGGGGTCGGAGCTTCGGCTCCGACCCCGTCGGGAAAATTTCGGATTATACGGATTCCTTGCTCATTCTCTTGTTGGTAACAAGGAAGATACCTGCGCCGAGAACTGCAAACATACCGATAACTACGAAGATCATCGTGCCGATGCCGCCGGTTTCGGGAAGGATTGCGCCGCTGGAGTTGGCAACCTTAGCTGTGAGAGAAAGACCGTTGTTTTCTTCCACAGTTACCGTTTCTCCGTCTACCGTCGCAGACTTTGTTACGTTGCCCTCGCCGTCTTCTGTTTTTGTTATAACCACTTCAATATCCTTTGTAAGCGGATTGAAGCCTTCGGGAGCTTCTGTTTCCTCAAGGGCGTATGTGCCGGCTTCAAGTCCGTTGAAGGCAGCTGCGCCTTCTGCATCCGTTACAACCTCAGTAGCGTCTGCTTTGTTGTTAACCCACGAAACAGTCTTTGTCGTCTCATCGTACTTGTAGTACTTTGTTGCGCCGTCAACCGTCTTCTTAAGAACGAATTTTGCACCGGTCAGCTTTTCGGTATCATCTGCGGAGTTATATTTGTCGATGTCAATGTTGAAGCTGTAAAGATCAACCTTGTCGTCCGCAGTACCCGTCTTGGTGTCGTCGGCCGGGTTGTTGCTGTACGTGAGAGTTACCGTGTTTGTTTCGATGTTTCTTGTGATTGCGTTCTCGTTTACGGTAGCGGTGTAGGTAATAACGATATCCTTGCCTACCTTATCCTGATATTTCATCACGTCTATCGTTGCGGTGAATCCTTCATTTACTCCGTCATTGTCAGCATCAGTAGAAGTAATCGTCACGTTTTCGTCCGTTGTTATATCAGTGCCGCCGAGAGTAACCTTCACGGTGTTCGTCCCGCCAAAAGTAAGACCCTTGGTCATTTTATCCGATATCTGGTACGTATACGTCGTGTAACCGGTGGTGGAGGGAACCTTTCCTGTAAGGGTGAACTTGAGAACCTGACCGACCTCAACCGTTTTGTCATCGTCGTCAACGGTCTTTTTTATGTCGGGGGTGTCGTTCTTGTCGTAGATTACAGCGTTCTTAACGGTTGCAAGGTTGCATATTGTGCCGCTGTTGCTGGATACGAAATAGTAACCGAGCTCAAGACCATTAGCCTTAGCCGTGCCGTCAGTCTGAGCAATCAAATCAGTGCCCGTGCCCAAGTCATCGGCATAATTTGTTTTCAGGTACTGGGCGAAAGCTGCAGCCTTGAAGTTGTCGGCAAAGGTAACAGTGTATGTACCCTTGCTATTCAGGGTAAGCGTGAGTCCGCTGTTTTCTGTAGCGGCATACGCTTCTACAGCTGTGTATGCGGCAGCGTCTGCTGCTATTGTGTAGGAGTAGTTGCCGTCCGTGTCGGTATGGTCGTCGGTGTCAGTGTATGTAGCGTCAAAAATTTTGTATGCGGTGTAGGTTGTGTCCGCAGCGGGGTTTTTAACGGTGATGCTGCCTGTCTCTGCCGCAAAAGCAAATGTGGTAAGACCGAGAGCGAGCACCATTGCGAGGGTGAGTAAAACTGCAAATAACTTTTTGGTGGTTTTCATAGTGCAATTCCTTTCGTTTTTCTTTGGTTTTTTATATCGGGATATGATTCCTACGGCGCGTGTACAGTATTCGCATTCGCAGGAGAGGCAAAAACAATTATTCACCCTCCTTTCCGTACTTGCGCCTCAAAAGATATCCTGTCACAACGGCAGCCAGCATAATGCCGAGTCCGCCGTAAATGAAGATGTGAGAGCCGATGCCGCCGGTTTCGGGGAGGATGACGCTTGCCGTGTTCGTGACGGTCAGCGCTGCATCGCTGTCGGCTGTAAATGAATATGAGGTAAGTCCCGTCTGCCTGTCGTCGTCTGTTTTGAAGGTAACGCAGTAGCCGTCGGTATTCAGCTCCCGAACTGTCACGACCGCACCGTTCGGGATGTTCTCCACCGTGTAGCTTTCGTTCTTCTTCAGTGTGAACGTGACGGGTGTGTCGAGCGAATCCCACATTACTTCAAAACTGAATTCACCGCTCGTGTCGGGAGCATTGACACGCTTTGTCACGGTGAGTGATACAGTTGCCTTTGCCGTGTTGGTGATTGTAAAGGTTTTCGGAGCCGACTTTGTCACCGTGAATGTCGTGCCGGACGTTGAAGCCGAAACGGATGTGCTGTAGTACGACGCATACATATAGATGTATCTGCCGGAATTTGAATAAAGTCTGTTTGAGTACAAGGAAAAATTGTAATAATAGTTGGTAGTTGATGTTACGGTTCCCGCGTAAACGTAGTAGCTTCTGCTGCTTCTCATTATGTAGAGGTAGTTACCTGTGGCGACATTCTTCAGCTTAAAGGTTCCGTCGGACTGCGCTTCGGCTTGCCACTTTGCGTTTTCGCTGAGAGAAGTACCTGCCGTAACGTAGGTTGAACTGTTTTCATTCGTCAGCCAATAGCTGCCGTACGCAAAGGAATAGATTTCGCCGTCCTCAAGGCTTGTGACCGTTGTGTCGCCGCCGCCCGACTCGGTTACGGTCCTGTCGTAACCCTTCGGTACGCTACCTTCGTCAACCGTCCAGACGATTTCCGTTCCGTCCGTCCAATATTTTGGCAGATTTTCAAAGGTGTATTCCCAGTTGTTTTCCGCGTTCAGCGCGTGTGACGAGTACAAGGTGCCGTCCGCATACAAAACCGCAGTGATGTATGTCGGTAAAGACGCAGTGTCCGTTACCGTATTGCCGTCGCTGTCCTGCCACACCTTTTTGGCTGTTACGCTTGTCTTTGCGCCGCTGACATCAGCCTTTTTCGAGGAGAAGACAAGCTTGCCGTTGTTGCCGAGCGTGTAAAACACCTGCTCGCTGCCCGAGGACAGAGTGACGTTTCTGTAGGTCGGTGCGGTCGCGGTGGTGTTCGCGTCCTTATATTTTATCTCGCCCGTGTAGCTTTCGTAGTACGGGTTCGCTGCTGTCTCGCCGTCATCGTCGGTTTTCGGAGTCAGCACAGCGGTCGCATTGTCCGTGCTGCCGTCATACAAATTAGTGTAGTAAACAAGCTGCGCCGAGGAATCCGTCAGGCTCTGCACCTTTTGCAGCTCCGTGTCGGAAAGTCCCACCTGATAGATAAGGCGCACCGGCAGCATCTTGTAGTACCATGCCGCGTTTTTTGCGTGCGTATATTCGGGCAGCAGCTCCGCAGGGATATCCCATGTAACCTTTTGATTGCCGTCGGCGGTTGTACCTACCCTTACGGTTATTCCCGACAGCGCGACCTCATCGCCGAGCTGATTCGCCTTGACCTTTTCGGTGCCCGTATACCGATACACCTTTTCGCCGTTCTCGGTTGTTATGTAC
>CAVFAD010000001.1:84669-88088 GCA_963620305.1 Bacteroidaceae bacterium | reverse complement strand
ATGTACGACATTGTGTAGTTCGTGCCGTCATAGCGCAGCACAAAATCGCTCTTTATCTCCATGCCTGCACCTATGATATCCGTCATGCGGACATCCGTGCTGCTCTTTTGGCTGCTCGTGTAGATGAAATCGCCGGAGTTTTCGGCTATGAAGGTCTTAAGCTGAGTGGTAAGCTCGGGATTAAAGGTGTCCGTCGTGTAGGTGCCGTCGCAGAAATAAAATTCCGTGCCGTACAAATCTGTGTAGGATGTCGGAAAACCCGTTTTGTTCTGCAGATAGTTTTGTACGTTGCTGTAGGTGCTGCTGAGATTTGCAATGTTTTCGTCTGTGGGATTGAGCGAGGTCTGCATGTCATATTTGTTGTCCACGACTTCGTCGCCGACACCTACCGTATAGAGCTTTACGTCGCCATATTCCTTTCCTATCAGCTGTTTGTAGTGATATGCCGAAAGAATCGTATAGAAAAGATTGTTTTCGTTCATCGTACCGCCCTGTCCTTCGTGGGTAGTGGCGTACTCGTACTGATTTGTTCCGGTTGAACTGTATGTTACCAAGCCGTCGGTTATCATTATGACCACGGGCACTCGATTAACGGTGTTGCCGAGTGCCGTCGTTACGGTGCGGTCGGTCGTGTTCTTAAGCATTTCATAAGCCTGATAATATCCTGCCGTGGTGTAGGTTCTGCCCTCGAAATAAGTGAGATTTTCGTTCTGTGTGCCCGATACCGAGGTGTTTACCCTTACATTGCTCCCCGTGTAACCTCCGCTGTCCTCTACTTTTGTAAAGGTCAGAATGTTGTCGGAGGTTGCGTTCGGGTAGGAGTTTATCGGCAGCAGCTCATGGGAGTCAAATCCGTTGTTTCTTGTCATGTCGCCGGAACTGAAAGTAGCGATGCCGAAGCGGTTATCGGGGTTTATCGTCATAACGTATTTTGCAAGCTCGTTCAGCGTGGAAACGGCTTTATCGCACCTGTCCACATAGGTTTTGGTGCTGCCGCCGGAACCGGACTGGGACATCGAACGCGAGGTGTCGAGAATAAATACAACGTCAAGCGGTGTGCGGACTGTTTCCGTTGAGGAGGTTTCGTACTGCTGACCGAGCGCGGACAGCGTCACCGAGAAGGTGTTGTCGGGATAGCTTGAAAAAGCACCGTAGTCATCCGTGCCGTAAATTACCGACTTGTCGGCGAGCGATTTGCCGTCGTCGGTTTCCGTTCCCGCAAACTCGCTTTCGATGTTTGAGGTCGATTTATCTGAATATGCCGTGCCGTAAACGGTCTGTCCCGACGCGGTCGTTTGAGTTGCAAGCTCTCTGCCGTCTACCGCATCGGAGATGCTGCTCGCATCGGTTCTGTCGGCGGGCTGCTCCTCACGCGTTACCGCGTTTACGCTTACAACGGAAATCGGGGTCGAATTGCTTTCAATTCCCGCGTCCGCTCCGTCGACAATGTCCGCCGTAATTACGTCGGCGCCGTCGGCTGCCTGAATTTCATCCGTGACCGCTGCCGTGCCGCTTTCGGTCGTTGTGCCGTTTTCGGCGGTCGTGCCGCTTTCGCTTGCCGCAGCCCCGTCGTCGTCGGAGGCGGGTTTTTCAAAGCATGCCTCCGTATGCGTATGCTCTGTCTTTTCGCAGATAAGACCCTTCGGAGCGACTGCGGATACAGTCACGACGCAGTCATTCGTGTGCTGATGCACGACGGGAGTCAGCTTTTCGCAGACAAGCTCGCCGTTTTCGTAGCAGTCCTCGGTATGCGTGTGCTCCGTCTGCTCGGGGAGCGTGCATATAAGTTCGCCGCCGCTGAAACAGATGTCATTGTGCGTGTGCACAATATACTCGCCCTCGGCAAGCTCCCTTGCCGCAGTGCATTTTATCTCCCTGTGCTCCGGCACTCCCGGTGTTTCGTAGCAGTCGTTCGAGTGAATGTGCTCCTCCTGCCCGCAGTAGGTGTCCGGCGTCGCTTCGAGCGTGATAGCCGGCAGTATCATCGCGTAGGTTGTGACAAACACGACGATACTCACGGGCACCGAAAGCAAACGATACCAAATGCGCTTTCGGCGGTGCTTTATATTAAGTTTTTCAGCCTGAATGCGAATTTCCTTATCCATTCCGAAAAAAATACCTCTTTTTTGAAAATATCTCTTACTGTCGTTCTTCTTCTTTTTCTTCTTCTATTACTGTGTCAGCTTACCTTTTATGTCAGCTTACCTTTCCGATGCGCTTTACGGGCCATACTCTGAAAAGTATTTTGCCGACCGCTTCGTCCCGTTCCACACATCCTATCAGTGAATTTCGCGAGTCGACGCTGGTTTCCCTGTGGTCGCCCAGTACGAAATACGAATTTTGGGGAACGGTGTACGGATATTCGAGATCCGACGTGCCGCAGGACTTATCGGTGAGGTACGGCTCGTCCAGCAGTACGTTGTTTACGTACACGTCGCCGTTGTCGTCGATGATGATTATGTCGCCCGCCGTTCCTATGACGCGCTTTACCAAAACGCGGTTGTTGTAGTAGAACGCTATGATGTCGCCCTGCTTAAACTCCTTCGTCTTGACGGAAAAAACTATTTCGCCCTCCTCAAGAGTGGGATTCATCGAGGTGCCGTATATTTCCAGCACAGGCAGCAGCAGCGTTGCAACGAGCACGCTCACCGCAGCGACGATAACGAGCGTATATACCGTGCTGCGCAGCAGCTTTCGGTAACGGTGATGATAGTTTTCGCGTTTAAGCTCTCCGCTCAGCTCCTCTACGGAGGGTACGGCGATATCGCTTTTCTTTTTCTTCTGCTTCACTGCTGTGACCTCCCCGCAAAACGGCAGCTGCCTACGCGAAACGGCAGCCGCCTAATTGTTTTCCTTCTGCTCGGCGGATTTTGCAAGCCGCCCGTACAGTGCCTTTACGCGCTCCTTTGCTTCTTTTTCGGAGCTTTCTACTATGTAGCGTCCCTGCGCCCTTGCCATTTTGAGAATAACTGCGGCTTTTACCCTTGCCGCGTTAATGATATCCTCCGCTTTTTTTTGGTTTTCGAGCACGCTTTCGCGGTATTGCGCGACAGCTCTGTCGGCATCATCGAAAATTCCGCTCAGCTTAAGAGCCGCCTCCGCGACGGTGCCGGATTCGGATATCGCTATCTCGCGCCGCTTCAGCTTCTCCTGTGCCGCCGCCAGCTCAGTTTCCGTACGGCTGAGCTTTTTGCTTTGCGCAATAAGCATTTCGAGCAGCTCTGCGCGGGTCAGTTTTTTCAGTTCTTTTTCTGTCATCTTACCGCCGCCGTTCGACTGATTTTTTTGTGCGGCAAATCCGAAACGTGCTTTTTTCTGCCGTTTCGGACTCGCTCGTCCGTGGGTCTTGCCGCTTCGGTGTGCTGCGCTTAAAATGACGCAGTTTCGGCATTTTAAGTCATTCTTTCGCTACTGTACGT
>CAVFAD010000001.1:0-84659 GCA_963620305.1 Bacteroidaceae bacterium | reverse complement strand
CGCGAGGACAGTGTCATTCTGTACAATATGACATTTTCACTTCAAAAATTTTAGTGAAATATAACAAAAACCCGTCGAGGCGCATGCGTCGCAAAGCGGCGCAAAAACGTCCCTTCAGTCGTATTCCCGCAGGATTCCCAAAAGGACATATCTCGCGTTGCTGAATTCGTAGCTGCATGTTGACAGCGTTAAAATTCTGTCGTTTGCCGAGGGGGTTATACCGCTTTTGAAGGTCGATTTTTCGACGGCGTTTTGAAGCCACGCTTCAAATTCCGCGTCGGACTCAAATTCCGTTTGCCAAGCGTCGCTGTCGGCTGCGGCAACATATCCCGCGAAAAATTCCGCGCGAAAATTGCCGAGCGGGGTGAACAGATACCCGACCGAATGACTGTCGTAAAAATCCTGCTTTTTGTATTTCATGAGATCGGTGAACATGCCGCTGCTGCGCATGTTGTGACCGTAAATGACGGTGTGTCTGTCGGTCATGTCCGCATTCACCCTGTAATCGAGAAAGATGCTGCCGCAGATGTTCCACGTGCCGTCGATAAGGCGGCGGAGATAGTAGCTGTTGTCGTCACCCTGAAGCACGGGGTAGTTAATTTCCGTGTCCTCAATGCGTATCCACGCGACGCAGTCGGGGTTAACCTGTTTTATTGCATCAAAGGCAATGACAGGCTGCTTCGGCTCCTCCGCGCCGTCCTCGGCACCGTCCGTGTGAACCGTCGCATCTTCGGTATATTCGGCATATTCAGCCATTTTCTCGTATATCTCGGCTCCCTGACGGTATTCCGAAAGGATGCCGTGTATTTTGACTGCGGAAAATATGAAGGTCGCAAGCGCGATAACCCCTGCCGATATTACGGCAAATTTTTTAACCATTGCCCGAAATGACTCCTTTCGCCGATGTGTAATTTCTGCCGTTTACCGCGCCGCTTCTTCGCTTACGCGTTTTTTGTGCAGCTTCGCCGTAAATATGAACGGTATCGCGGAGAGCAGAATGACCGCCGCTCCGACAAGGAAAATATTGCCGTTAGGGATATACTGCATTTGTCCGCTTGCTTCGTCGATAAACGACGCGCTGCTCGACGACACGACCGCCTGACCGATAAGCGAGCCGCCTATCATCGGTATAAGCACGAAAAACAGTATCCATATGCCCTCGAACTGTCCCTTTGCGTTTTTCGGGTAGAGCTGCTTTGTCCACACCTTTGCGGTTTGCAGGATGCCGACATAGCCTACTCCCACGACGAAAATGCCGAGCCAAATGCGCAGGTCGAATATCGAGCTTACGTCTGTGCTGCCCGCCTTTATCGGGTAGAGAATCAGCAGTCCGACGATGTTCACGGCAACCGACGCAAGCGCGAGGTACGGATGCTTGTTTTTGTTGATGAGAATACCTATGGGAATTGCGGTGAGCATCGCAAGAAGCAGCGGAACGGCTTCGATTATGCCCATTTGATCGGCACTGTAGCCGAGGTAGTAGATGATATAGTTGCCCATGTAGGCAAAATAGACGTTGAAGCCGATGAAAAACAGCGACACGCCGACGTTTACGAGCACAAGCTCCTTTTGTGCAAAGAACTTTCTGAAGTTGAAAACGCTTGCAAGCTGCTGCAAAAACGAGCCTCTGACGCTCGGCTCGACATCGTCCTTTTTGTTAAGTGCAAGCAGTGAAATAACGCCGAAAATTATCACGAATATGCCCATTATGACGAACAGGCGCATGTAGTTGTCGTTTTCGCCGACGAGCATGCCGCCGATGACCGTGCCGAGAATCGTCCCGAGCACAGGCTGTGTGGCAAGAGCCGCGCCGATGCCGCCCCTGTTTTTGTCGGTCATGATGTCGTTTGTCCACGTGTTGAAGCCCGCGTCATTGCCCATTGAGCCGAAAAAGCTCATCACGGTGTCCGCAAGCACGACCGATACCGCCATAAGCAGATATTTTTCGTGGCTGATGAACTGCGTAAGTCCGAATGCAATGGTGAATATGCCCCACAGAATATATCCGACTGAAATGAACGTGCGCCGTTTGCCCGTTCTGTCCGACCACGTGCCGAAAAAGAATGTCGCGAATGTGGTGGCAGCCGCCGAGCAGATAAGCATGCCCGTTATTATTTTTGGGTCTTTTGCGATTTTTGCATAGACAAAGGTGTTGAACCACTGATTTTCCATGTTCCAGCATATCTGCCCCGCAAGACCGAGTCCCCAAACAAGGAGCCACATCGAGAATCCGCCGCGTTTTGAAAGGGACTTTTCTTTGTTCATGGTACGCCTCCGCAGAGTAATTGTCATTTTTGATACAGTAGACATTATATAATAAATATGTACCGATGTCAACAATTTCGTGTAATGTGTGGCATAAACGGAGCCTTCGGGAGCATGCGGCTGCAAAATCCGAAAAAATTCCCGTGCGGAGGTACAAAAAAATTCCCGTGCGGCGGTAAAATTTATTGACGTTTAAGGAGAAAAGCGTTAAAATACTCAATTACAGATGAAATTTAGTTATTTTCCGAAAGGACAGCATAATGAAACGAAAATCCACCGTATTTTATGCCGCGCTCGTTGCCGCCGCGCTGATTTTTTCCGCCTGCTCGATTTTCGGCGGCAGGGAAGAAGAGACTGCCGCGCCGATAACCGAGCCGACCGTAAAGACCTCGTCCGCTGCCGAGGACGGCACGACAGCCGAGCTGACTGCAGCGACTGCCGAGACAACGGAGAAGCAGACCGAAACGACAACCTCGAAACAGCAGACAGAGGAAAAGACGACCGTGCGAGCGACCGCACCTACAGCCGAGACGCGCACCGCTTCGGGGGTCGAAGTCGACAAAGGTACCACGTCCAAAGGCTATAAGATAACGGAAAAGGACGGCATTACGTATATAGGCGGCATTATGATTGCAAACAAGACGTATTCCGTGCCCGCAAGCTATAACCCCGGCGGTCTTGCTGCCGACTGTCAGGCGGCTTTCAACGAAATGCAGCAGTCTGCCGCAGAGGACGGCTGCACACTGTACATCAGCTCGGGATTCCGCTCGTATTCGCTGCAAAAGAGCTTGTATGAACGCTACTGCGCGCGC
The DNA here is from genome assembly GCA_963620305.1 of Bacteroidaceae bacterium. Lineage (GTDB taxonomy): Bacteria > Bacillota > Clostridia > Oscillospirales > Acutalibacteraceae > RUG806. The sequence continues at coordinate 81,582 of CAVFAD010000001.1, read as the reverse complement.
GACGGCAGGGCGGCTGCGGACAGATACTCCGCGCGCCCCGGCAACTCGGAGCATCAGACGGGTTACGCCATTGACCTCAACACAATAGCCTATTCGTTCGCGAACACCGCCGAGGGCAGGTGGGTAGCCGCCAACTGCTACAAGTACGGCTTTATTCTCCGCTATCCCGAAGACAAGGAGTCCGAGACGGGTTACAGATACGAGCCGTGGCACATAAGGTACGTCGGCATTTCGCTCGCAACCGACATTTATAACAGCGGCTTGTGCCTTGAAGAATACTTCGGCATTACTTCGGTCTACACATAAAAGCGAAAAAACAAAACGGGATTGTCGCACGGTTCGGCGGCAGTCCCTTTTTTACGGCTTATAAAAAGAAAAAAGCACACCGTAAAGATGTGCTGATGTCGGCGACGACCTATTTTCCCGGGCAGCTGCCCGCCAAGTATTTTCGGCACAGTTGAGCTTAACTACCGTGTTCGGGATGGGAACGGGTGGAACCTCAATGTTATAGACACCGACTGAATGAAAGTGTTACCTCTCAAGCAAGACAGATTATATCACCGCCGAGGTGCCTTGTCAAGCACTTTTTTGTGTTTTTTGAAAAATTTTCGGATTTTCGGAATACGGCGGTTTTTGTGAAGCCTTGCGGGGCAGGGGAGCGCGGACGAAATGAACGCATGACGGTTCTGTGAAACCCGCTCCTGACGGAAAGCCTGCAAAAACTTCGGCAATTTAAAGTACAAAACCGTCGCTTCGCAGTTGAAGCGGCGGCACTGCACTGAACACACAGTGCTCATAGGCATAATTAACTTATGTTTTACGGCATTTATAGCTATAAACAAAAAGAAATAACCGCCCGAATAGCCAAACCGCGGCGGCTTATTTCTTAACCGTTGAGGGGGCGCAACCGTCTATCAGTCGGAAACGTCCTTCGGTTATTATTATACAACGCCCTCCGCAAAATGTCAACCGTTTTGCGAAATTTTAACTCGGAATCATTGATTTTTTACGGCATTTATAGCTATAAACAAAAAGAAATAACCGCCCGTATTGCTAACCCGCGGCGGCTTATTTCTTAACCGTTGAGGGGGCGCAACCGTCTATCAGTCGGAAACGTCCTTCGATTATTATTATACAACGCGGTACGCAAAATGTCAACCGTTTTGCGGAAATTTTTACGCGGCGTAACCGATTTATCATTTACAGCTGTAAACAAAAAGAAATAACCGCCTCAGTCGCAAACTCTCGGCGGCTTATTTCTTAACTGCTGAGGGGGCGCAGCCGTCTGTCAGGCAGGCGCGTCCGTCTGTTTTATTATACGGCGCACTACGCAAAATATCAACCGTTCTGCGCATTTTGTTTTGGTGTTCCGTGCGTGTTGCTTTGGTGCCTTGCGCATTTTATCTCAGTGCTTTTCGCGTTTTGCTTTGCTTTTTCCGCGCGTTTTATTTTAATATTTCAAGCTGAAAGGAGCTGTCTGCGGGGTTTTTCCGAGGCGGCTGTTTTTATCGTAAAATGTTAACATATTTGCCGAAAGTGTCTGATTTTTGAGACAACAAAGCGTTCTTTTGTGCAAGATGCACACGTAGGCTGTTCATTTTTTGGTCATAAATTTCGGCTCAAAGCGTTGACGTATAATGTTTAAATAGTATATAATAGTGATGATGTAGTATGCCCTAAGTGCACCCTTTCGGTGTAAGCTTCGGCGGACGCATCACAACAAAAAACTGAGGGTGACGGGACCCAAACCCCATTCGAAGGGTTAAGCCGCGTACTGCGATACGCGCTGCGCTGCGGGGAGCCGATTTCGGCTTCGGAGTCAGCCGCGGCGGGCGCAAAAGCAATCGCACGGTCGGCGGCATCCTTCGCGGGGAACGGCTCTGTCATGGGGCTTGGCTCCCCTCACTCAAAAAAATACTTAAAAGGAGTGTTTTTTACATGGAAACAAGGTATAAGCTTTCGACCAAAGTCTTAAGCTCGTTTCTTGCGGTTCTGATGGCGGTGTCATGTTTTGGTATCGCTCTGCCCAATCTTGCCCCTACGGCAAGCGCGGCGGCGACAAGCCAGGACTACAAGTCGCTTGAAAACGCTTTTGATGCCGTTAAAGAAGATGACGGCAGCATCAGCGCGTCCAAGTACACCGTTACCGCCGGCGAAGACGGCGTGACGCTCATTGAGGACGCAACCTCGGACGGCAGCATCTATAAGCTCGCCGAGGCTCTGTTCAATGTTGCGAGCGCCGAGAACAGCGGGTTTAAGCACAATACGCTTATACGTGAACGCATCAAAACCATGCTTGCAAAGAACGGCTACACGTACACTTCTTCGATGGAAGATTTCGTTAACATGCTTCTTCCCGTCGACGGAGATTACGCTGCGGATTCCACGAATCCCGCAAAAGGTACGCCCAAGCTCGTTTCCGCAGGTGAACCCGATGCCGTCTACACAAAGACGCTTACGACTACGGTCAAGGTGACGCGTTCCGAAAAGTCCGTTGTCCTCACTTACGACGACATTAACGATGTCCCCTCAAAGCTTGACCTCACCGTTAAGCTCACGACGGTTGCCGAGCCTAAAAGCTCCAAGAATACCTTCACCTCTCTGGGACTCGAGTACGGTCAGCTTTCGGAATGGTATGAAAATACCTCGTGCACGGTGGAGCATGAACAGGCGGACACAACCGATTTCTCCGCTCTCAAAAAGTTCATGAGCTACATAAAGAGCGATTCGTTTGCGCCCTACTACGAGCAGTATTCGAATAAAGCGGACAGCGTTTACACCTTCGACGCATCCGTTCTCGAAGGCTTCGAGGAGAAATTCAACGGCTACTATACCGAGTCTGTCTACGGTCTTGACAACGACTATCTTGACAAGTACCTCACCACGGGCGAGGGCGAGACGCTCAAAACCGGTCTTGCAAACTTGTCGGCTTATCAGTCGTTCGCTGCCAAGATGACTGCCGTTTACGACCCCGTCTTCAACAAGCGTTTCGTTGACTGGGCGATGAAAGGCACATCTGTTTCGGGATTCATTGACAGAGATGCGTATCTTGCACGCGCGAACAGCGCGGGCGAGGTTGTTGAACCCGATAAGGATACTGTCGGCAAGCTCCTCGAACAGGCTAAAACGTTCAAGGATATCCTTAACGACGCTACATACAATAATATATATGTAGAGAAGTACGGTTACGTCAACGGCACGATTGAGGATCTTATTCAGAAGATCTATGTCGCTTACCAGCATTTCACGCTTGACGGATATTTTGAGAATATCGTTTTCCGTATGGAGAACACTTCCGACAAATACTTCAATGATGATATGGCGTATTTCGGCCTTGCCGATTACGACAGCTCGAAGTATGCCGACGGCGAGATGCCCGTTACCGACGCAATGCTCGATACGGCTATCGCGTGGTTTGACGACCTGCTTACAAAGATTGACAACAACGAGGACTACGATGATGAGGGCAGAGATGCTGCCGTTGCCGCTGCAGGTTCTTCGACGATAACGACTTATGCGCAGGTCAAGGACTTTTATAACAGTCTCGTTGCGGAGCGTCAGTCCGAAAATCGCGAACAGGCAAATACGTACATCGATAACTACTACAGCTATTTCCAGAACTTTATCGACAACGCTCCCATGCTTGACACCGTCTACATGACCAACGCTTATGCGACCGGTATCGACGAGAAAGTTACGGAATGCGACACGGCTTATGCCGAAGCTAAGACGGCTGTCGGCGACACCGCCGCAGCGAAGATTTTCGGTGATTACAAGGGCAGAGCCGAAGAAGCAAAGAGTGCGATAAAAAATGCGCTTAATGCGCGTCTGCTTGCGATGTGCCAGCTTATGGAAACGTATGCCGGCAGCGGCATCAACGAAGCGAACTTCTCGCTTGTCAAGGCGCAGTACGGTATTATCAACAACGCTATAATCCCCGTAACCGTCAACGGAACGGAAACCACGATAAGCCTTTATCAGTGGTGCAAGAATCAGGGTTATACGGGCGCGGACAGCATATATAAAAAGTATGCAAGCACCTACAGCGGGCAAATAAATGCCGTTATGGCAAAGAAGTTCTCTAACTTCAAGCAGATAAACCTTGCGGCGAACAACGTGTACACTGTTCGTCATGCGACGGCTCACGATATGACGCGCTACGTTGCGGGCGACGGTGCGACAGGCGAACGCTATGAGTACACGGTAAACAAGGACCGTGTTAACAAGGTTATCACGAAGCTCGATACCTTCCTCACGTCGGAGAGCTTTACACAGCTTCTCGGTGTTGACGGCGAGTCGAAATTCGGCACGGGCGCAACAATTTCAAACCTTTCGGAGTATATCGAGGATATGCTCATCGCGAACGTGTTCAGCGACAAGGTCGTTAACTCCGTTATTGCGATGCTGTTCCCGACGATTGCTGATTTGCTTGATAATCTGTTTAATAACCTTCAGAGTTTGCTCCCCGATAACATAAGAGGAACTGTTTCGGATGGTGCGAATGCGGCTATTAACCTGGCTTCGTTTGGTATTAACGTAGGTAGTAAAGCAGCTGGTGTACAGGATGTAAGAGGTAATGCTCTCCTTTACGTCAACGGCAACAAAGGAACGACTCTTCTGTCCAAGGCTTTTAACGATCTCGGCGTTAAGATTTATCCTACGTATTTTGCGGACGCAATCGGCAGCACCGTTTCACCGCAGCTCTATACAGACCTCAAGAAAGCGGAACTTGACTGGAAATGGTTCGACCGCAACGGTAACAATGACGGCAAGGTAGACGCGGATGACTTCATCAAGCTCGACTCGAACGGCGACCCGATTCTTGATGCGAACAAGAACACGCAGGCAAAATATACATGGAACGTAAAGGATTACAACAGCTTTACAAGCGCGATGGGTAATGTTTTTAACTCCATTTTGCCTATACTTCAGGTTGTTCTCTGTAACTACACATACCAGACCAGTCGGATAGACAATTTGCTTTATCTTAAAATGGATGGAAGCTCAAAGATAAAAGTTTATCTTATTGGAATAGGTGCTGACCATAGCATTAGCGGAACGGATGCAAAAATTGATGCTGCTATAAAGATGACTGGTACTCAGGGTTACAACAATCTTTGGGGACCCATTATGGAGGCGGCAGGCATCACCGCTACTACCTCGACCAATAATGTTACGGAATCAGCTCCGCTTTCTACGACGATCGGCACATCCGGCAGCGGCGCAACTGCGCAGCAGTTGGTTAACGCGCTGTTTATGCCCATTTACGCTCTTGTGAAAAAGGTTGCCAAGCAGCCTATCGCAACCGTGATGGATATTCTTCCGAATGCGGCGTATTACGTTTCGTACGGTCTTATAGAACCTCTGCTTAGGAACATCCAGACGAGCGTTTCCGTTTACGGAAATATAAATGAACTTAATCTTGATGGAGGAGCATTTGCGAAAGTTGCAAACCTTGCTAAAGGTTCAATAAAGGATGCCCTGAACGGAGCTCTTCAGCTTAACGATATCGCAACGGTAAACGTCGGCGATCTTCTCAATCTCTCCGACCTGCTCGGCTGCGACATTACCGACCTTAATGCGATTGCGAACATGGTTATCGGTAAGATAGGCAGCGACAGCACCACCGACAAAAAGGTTGACATCCCTGCCATTAACGCAGGCAAGCTCGGTCACCTCGGTTCACTGTCCACAGTATCGAGTATCAGAACAGTTAACACCGCGGGAGCGGGCGTGGGCAAACGCTATACGATAAACGCCGACCGCGCCGACGTTCTCTACGATATTATCTCATGGGTGCTTAAGTTCATCTCCGGCGAGGGCAACCTCTCGGGTCTTTTGGCAACGTTCGGTTCGAGCGGCCTCGGCAGTGAGCTTGACAGCCTTCTCGCCGAGATAAATGCCGAGGGTGCGCTTGCCGCACTCGTCGAGCTGTTCCTGCCTAGAGGGTCGGAAGGCAGCGGATATGACAGCGGTTATGATTTCGCAAAATATAACTGGTATCATGCAGCCGAGGGAGACTGGTCATACGACGTTCCCTATACCGCATTTGTCTATACAAAGTACGAGAATTACTGGACAAAGGCAAAAGCCGACTATCTCTTTAACAACCTCGAAACGGTTGCAAACGACGTTATCAAGAAATACGCTGCCGACCTTCTGAAGGAGAAGGACGCCGAGGGCAACGTTATCAAGGAGTATGACGGCATTAACGAATGGCTTGCCGCAAAAATCAACGGCATGTTCAATAACGAGGGCATCCACAACTTTACAAAGGTATTCTCGAAGATAGGCGAAATGCTGTCGGGCAATCAGACCATCCTCGACCTGCTCAAGGAGCAGATAAACGGCGGCAACGGCATCGACCTTGCCTGCTGGTACAACTCCTTCGGCTATCTCGACTACGACTACACCGCTTTTGAGAAAGCCTTGGCGGTTCTCGACGATGCCGACGCGACGGACGAAGAAAAGGCAGCCGCCCGCACGACCGTTGCCACCGCACCGCTTAAACCCGGTCAGACTGTAACCTATACCGATGCCGACGGAAAAACACAGACGCGCATGTACAAAAGCGAATTCTCCGACCTCACCGTTACTGTTTCCGAAGACGGTGCATACAAGTGGACATACAACGGCACCGAGCTTGTCGACGGCTCGGACACCGCCCGCAAAGTGTTCACCGACATCTTTACGTATCTCTTTACTCCCACACTGCCTCTTGTAAACCTTCTTCTTACGGGTCAGGACCTCACACTCTTTAACAACGCTATCGTAATCAAGGGCTACGACTGCTACTCGAACGGCTTTGTACCGCTGCTCGAAATGCTCGGTATTACCGACCTGCCCACAACCGCAGAGCTTATGGCAATGACTCCGGAGCAGGGTCTTAACACGCTTATCGGCAAGCTGTTTGACTACGTCGATAACCTCCTTAAAGCCGACGAAAACGGCACCACCCTGCAGAAGGTAGTTAAGCTCCTTCCGAGACTGCTCTACTTCCTCCAGAGCGACGGTCTTACGACTATGCTCAAGAACCTTATCCAGCCGCTTTGGGTTCTTATTGACACGGTTCGCCCGATAGCCGACGTGGATCTTGACGGATTCCTTCATCAGTTCCTTTGCGACTATCTCGGCCTTGCCTACGACAAGAACGCAGCGGAATACAAAGTTGGCGCGGTCGTTCAGCTTGTTATGAATCTCCTCAGCAAGAACAAGCTCGAAAAGGAATACACCGCCGCTCAGATAGCCGCCGACAAGGAAATGGTTGACGCTATCTACACTCTCTCCATCGAAGACCTCAGCCTTACCTCTATCTTTAAGGCAGTAAGACTCATGTTCGGCATAGACCTTACCCCGCTCGCATATGCGTTCGAAGGCATGTGCATCAGCTACACGGATGAGAACGAAAAATACGGTATCGTGTCCTTTGAATCCAAGAGGGGAGTGACGGACTACACCGTTAACTACTCCGGCGCGGACATTCTCACCGTTGCCGTCTCGGTTCTTCTCGACGTGCTCCGCTGGGGCGACAACGCTAAGGGCTTCGATAAGCTCTTCGGCTTCGCCAAGGAGAGAACCGACCGCGAGGGCGTTGAAATCACCGCTGCGGGACTTCTCGAAACCGTTCAGGCGGTCTTCACCGACAAGCCGTTCGACCTCGGCGTACAGCCCAACTGGGACTATATCCTTGAGGGCAAGGAAATTAAGCGCGCCGACGGCACCACCTATGCGTGGGTCGACATCGACGCCGACAGCAAGGACTATGCGGCACTTCTGCCCTTCAGCGGCGAAGATATGAGCGCATACCATTCTATCTACAATCTTCAGTACTTCACCGACTGGACGGAGGATACGGCAAAGACCACCGTTGACAGCTTTGCGGGTGTTCTCGACTTCGTTGCATCGCTCCTCACAAAGTCCGACGGCAGCAAAGCGTCAAGCCTTAAGGACTTCTTGACCGATCTCCTCGAAAGCAAGGTATTCAACGGCAAGACCCTTAAGAGCCTTGCAGACCTCATGTGCAAGCTGTACAACGCTCTGCCCGTGTCGGCTGTCGAGCTTATCGACAAACTGCTCGATACAAATGTCAACGCATGGTGCGATGCGTACCTTGAAATCGGCGAGAACAACACTTACGCTCCCAAAGCCGACCATGCCTGGTGGGCGGATGAAGCAGCGCCCGAATATGTAAACACCACCGATGAGTTTATTGCGGCACTGAAGGAGCTTCTCGCTCCCGCCTCCAAGGTCTTTGCGTGGGTGCTGCTCGATCAGGATATCAAGCTGTTCTACACCTACGGCAAGGGTGTCAATAAGGATAACTACGGCGACGACGCTGTTGTTCTCGACGGCATCGGTCTTTATACGAAGGCATTTATCCCCGTGCTCGAGGCTCTCGGCTACACCGACCTTGAAAACTTCGAATTCAAGGACGGCTCAAAGCACAATGTCACCACGGCTAATTACGAAGAAGCCGTTACGGATGCATCCGGCGACATTATAATGGGCTTTAAGCTCAAAGAGGGCACCGACTTTACCTACGATTTTGTCGATATGCTCGCTAAAATCATTGAAGACGTTACCGCCAATCCCGTCGACTGGCTCGTTGAACGCCTTCCCGGCATAATCTACTTCGTAAACGCAAACGGCTTTACCACAATCGTTGAGAACGTATTCGATTCCGTCGGCAACGTTATCGATATCATCAACACGCGTCTGGGCGCGGACAGTCAGATAAGCCTTGCGTCCATAGCGAAGATAATCAATGAAAAGGTAGGCTCGAATGTAACCGACATCACGGGCACGCTGGACGACGAGCTTAAAGGCAAGCTTGTGCTTGACTTCGATACGGTTATCGCTCTTATCGAAAAGCTCACGGGCATTCACTTCCACTCCGACCTTGTTAAATTCATGAAGAGCCTCTATGTCGGCAAGCTCGTCGCATTTACCTCGGGCAGCGGCAGACAGTCCTTCACGATGCAGTATTCCGATACGGAAGAAAAGCATGACATGGTGACGATAGTCCTCGCGCTTCTCATTGAAATACTTGAAGACGAGGGTACCGACGGCGATGTCACATACGACAACCCCGCCGCCATCGACAAGCTCATCACCAAGGAGGACGAAGAAAACAAGGGCATCGTAAGCGAAATAATCCACGCTCTCAAATATCCCTCCGAGGTTAGCGATAAGGAGATGAGCTGGCACTATTTCGACAAGGAAATAGTTATCGCGGAGCAGGAGGGCGGCAATACCCCCGGTCAGACCGTTACCATCCCCGCATACAAGTTCCTCTACCTCAACTACACCACCGACTGGACAAAGGACAAGGCAAAGTCGGTCGAGGATAGCCTTAATGACCTCGCGCTTGCAGTCCTCAAAATGGCAAACAGCAAGTATGCCGACGCGACGGACGTTTCCGCAGTCGTGAACGACCTGCTTAAGCTCGACACCTTCTATTCCGCAGACAACCTCAACAAGATTCTCAGACTGCTTGCGGATAACCTTTACGGCGCAAATGCCGTAATCCCCCACGCGCTTGTCGAATTTGCGGGCGCACTCCTCGGCGCGGACATCACGTCGTGGAACTACACCTATTCGTTCGAAGAGGTAGACTCCGTCGACGGCTTTACCCTGGACGACGCGACCGGACTTTACTCGAAAGAGGGCAAAATCAGCACAAACGTGCCTGAGACCGACGAGAACGGCGACCCCGTTGTCGACGAAGACGGCAACACCGTATACAAGACAAATACGGGTACCGTTTATGCCGTCAGAAGCGGCGAAAATGAAAGAGCGGACTTCATCAGCGGCATAAACCTCATCGTTAAGCCTGCATACAGACTCCTCGAATGGCTGCTTCTCGGTTCGGACTACACCTTCTTCAACGCTCAGAAGAGCGAAGGTCTTGACCAATTCGGAAACGAGATTCACCCCACGCTTATCACACTTAGGGGCGCGAACGGCTACGGCGAAGCGTTGAGCTATCTCCTTGAGGCTCTCGGCTGCACACTTCCCAGGGCTGCAAGCTGGTATGAGTACAGCGCCGAGCAGGCGGACGGCACATACGTTACGGCTTATAAGACGAAGGAGCTTGTCAACGACATCCTTACCTCGCTCTGCAACAGAGTCGATGAAATAGCAGCCGACCCCGTCTATGAAATAGCCGGCATGATTCCCGAGCTTATCTACTTCATAAACGCAAACGGCTTGAGCGTTGTTGTTAACAACCTCCTCGGCGGAGTTCTCGACCTTATCGGTTCGGACGCTGTCAAGAACCTTACCGGCAAGAACCTCAACATCAATGACCTTGTCACCGATATTCTCCGTAAGGCACTCAATAACAGCGACATTACATTTGATATTGACGCCATTAACCTTCGGTATCTCTTTGAAATCGTCGAAAAGCTCACGGGTCTTTCGATTAACGACGCAATAGGCTCTGACCTTAAGTATTTCTACATGGGCGACCTTCAGAGCTACCGCTCCGCAAGCGGCAAAATAGCTTACAGACTCGTGTTCAGCGAGAACGATTTGGATAACGGCGGCAACGGTCAGCTTCAGGACTTCATTACGATTCTCCTTTCGGTGGTCGTGGACGTACTCATGTACAAACAGAACGCCGCGACTATAGTCAGCCTTGCAAACATCGATATCAGCGTTGAGGTTATCGAAGGCATAGTCGAGTTCCTCAAGGAAGGCTTCGAAGTCAACACGCTGCCCTACGACTGGTTCTATTTCGACGAAAGTCTGACCAGATACGAAATCGATTCCGAAACAGGCAAGCTCGTCCCGAAGGAGAACCCGACAAAGCTGGACGAAAATTCACCGGCGGCAATTCCCAAAAAGACGACGATGAATTACCTTAAGTACGCAACCGACTGGACGCAGGAGACGGCGGACTACATCTATCAGCACCGCAACGAAATCGTTAAAGAAATTCTCGGTCTGGTAAATCAGGGTTCCTCGGATCTCGGCTCACTCCTCTTCGGAAGCGCAAATCTCGAAAAGACGCTCTATACTGCCGAAAACCTTAATAAGATTCTCAATCTTGTTAAACCCACGCTCGGCAAGATAGACGAAAAGCTCCTTGAGGTACTTAAAATTGTTGTTGACATCGACCTTACGTCGATAAAGAGCATGGAGGAATTTACGGATGAAGAGATTACCGACAGACTGTCGTTCGTCAAGGGTCTTTGCTCTATAATTCAGCCGCTCTCCCCCATACTCGACTGGCTTCTGTTCGGCAACGACATCGAATACTTCGACAAGAAGGATTACGATACCGATAACATTGAGGCTCTCATCTCGCTTCGCGGCTCGAACGGCTACCTCAACGGTCTTGTACCTCTCCTCGAGGCTCTCGGCGTAATTCTTCCCGAGTACAAAGAAGGTCAGACAACGGAGGACGTTCTGTATGTTCTCATAAACAACACCCTTGCAAGACTTGAAGGCATTCTCGCCAACCCCGTGGACGAGGCTCTCGCACTTATCCCCGAGCTTCTCTACTTCATCAATGCAAACGGTCTTGCCACCTGCATCAACAACATGCTCGCAGGCGTGGTTGCTCTCCTCGAAAAGATCAATCCCGCTCTCGGCGACAATGCCATCAACCTCCAGACGCTCATCAACAAGGTGCTTGAGGATGCCAACGTCAATCTCGACCTCTCCAAGCTCGATCTCCTTTCGATAGCGGGTCTTGTCGAAGAAGCAACGGGCATTGAAATTACCGACATCTTCACCGAAACGAAGATAGATAAGTTCTACTTCGGCAAGATAAAATACTATAAGTCCGCTAATCCGCATGACGCAAGCTTCAAGATGGTTTACTCCGAGGAAGAAGGCCCCGAGGATATGCTTACCTTCATAGTAAACCTTGCTGTTGAGATACTTTCCTACAAAGACGACGCGAAGAACGTCGATAATGCGAAGGCTGTCGATATCCTTATCAACGGTAAGGATCAGGAGACGGGTGAACCTCTGAAGAACACCGTTCAGATAATAGTCGCCCTGCTCACAAACAGCGAAATCACAGATGATGACACCTTCGAGTACAAGACGCTTGATTGGAACTATTTCGACAAAGAAGTTACACTGAATAACGGGATTACAATCCCCGCAACCAAGTTCGTATACCTCAATTACTCAAACGACTGGACATACGACAAGGCGGTATATCTCGACGACAGTCTTACGGCTATTGTAAACAGCGTTCTCAAGCTGCTCGGCAAGGACTTCACCGTTGAAGATTTCATCGCTCAGAAGGTCGACCTCGACAAGCTTCTGTTCAACGCGGATACGCTCAACAAGCTGCTCAATACCGTTTCGGGCTTGTTCTACGGCGAAAACGCGGTTGTCGGTCAGCACCTCGCCGAGGTGGCGGGTCTTGTGCTCGGCGGCGAGCTTGCGCAGTGGAACGGCAACTATTCCTTCGCGGAATACGATTCGGCTGCGGAATATCTCACCGACGACAGCTCGGGACTCAGGTACATTGACGACAACGGAAGGGCAATCTTCGCGATAGAGAACTCCGATGACTTCATCGCAGGCCTCTGCAAGATACTCACTCCTCTCCAAAAGGTTCTCAACTGGCTTCTTCTCGGTGACAGCTATCGGTTCTTCGTGACGAATGACACCGGCGATACGATTATCAAGATACCCGGCAAGGAAGGCTACAAGTACGGACTTACCTATCTTCTTGAAGCTCTCGGCGTTAAGAATCTTAAGTCCGACTACACCGATGCCGACGCGCTCCTTAAGGATGTTCTTACGCAGGTCGTTGCAAGAGTAAGAGAAATTCTTGCGGATCCGATAAACGAAATTCTTGCGCTTATCCCCGAAATCATCTACTTCATAAATGCAAACGGTCTCGGCGCAACGGTTTATAACCTTGCCGCTTCCGTGATGAACATCTTCGACACCGTGGCTAAGTCGGGTCTCCTTGACAATCTGACAACGACATTCACCAACAGCGAAGACTTTGTCAATGACCTTGTCGACGGCATCATCAAAGAGAAGGTAAGCAGCGAGCTTACGTTCACTCTTGCGGGTGTCAACCTCGAATGGATAGTCAATGTCGTTGAAAAGCTTACAGGCTTTGATCTTACGGGACGTATCAATTCTCTTAAGACCTTCGCTATCGGCGAGGTTTATGGGTATGAATCCGCCTCCGAGAACGATGCCTACAAGATGCGCTTCGGTAAGACGGGCGACGGAACAGACGATCTCCGCGACAGAGCCGACATGATAACCATCGTTTTGAGCTATGTTATCGACAGGCTTTACATTGAGCAGAATCAGAAGAAGATCGAAGAAATGGCAAAGCTCGGCGAAGGCACCGTTCAGTCTATTCTGAATCTCCTCTCCGGCTATGTATATGATATCGATGTTGATATCAACTGGTTCTACTTTGATTCGTCTGTAACCGTCGATGCGATTACTCCCGACACCGACCTTAAGAAATTTACTCCCACCATCAACTATCTTAAATATGCAACAAAGTGGACAACAGATCTTGCGGATTATCTGGATCAAAACCTTGACGATGTCATTGCAACAATTCTCGACATCGCGGGCAAGGGCGACACCACGGTTGCTCAGATAGTAAAGGATATGTTCGATCCCGAAACGGATCTCTATACCGCAGAGGTTCTCAATAAGCTTGCAAACGGCATCTCGGGACTTGTTTCCAAGATAGACGAGTCGCTTACCGATACGCTCGGCATACTTCTCGATGTTGACCTCGGCGCGTATAAGACCATGGACTTCGGCACGGGCAGAGTAGGAAAGGTTGGCTTCATCGAAGGCATCTGCGAAATCGTCAAGCCTCTCTCGGGCATTCTCGATTGGCTCCTGTTCGGTGACAGCTACAAATTCTTCAGCACAAGCTATTCGGGTGATATTCAGGATCTCCTGACCGTTAAAGGCTACAGCGGTTATGCTTACGGTCTTGTACCTCTCCTTGAGGCTCTCGGCGTTGGACTTCCCGATGTTTCGGCGGAGTCGAACACCGAAAATACCGTAAACGGTCTTGTTACCGCTCTTGTCAACAGAATCGAAGAGATTCTCGTTGACCCCGTAAACGAAGCTCTCGCACTTATTCCTAACATTCTCTACTTCATCAACGCCAACGGCCTTGCAAGCGCTGTCAATAACCTTCTCGGCGCGGCTGTCGGACTTGTCGACAGGTTTAATAAAGAAAATCTTGTTGAAAAGCTCGGTCTTAAGCTCGACCTTGACGGCGACGGCGTAAACGATACGACGATAGACATTAACGGTCTTATCAACAAGCTCCTTTCGGACAACGGTATCAAGGGTACCGAAATCAACATTAAGAAGCTTGACCTCATAGAAATCATCAAGGTCGTCGAAGCTGCTACGGGACTGGATCTTGAAACGTTTGTAAGAGATAACGGCATTGAAAACTTCTATCTCGGTCAGATAACCTACTTCAAGTCGGCAAACGGCTCCGCAGCATTCAGAATGAAGTACTCGTCCGATAAGAACAAAGACAGATCCGACCTCATCACCGTAGTCTTCAATTACCTCATCGAAGCTGCACTCTACAGGAATGAAGAAACCGGCGCGGACAACGCGAAGGCAATCGACATTCTCATCAGCGGCAAGAACGATGACGGCACACCCAAGAAGAACACTGTTGCAGCTATTGTCGATATGCTCGGCAAACTCGGCACTGAACCTGTCCCCGGTAATTACCACTGGAACTACATGAACGAAGACAGTGACGATGTAGCACCCGAAGCCGAATATGACGCAATAGTTCTTCCCGCAACTCCGTTCAACAACTACCTCACCTACTGCACGGATTGGACGCAGAACACGGCTGATTACCTTTACGATAACCTCGGTACGGTTATAAATGCCGTCATTAAGATGACCGGCAACGGCGACTCGCTTGCGGACCTCGTAAACGGCAAGTTCACGCTTTACAAGGCTGAGTATCTCAACAAGCTTCTCGACGCTGTCAAGAAGGTTTATGACATTGCCGATACAAAGGTGCTTAAGCTTCTCGGTCTTGCTGTTAACTGCGACCTCACGGTGTGGGACGGCATGAAGTTTGAAGAAGGCGACGTCGTTGATTCGACCACCTTTGCGGCGGGCATCACGCAGATCGCAGAGCCGATATACAGCCTTCTTGACTGGCTCCTGTTCGGCAAATCCTTTGAGTTCTTCGTAAAAGACAAAACAGGTGAAACGCTCATTAACATCGCGGGCGCAGACGGCTACCTCTACGGCCTTGCTCCTCTCTTCATCGCTCTCGGCGTTGATCTTCCCGCCTACAAGAATGATTACACCTGCAAGTCTACGGTCGAGGTCGACGGCGTTGAGATGACATTCTTCAACGCGGTTATCAAGTCCGTACTCGCAAGAGTCGACGAGATACTCGCAAATCCCGTTGACGAAGCACTCGATCTTCTTCCCGGACTTCTCTACTTCATCAATGCAAACGGTGTTTCCACCGCAGCATACAATCTCCTCGGCGGCGTTCTCAACGCGGTTAACGTGCTTGTTGAAAACAACATTATCAGCCTCGGCGGAACATCTGTCGAAGAATATGTTGAAACAAAGCTCGGTCTTAACGTTAAGAACCTCGACCTCGAAGGCATAGTCAAGTTCCTCGAGAACAAGAACATCACCAAGGGCATCAAGATCTACGACGTATTCAAGGGTATCTACAATGTCGATGAAAACGGCAGCGTAACGTTTACTCCCGATACATCCGCAGACGGCAACATCCTTGAAAAGTTCTACTGCGGCGAAGTTAAGTCCTACACCTACTCCGGCATCAACGGCTGGCAGATGGTAACAAAGGCGGGCGAAGGACGCGGCGACATGATAACAACGCTCCTGAGCATTGTCCTCGAAGTTCTGTTCTACGATGACAACGAACAGCCGATAACCGACATCATCGCAGGTCTTATAGACGGCTTCACGGTTGAAAACTTCGTAAACCTTAAGGCTCTCCTTTCAAACGGTGTCGCTCTCGAAAAAGCTATCAAGAATATCGACTGGGTATACTTCAACGAGTATGCAACCGACGAAGAGCGCGAAGACGCGATAAGGAAAGTTATTCTCGATCCCGCTTCGAACCTTCTTCCCTCGACTCAGCCCGAACGTACTACGAATTATCTTAAGTACGATAACAACTGGAACGAGGATACCGCGAAGTACATTGACGATAACATCGTCTCGATAGTCGACCTTGTTATAGCCAAGTTCGTTGACGGTTCCGACAGTCTTACAGACTTCATCAACAATAACCTCAACATCTATTCCGACGATGTTGCAAACAAGATACTTGCAAAGATCGACAGCCTGCTTCAGAAGCTCGACGACAGCCTTGTCGATACGATAGGCGTTGTTCTCGATGCGGATCTCGATGCTCTCACCGCTCCCGTAAGCGGCGTGACCGACAAGACAACATTCGTTGCGGCTCTTGCAAACAGACTTTCGAACATCGGCAATGTCCTCGATTGGCTCCTGTTCGATCAGCAGATGACTTTCTTCACCGACCTTGAAACAGGCGCACAGGCGAAGATAGTTCTCAACGGCGGCGAAGGCTACAAGTACGGTCTTGCACCTATCCTTGAAGCCATCGGTGTTGATACTCACATCACCGTTCCCGCTCCCGCGGCAGGTACGACGATTACCTCTCGTATTCTTGTTGAACTTCTCACGAACGTTTGCGACAGAATCGACGAAGTTCTCGCAGATCCGATAAACGAAGCACTTGCACTTCTTCCCGAGCTTATCTACTTCATCAATGCAAACGGCGTAAGCGTGTCTGCAATGAACCTTGTAGCTCCCATCGACGTACTGCTTAAGGAAGTAGGCTCGAATATCGGCAAGGAAGATCTCAACTTCTCAAGTCTCGTTAAGTTCGATATCTCCAACCTCGACTTCGAAGGCATCTTCGATATTCTCCGTAATAAGACCGGCATCGACGCTCAGTCCCCGATAGGCGAATATCTCGCGAAGTTCTACTTCGGACAGCTTGAGACTTATACGTCTTACGGCGATGTTAAGGGCTTCAGAATGGTTTACTCCGAAGACGAAGCACGCTTTAAGTTCGTGACCGTTCTTGTAACGCTCCTTCTCGACGTTGCTACCTACGACGGCAACAAGGACGCTATCATTAAGCTCCTCGGCAACAACGACAAGGCGGAAACCATTTACAACACCGTTATGGCGTTCATCTCCGGCAAGGGCACAGAGGTTCAGGTTCCGATGAAGTACTTCGACTGGGCGGCAGGTGAGTATGACCTTATCAACAGATTCGCCGATACAGGTAAGCCTATTTCGCCGATAATCATGGACAGTATTTGGAAAGCTATTTACGGCAAATACTACACCAGAGAAATGGGCGAATACATCACTAAGTATTTCCCGAGCTTCATCGACACGATGATTACTCTGCTCGGAGTCGAGATAAAGGGTGTTAACGTCAAGAACCTTGAGGATCTTATCAAGTCGCTCGTAGGTGATTCCATCTACACGACAGATACGCTTAACAAGCTCCTCGGACTCATTCAGGGACTTGTACCCAAGCTCAAGGATGCTATCGGTGATGAACTGTTCAACCACCTTGCAAATATCGTTAACAATTCGATAGGCGTTGACCTCAACTACTGGAACGACTACACCGTTAACGAAATAAAGACAGGCGACAAGAATGCATTCGTCAACGAAATCGTGAGAATGCTTCATCCCGCAATGCCCATTCTTCAGTGGCTTCTCTGCGATAAGGACCTCGCGTTCTTCAACACGCAGGACGGCAACGACTACATTGTAATCGAGTCGGCTGAGGGTTACGCTTACGGTATTATCCCGATTCTCGAGGCTCTCCACTGCGACGGCATCCTCTCGATAGAGGACTACAAGGCGGCAGCGGAAGTTGATTCGGATAATCTCCTCAGAAATATCCTTGACCCGCTTCTTACAAAGGTTGACGCTATCTTTAAGGATCCCGTAAATCAGATTCTTGATATCCTTCCGTCTGTTGTATACTTCCTTAACATCGGCGGTTTGGACGTAGTTGTCAGAAATACTCTTAACGCAGTGGCTAAGGTTCTCGAAACGGTTGAGCCTGCAGTAGACAAGGATCTCGACCTCGCCAAACTGTTCGGCTTCGACTTCACCGTCGATATTGAAGGACTTCTCGACAAGGCACTTAAGAACCTCGACACTAAATACGGCTTCAGCCTTACCACGGTCGCAACGGAAGCTATCAGAGAGCTTACAGTCGGTACGCTTGATTCAATGCCCGACTCAAAGAGCGGACAGTTGGTTTATGACGGTAAAATGGCATATACCATGCACTATGCTGACGGTTCTTCCGACAGAGTCGACATGGCTACCATCGTTCTCCGTCTTGTACTTCGCTTCATCTCCGATCCGAAGAATGTTGAGGCTATCAAAGCAATGCTCAAGCCGAAACTCAACGAAAACGGCTACAAGTTCCTTACCTCGCTGCTCGACAACTTCAGCCAGATGGTAGGCACGGAAGACGGAATGGATAAGGTAATGTACACTGTCTATTACATCTTCTACGCTGCGAACATTGCGGCACACGAGACAAAGAACTGGCTCGCAAACTTCAACGGAAACTACTCATTCCTCAATCAGCTCTTCTCAACGAGTGATCTCGCGTTCATGCGTCAGTTGGAAAAATCGTTCGGCGATCTTCTCAACAAGTACACGCCCGATATCGTTGATGACGATGAGATAGTTCCCAACGGATTCGTTAAGTTCTTTAAGGCGCTTAAGGACTTCTTCGCGAAGATACTCGCATTCTTCAAGAATATGTTCAAGAGATAACTCCTTGACATAGTCCCGCAAGCTAAAATCGCCCCCGTCACCGTAAAAGGTGGCGGGGGCGATGCGCCGGACGCAAAATATAAAAAAGCCGTGTCGGCACTCGGCATCAAAAAACCTCCCTTTTCGCTGCATTATCGGCAGTGCGAATCGGGAGGTTTATATTTATCTGCATGTCAAAATGCAAAGGGGTGCGGAGGGCGCAGAGGGCAAAAAATGCCGAACATGCCGAGGATGGATTGCCGACGGGCAACATCGGTTCGGCTGACGTTTATCCGTCGGTTAACGGCTACATTCCGCGCAGAGCGGCATACATGACTTTCGGCTTTACCGCTTCGAGCATTGCGTTCATTTTCTTTTCGTCGGCAGCGTGCGAGGACAGCTCGTCGAGAATGCCGGAGTCTTTGAACGCCTGCAAAAAATATCTTTTCGCGCCTTTTATCTCGTCGCCGATTGACGCAATATCATCTGCCGTGTGAAATTCATCGACCACGGTCGTGCGAAATTCATAGTCAACGCCGCATGTTTTGATAATTTCAATGCTTTCTTTGAACGGAGCGTAGTTCAGTCCGTCAACGCCGCTCGTCAGCGCGTATTTTTCGGGACTGTTCTTAACGTCCATTGCAATATAATCGACAAGACTCGCATCGATTAAGCTTTTCAGCTTTTCGGGAAACGCGCCGTTTGTGTCGAGCTTTACTGCAAAGCCGCGCTGCTTTATTCCGCGCAGGAAGTCGGCAATGTCGGGCTGCAGGAGCGGTTCACCGCCCGTTACGGCAACGCCGTCGAGCAGTCCTCTGCGCGTTTCGAGAAAAGCGAAGAAATCTGCGACGGTTATTGCTTCGCCGCCTGTCGGGTCGAGCACGAGCGGCACGTTGTGGCAAAACGGGCAGCGAAGATTACACCCGCCCGTAAAAACGGTGCATGCCGTGTGCTGCGGAAAATCGAGCAGCGTTAATTTTTGTAAACCTTGAATGTTCATAGCAATTGTTTACTTGTTCTTCAGACGTTTGTCAAGTTTTACTGCAAGGTGAGTGCCTATGCTCTG
Source organism: Bacteroidaceae bacterium (assembly GCA_963620305.1). GTDB lineage: Bacteria > Bacillota > Clostridia > Oscillospirales > Acutalibacteraceae > RUG806. The sequence continues at coordinate 61,700 of CAVFAD010000001.1, read as the reverse complement.
GAAAATCTGCACCATAATCACGAGAATCACAACCGCAAGCAGCATTACGACATATTTGTATCTGTAGTAGCCGTAGTTTATTGCTATTTTGCCGAGTCCGCCGCCGCCGATGATGCCGCTCATTGCGGAGTAGCCGAGGATTGTCGTGACCGCTATCGTGATGTTTGAAATGAGTGACGGGACGCTTTCGGGAATCATCACCTTTGTGATTATCTCAAACGGAGACGCGCCCATGCTCTGCGCCGCTTCGATTATGTTCGGGTTAACTTCTCTCAGGCTTGTTTCGACAAGACGCGCCACAAACGGAAACGCGGCTATAACAAGCGGAACTATTGACGCGGTCGTTCCTACCGCCGTGCCCACAATAAGGCGCGCAAGCGGGAAAGCCATTATCATAAGAAGCAAAAAAGGAACGGAACGCAGCAAATTTATCAACACATTGAGCGTGTGAAGCACCCACGAGGGCATGTGCAGCACTCCGCCCTTGTCGCCTGCGACGAGAAGCACGCCGAGGGGGAGTCCGATGACGAGTGAAAACAGAGTGGAAACAACCGTTACGTAAAAGGTTTCCCACAAGCCTTTCAAAAATTCACTTTTTACTATTTCCCATGCGGTCTGCCAAGCCTCTGCGGAAAAAAAACTCTCAATCATTGTCCTTTACCTCCTCAATCACTATATCGGGCACACTTTTAAGATAGGCGACTGCTTTTTCCACTTCCGCCCTGCCGCCGGGAATGCCCAAAAGTATGTTGCCGTATGCCATGCCGCCGATTGTTTTTGTGGATGCCGCCATAATGTTCGCGCACACTCCGATGTCGAGTGCCATTTTCGCTATCATCGGCGTGCCCGCCGCGTCCGCGCCGTTATACACGACTCTTATGCGGTTTTCGTCCGAAAAGCTGTCCACCACAGGCGCGTCGTACCCCTCCGGGAAAACGAGACGCTTTGCCGCGTCCGATTTCGGCGCGGAGAAAATATCCTTTACGTTGCCTTCTTCCACGACCCTGCCGTCGTCGAGTATCGCGACCTTGCTGCATATTTCCTCAACGACACTCATCTGGTGCGTTATCACTATAACAGTGATTCCGAGTTTTATGTTAATTTCTTTCACGAGCTGCAATATCGAATGCGTTGTTTTCGGGTCAAGTGCACTTGTCGCTTCGTCGCACAGCAGCACTTTCGGGTTCGTCGCAAGTGCTCTTGCTATTGCGATCCTCTGCTGCTGACCTCCCGAAAGCTGCACGGGATACGCTCCCGCTTTGTCGGGAAGTCCGACGGTTTCGAGAAGCTCACGCGCACGTTTTTCCGCGTCCGCTTTTTTCATTCCCGCAAGCTCCAGAGGAAAACATATGTTTTTAAGGCATGTGCGCTGCATCAGCAGGTTAAAGCCCTGAAATATCATCGTTATCCCGCGCCGTGCTTCACGCAGCTGCTTCGCGGAAAGCGCACCCATGTCGGTGCCGTCGATGAACACCTGACCCTCGGTGGGGCGTTCGAGCATGTTTATACATCTTACAAGCGTGCTCTTGCCCGCTCCCGACATGCCGATGATGCCGTATATTTCGCCGTCGTTCACGGTGAGATTGACGTTTTTCAACGCTTCTACCGTACCGTCGGCTGTTGTAAAGGTTTTTGAAAGTCCCTTTATTTCAATCATTTTATACCCTCATTTCATCTTTTTGCAGCGTTCAGCATTTAATATCCGACGGCGCGTGCTGCCGAATATTAAGTGCTGAAAAAGCTCTGCGGAGCCGTCACGAATGCGCGGCGGCTCCGACTGAGACTTATTTTACTTTGTAAGAGCGTCAAGAGTTGTCTGCTTGCCGCCGTAGATGCCCATCGGTTCAACGTGAATTGCGCTGACGGATACGATGTGAGTGCCGTTTTCCTCGTTGAAGTTGTCAAGATAGGGAGCGTGCTGGAAGTAGTTTGCGTCAACTTCGCCGCTGTCGACTACCTTGTTGGGGATGATGTAGTCGGTGTACTCTTTGATGTCGAGAGTGATGCCTTTCTTTTCAAGGATAGTCTTTGCGATTTTGAGAATTTCCGCATGAGGTGCGGGAGAAGCCGCAACGGTTATGGTCTGACCCTTGAGTGAATCATAGTCAACGGAGGAGTCATAGCCGTCGGTGGTGTTTTCGACAACGCTTACAACCGAGCCGTTGTATTTGCTCGTGATGTAATCGGCAACCTCCTTGCTTTCGAGTGCTGCTTTGAGCGCAAGCGTCTTTGCGGTTTTTTCGTTGCCCTCTTTTACTGCGAGGATGTTTGCATATGCCGAAGCGGAGCCCTCCTGCTTAAGTGCGCTCGTCTTGGGGTCGATGCCCGCGTCGATAGCGTAGTTGGAGTTGATTACGGCGTAGTCAACGTCCTGAAGAAGGTTGGGCAGCTGTGCCGCTTCAGCTTCTTTAAATTCGATATTGTGGGGATTTTCCTCGATGTCGAGAATCGTTGCGGTGATGCCTGCGCCCTCTTTGAGCTTGATAATACCGATGGAGTCAAGCAGCATAAGAGCTCTGGCTTCGTTCGTGGTGTCGTTGGGAACTGCGATTACGATTTTTGCGGAAGTGTTCTGAGAATCCGTGGTGTTTGTTGACGTGTCGCCGCCGCACGATGCGAATGCAAAAATCGCAGTGAGAGCGAGCGCAAGCACGAGAACAGATGCGAGTACCTTTTTCATTAGAATTACTCCTTTTTTTCGGCATTTTGCCGTTCATTTTTGTGAAAGACTTTTTCGGCATAAAAAAACGAGACCTGTTGTAAACAAGTCTCCCGTTCGCTGCGTCAATATCTGTCTTTCGGTTAAACTTTTTCGGACATGGAAAAACCGACGACAGCGCAGTTACGGGAGCGCGTCATCATGCACATGCACATTATTCCTGTCACGGCAACGAATGTGTTCATCGTGTGTTTCTCCGTTTCCTTAAGTTTATGGCAATATGATAGCACACGGGTATAACGGTGTCAATACCGAATAATGCACAAATGCGGTAGGTGAATAAAAAAGCTTTTTCGACGTTTTTTACAAATACAGGCAAAAAAGCTGTGCAAAACGCCGATGTGATGAGATGCTGCGGGTCAACTTATTTTTCGCGTCGTTTTCCGAAAAGCGTGAAAAGCGGCAGGCATGACGAAAAGAATTTTTTGTACGCCTTGCAAAAATCCCTGTCCTCACGCATTCGTTTGCAGCCGCCCGCGCGGCACAGCGGGAAAAATTTGCATGCGCGGCACCTGTCGGGGATTTTCAGGCTTTTCCTTATAAAATCCTCCGCCTTAGGCGATTTTGCAAGCGTTTCAAGCGGCGAAACGTTGATGTTCCCGAGCAGATATTCATCGGTGCAGTAGAAGTCGCAGGGGTATATATTCCCGTTTGCCTCCGCGACGAACTGGTGTGTGCAGTGACCGCCCATGCCGCATTGCTCGGGTTGTTCGCCGAGATGCATGCGCACGAGATTGTCAAAATATCGGATGCTGACATACTGACCTTTGACAAAATCCTTTACGTACAGATTGAAAATTCTTATCAGGAAATCGGCATACTGTTCATTTGTCATGTAAAGCTCGTTTTCGTCCTTGCAGCCGAACGGCCGAAGGCACGGTATAAACTGAATATATTTAAAGCCTGAATTTTTGAGATGTCTGTATATCCGTTCGCAGTTATCGGCGCTGCGTCCGGTAAGTACGGATAAAATATTGAACTCCGCGCCGTGCCTGCGCAGAAGTCCCGCGCCGCGCAAGATTCGGTAATATGAGTTCGCGCCCTTTTCGTCGACTCTGAAATCATTCAAATCAAGGTCGCCGTCAAGGCTCAACCCGACGAGAAATTCGTTTTCGGCGAAAAAACTCGCCCATTCGTCGTTTATGAGCGTGCCGTTTGTCTGAACCGAATAAAAAATGCGGCTGTTCTTCGTGTTATGCTTTTTTACCGTGTCAACGAAAAATTCGAAGAGCTTCTTTCCCGCCAGCAGCGGCTCGCCGCCCTGAAACGCAAACGCGACGGTTCCTCCGTCCGCAAGCGAAAGAGCCGATGCGATAAGATTTTCGGCGGTTTGTTCGCTCATGATGCCGTACGACGGCACCTCGCGCAGGGACGTTACATCGCCGTAAAAGCAGTATTTGCAGCGCAGATTGCACAAACCCGAGGCGGGTTTTATCATGACTGACAGCGGCGGCATCAGTTTTTCACCCCGCGCGGGTTTTTCTTGAAGTCCGATTGTATCGTGTTGAGCTTTTCGTTCATTTCGGACGCGATTTCGGGGTATACGGGCGTGCGGTTGTAGTTTTCGCCTGCGTCGTCGGTCAGAATATGAAGCCAGTTTTTGCGGAATTTGTCAAAGAATGCGGAGTTGTCATTCTGAATATTGTTAAAGTACTTGAACGTTATGTATTCGTTGTCTTTCAAAACGCCGTAGCCGTAATTTTTGTATTCTTCCAGTGCCGTTATTTCCGCTGTCGGCACTGTGTATTGTATCGCTTTTACCTTGCGCCGTTTCATGTGGAGTATCGGCACGTCGGAATTATGGATAACTCCGTTGTTTTCGATAAGTTCCGTCATTGACACGCCGTCGATAACACGGTCTGTCGGCATCGGCGAGGCGTTTCCGTCGGTGTCGGTTATGCCGCACATTTCGATAAGCGTGGGGAACAGGTCGACGAGCGTTGCCGACTGTGTGCGCGTGCCGCCTTTTTCAAACATGCCGCCGTTGTTGTCCCACCTGAGCATAAACGGAACCTTTTGCCCGCCCTCGTATGCAAGATATTTTCCGCCGCGCAAAATGCCCGTAGAGCCTTCAAGCGCGGGACCGTTGTCGCTCGTAAAAACTATTATTGTGTTGTCAAGCTCTCCTGCGTCCTCAAGCTGTCTGAAAAGCTCGCCGAGATAATAGTCAAACTCGGTTATGCAGTCGACATACGTGCCCATTCCGCTCGTTCCCTTAAATTCGTCGCCGACGTAGACGGGCGCGTGCGGCCACGGCGTTGTGTAGTATGCGAAAAACGGCGCATCCGAGTTTTCGGTTTTGTCCGCTATCCAGGCAGAAATTTCCTCATGTATCCATTTTGTCGCGTTCGACTGGTCTTTCAGCTCGTCCGTGCCGTGCGCTACCGTGTATTCTCCGTTTTCCTCGCGGACGTGGTAGAACGGCTTCATGTCGTTGACATGGTGGCTGCCGTAGAAATAATCGAAGCCCTGATTTGTCGGGAGATATTCGCCGTAGTCGCCGAGATGCCATTTGCCGAAGCAGCCTGTTTCATAACCCGCGCTTTTGAATACTTCCGCAAGCGTTATCTCGTCGCCGAGCATGCCGTCGGTGTTGTTGAGCATCTCAACGCTGTTGAAAATGCGCGTCTGCGCAAACGGTGAGAAGCAGTCGACGGTGGGGTAGATTACGTTGTCGGCATATCCTCTGTAGGGGTAGCGTCCCGTGAGCGCGGCGAAGCGGGCAGGGGAGCAGACCGAGTAGCTTGAGTAGAAATCGGTGAAATTCAATCCGTTTTCGCCTATCGAGTCGATATTAGGCGTGTCGTATATCGCGCCGTTGAGAGATACGTCGCCGTAGCCGAGGTCGTCGGTGAGTATCACGAGTACATTCGGCTTTTCGGACGCGCTGCTGCCGTCGATTTTTTTAAGGTAGTCGTCGTGTCCCTCCCAAAGTCGGTCGGTGACGGGCTTCATGCGCATGTTCATCGTCAGGACGTAAAAAACGGAGGCGGCAGTCAGGAGCACGCCTGCGCCGAGACACGACAGACGCTTTGCAATATCTTTTTTGAAAGTCTTTCTTGCAAGAAAGAACAGTCCCCACAGTGCAGCCGCAGACGGCAGTATAAGCAGCAGATTACCCGCGAGCCGCGTTAAAAAGTTGCCTTCGCCCGACATAAGCGAGTGCTCCGCGCTCGACCATCCCGCTTTGCCGCTTATGAATGCGCCGAAGCCTGCGTCCGCTCCGCAGAATATGTGAAAAAGCAGCGTGCCGAGCTGTGCCGCCGCAGTGCCGAGCACCTCCCACATGTATACTTTTTTCTTTATGAGAACCGATAAAACGATTATCGCCGACATTATGCAGCAGTAGCCGACGGACAGCACCGCGACAAAATTCTGCCGTGTGATGAGCTGCGCGGCGGCAAGGAGCGCACCGACAACAAACAGTGCGAACGGAAATATTTTTATGCTTTTGTCAAATGTAAGTTCCTTTTTCATATTGTCCCCCGTTGTGCCGAAGCGGATTTTATTGCTCTATAATTATTTTATCCTATAGTCGGGTATAAGTCAATTGATTGCCGCAAAAAAACGGCGACGGACGCACGGCGCGGATTTTTTTCGTGAAGTCATGCGCCGACCGCTTCTCGGCTGACTGCACCTGCGGCATGTTGTTTTCAATAACGGTTTTGTTTCCGTTTGCAAACTATATATTGTGTGAATATATCATATAGCACAAAAATATGTACTAAATATTGTAAGATATTCCGAAAATCATTTTTCTTGTCCCTAATCCTTGAAATACGTTCTGACGTGTGGTATTATAACATTCAGCCGGTTTAAAACCGAGACGGCGGACGGTTTACGCGTGTCCGTTCGCCGCGGAGTATAAACAGTTTAAAAAATAAAAAATAAAAGTGTAACGGGATCTTTCCCGGAAGGAGGTAAAATGTCTTATCAGGTCAGAAAAAGAGACGGCAAAATTGCGGAGTTTGACATATCAAAGATTGCGCATGCCGTAAAACAGGCTTTTGAAGCACAGAACAAGCAGTATCATGACGGAGTCATTGATTTTCTTGCGCTTAAGGTGACGGCGGATTTTGAGCCTAAAATCAAGGACGGCTTTATCAATGTTGAGGATATTCAGGATTCGGTCGAGTCCGTCCTCGTTCAGGCGGGTTATGCCGACATTGCAAAAGCGTACATTCTTTACAGAAAGCAGCGCGAAAAAATGCGCATGATGCGCTCCACAATTCTCGACTACAAGGAGCTTGTCGACAGCTACGTCAAGGTTACCGACTGGCGCGTCAAAGAAAATTCCACGGTTACGTATTCCGTCGGCGGACTTATTCTTTCGAACTCCGGCGCGATTACGGCGAATTACTGGCTCAGCGAAATTTACGATGAGGAAATTGCGAACGCGCACAAAAATGCGGACATTCATCTGCACGATTTGTCGATGCTTACGGGTTACTGCGCGGGTTGGTCGCTCCGTCAGCTTATCGAGGAGGGACTCGGCGGCGTACCGGGAAAGATAACCTCCGCTCCCGCAAAGCACCTTGCCACACTCTGCAACCAAATGGTCAATTTCCTCGGAATCATGCAGAACGAATGGGCGGGCGCACAGGCGTTCTCGTCGTTTGACACGTATCTTGCGCCGTTCGTAAAGACCGATAATCTTTCTTATAACGAGGTCAAAAAGTGCATCGAGTCGTTTATCTTCGGTGTCAACACTCCCTCGCGCTGGGGCACTCAGGCTCCGTTTTCAAACATCACGCTCGACTGGACGGTTCCCGCTGACCTTGCCGTAAAACCCGCGATAGTGGGCGGCAAGCCGATGGACTTCACCTACGGCGACTGCAAAAAAGAAATGGATATGATAAACAAGGCGTTTATCGAAACCATGATAGAGGGCGATGCCAACGGCAGAGGTTTCCAGTATCCCATTCCCACGTATTCCATTACGTCGGACTTCGACTGGAGCGAAACGGAAAACAACCGTCTGCTGTTCGAGATGACGTCAAAATACGGCACTCCGTATTTTTCGAATTACGTAAATTCCGACATGGAACCGTCGGATGTCAGAAGCATGTGCTGCCGTCTGCGTCTTGACTTGAGAGAGCTGCGCAAAAAATCGGGCGGCTTCTTCGGCAGCGGCGAGAGCACGGGTTCGGTCGGTGTCGTTACGATAAACATGCCCCGTATCGCTTACCTCGCAAAGGATGAAAACGAATTTTTCAAGCGTCTCGACAAGATGATGGATATTTCGGCGCGTTCGCTTAAGGTAAAGCGCACCGTTATAACAAAGCTGCTTGAGGAGGGACTTTATCCCTACACAAAGAGATATCTCGGCTCGTTTGATAACCACTTCTCGACTATCGGACTTATCGGTATGAACGAGGTAGGATTGAATGCAAACTGGCTCGGAAAAGACATGACGCACAAAGAAACGCAGGAGTTTACAAAGAAAGTGCTCAACCATATGCGTGAGCGTCTGTCCGACTATCAGGAGGAATACGGCGACCTGTATAACCTCGAAGCCACCCCGGCTGAGTCCACCACGTACCGCCTTGCAAAGCACGACAAGGCAAGATATCCCGATATCATCACCGCCGCAGGGGACAACGGCACGCCGTACTATACCAACTCGTCGCATCTGCCCGTCGGCTATACCGAGGACATATTTACCGCTCTCGACATTCAGGATGAATTGCAGACGCTCTACACCTCGGGTACGGTCTTCCATGCGTTCCTCGGCGAAAAGCTGCCCGACTGGCGCTCCGCCGCAGCGCTTGTGCGTAAGATAGCGGCTAACTACAAGCTGCCGTACTACACCCTTTCGCCCACCTATTCGGTTTGCCGCACGCACGGCTATCTTTCGGGAGAGCAGTATACCTGCCCCGAGTGCGGACAGACTACGGAGGTTTATTCGAGAATCACCGGTTACTACCGCCCCGTGCAGAACTGGAACGACGGCAAAGCGCAGGAGTTCCGCGACAGAAAGGTGTACGACATCGAAAACAGCCGTATGACCCATGCGGAGCGCACCGAGTGCTGCGGCGCAAAAAAGGACGCGGTCATGGAAGAGGTTCCTGCGTGCGAACCCGACAACACGGTAATTCTCTTCGCTACCGAAACCTGCCCGAACTGCAAGCTTGCCGCTTCGTGGCTTGAAAATAAGGGCATCGCTTACACGAAGCTGTTCGTTTCCGAGCATAAGGACGAAGCCGTCCGCCTCGGACTTAAGCAGGCTCCGACGCTTGTCGTGACGAAGGACGGCGAGAGTGAGCTGTTCTCGGGTATAGCGAATATCAAAAAGTATATCGAGTCCGTAAAAAAGTAAAAAGAAAAGAGAAAAATAACGAAAAAACACGGTTCAAACGAGCCGTGTTTTTCTTAGTGAAAGGCGGCGGGCACGTTTTGTGCCCGCCGCCGAAGCGTTGTTACTGTCAGCCCAAAAGACCGCTCTTACTTGCAAAGATAAAGAGTCCCGTCATGCCGCGAAGAACCGTTCCCTGACCGTTTACCGTTTTCATATAATCATCAATTTTTGATGTGATGGAGTAGAAGTAGATGGGTGCTAAGATATCTCCTTCCTTTGTTTCAATGCAGCGCAGCTTTATGCCGTCTGTGCTGTCAATGTATACGCGAAGCTCATTGCCGTTGTCGGCTCTGAAGGTGTATCTTGTGCACAGATACCCGCCCTTGACTACCTGAGCCTTTTCCGTGGCTTTGTTAAGGTCTGAAATTGTTATATTGTAGTCAAATTCAGCGTCCGAAGGTGACGGGAAATCCATATCATCTCCGCCGATTTGGTTTGCTATTCCGTCAAGATCCAGATAGTATCTCTTGCCGTCGGACTCGGTCTCAAAGTATTTCTTGTTGCCGCTCGCAAGGTAGCCTACCTCGATTCCGTCATCGAGCGGCATCTTCATGTAGAGCGTAGTCGGAGTTATCGCAAGCTCTACGTCGGCACCGTTTGTTCTGCCCTTGTAATAGTACGAGCCGGTCGCGAATATCTTTGTGAATTCGTTGTTTTTATAATCGGTGGTGTCCTTTGCAACAAATGTTTTGTTGCAGCGGGCGCATGTAATTTCCACACCCTCTTTGAGAACCCCGTCCTTAATTTGGTGACCGAGCGCGGGAATCGTAAAGGTTTTTGTTCTTCCTTTGTCGTTGCAGCTTATGCAGTACACGGTAACCCAACCTTCATCGGTGCAGGTTGCGTCTTTTTTGCTGATGATATTTTTTTCCTTGTTGTACTTGTGCGGGAGCTTTTCAAAGCTGCTTTGCTTTTTGCCGCCGCAGACGGAGCAGGTTTGGTAATAGTTAGCACCGCTTTTGCAGGTGGGAAGAATGTCGTTGCCGCTGCTGTCCTTAAGGTAGGTGAGGTCGTAACCGAGAGAGCAGTCTACCGCTGCCCCCGTGGTCGCACCGCATTTTGTGCATGTCTGAATATGTGTGCCGTCTGACCAATCGGAATAACCGCGAACGGCATCGACCTGTCTCCACTCAAAGGTGTGAAGGCACTCCAGAGTTTGAAGTCCCACAGCCGCGCGGAGAACCAGACGCGCGTCGGCAACGGTTATGCTGCCGCTGCCGTCAACATCGGCAGCCGTCTTTACTTCATCGTTTTCGGGAGTCTGAAGATTGACCGCGAAGCGGAGAACCAACCGGGCATCGCTTACATCGACCTTGCCGTCACCGCTGACATCGCCGAGTTCACGCGCCGCAAAAGACACGGCAGCGAGAACGACCGTAAGCATAGCGCATATTGCAGCCGTAAGCAGGAGCTTAATAGTTTTTTTCATAGCTTTTTGTCCTTTCCGTTTACTCATATCCGCGGTTCTTCTCTCCGAACGGATTCGGCGCGAAAAGACTTTGGGATATATCCGTATATCAGTATAAACCATTTAAGGTTCGCGCGCAATACTTTTAAAACAAAAATAAAACAAAAAAATTTTCATTTTTCAACGAAGAACCGTAAAAAATACAATATTTACAAAATAACTATTGACAACACACCCGCCTAACCGTTAAAATTTAAGATGTATGAATATTCGGAGGTAATCCACCATGAAAATTAAACGAACAGTTGCTCTGATCGCTGCGGCAGCGGCTTTGCTTTCGATGTCGTCGTGTGTTACGATACAGGTCGATGTCCCCGCCGTAAATGTTCCGGCATTGAGCCATCTCTATGACCCCGCCGATTCGGGCAGTTCCGATAACGGCAGCGCGTCGCAGTCCGACTCGTCAGCCGATACTCAGGCGCAGCAGGAAGTAACCGCCGCGCAGACGGCAACCGAGGCTTCCGCTTCGCAGAGCGCGGGCGAAACACCCGCAACGCAGGCGCAGTCCGCCGCCTCCGAAAGCAAGACGGAGGCACCCTCAAAAGCTGCCGAAGCACCCGCGACTTCCGCAAACTCCTCGAACACTGCGGCAAACTCCGCCCCCTCAACGAAAGAGGAAATCATTAACTACTATGTCACGGCATACAATAAGATTGCCACCGACGCGAAAAAGGTCACGAGAACCTACGACAACACCTCAAACTACAACAACATAATTAAAATAGGCGATAATGACAGAATAAAGAGCCTTTGCGAGAGCCTTATGAACCAGTTCATGAAGCCCAACAGCGAGGTGCTTACCAAAACCGCAAGCGATCTGCCGCCGGTCGGTGTCACAAAGCTGAGCATTTCGCCGAGTCAGATATCCTCCGCGACATGCACCGACAAGGGCACGTACTATGAGGTTGTGCTCAAATCCACCGGTACCGATTCTAATTACGAAATAGATTCCGTTGCGGGAAAAGGCTCCGCAGGAGTTATCGGTCCGCTGCTCCGTACCGAGGACGTTACGGGCGCGGCAGGCTCTCTCATTAAATTCGAGGGACTTCACGCGAAGTACGCCACCTGCACCGTCACCGCAAAGATTGACAAGGCAAGCGGTCATATCACCGATTTTAACTTCAACTCTCCCTGCATTCTCCACTTTGACAAGGTAACGGCTTTGATGGTTGTCAAGGTCGAGAACTGCGACCTCGGACTTCTCTTTGAGCAGAAGTGGAGCGTAGCATATTAACGCGGGTCTGATTCCCGTCGGCTGAACAGCACATTTCGCCGCCGCTCTCAACAGGGCGGCGGCTTTGTTTTTCCGAGGCGGCTGCAAGCAGTCGAAATGCCGAAAAAATCTGCGCCGTTTCTACAAAATACTTGTATTTATGCGTCGGCTGTGTTAAAATTCAAATGAATAATATTCGTAATCTGTGAGGGGTAGCTTATGTCAGATAAAATTAAATTCCGTTCGTCGGTCAACGGATTTAACAGGAGTGAAGTAATCTCTTATATAGAGGGTATTCTCCGCGAAAAAGAGGAGCTTTCCGCTGCGAAGAAGCGTCTTTCCGAGGAAAACAGCCGTCTGAAGGCGGAGTGCGACGCAAAGAGCGGCGAAGCGGAAAATGCAAAAAAAGAACTTGAATACGAAAAGAGAAAGTGCGGCGGCTGCAGCATTTCGCGCAAGGCGGAGGAAAAGCTCGGCGCGGCGATGTTTGAGGCAAAGCGTTTTTCCGACACGCTTATAAACGACGCGAAAAAGCGTTCCGCGCTCATGCTTGAGTCGGCATCCGTCAAAGCGGCGGACGCGGTAAAAACTGCCGAGCAGCTTTCCGATTCGATAGCGGCATGCGGCGAAGCCGTGGCGAATATTGCCGCAGCGGTGGACGGAATTAAAGAAAAGCTTTCTTCTTTCGATTCGCTGCTCTCCGACGGCGAAAATAACGCAGCCGAATATGCCGACGAAGATGCCGTCGAGACCGCTGCCAAAGATACTGCCGAAGATACTGCCGCCGAGACCGCTGCCGAAGACGCGGAGCAGACCGACGGCTTACAGTCGGAAAAGGAAGAAGCTGCGCCCGCCGAAAACGGCGCGTCGACAACAGCTGCTCCCGAAAGAAAAGAAGCTGATCCCGCCGAGCTTGCTCCCGCAAAGACCGGGGACGAGGAAAGGTTCGCAGCGGACACGGTCGACATCGGTGATGAAATGAGTGAAATACTCAATCTGCCTGTCGGTTCCGAAAAATTTGCGGCGGTTTTGTCAAAGCTGCTTTCGGATGATACCGACGCTGAAACGGTCTTTGAGCCGAAAAAGAGAGACGGCTTTGTGCCCGACTTTGACTTTGACGGTGATTTTACCGCAGATGTCAAGACCGATAACTGAAAAGAGGGTATATGGAAAACGTAAAGCTTTCGGAATTACGAAAAGAAATTATCGGAAAACGGTTTTCCGGACTCAATGAAATGCAATTCAAAGCAGTGACCGCAGTCAAAGGGCCACTGCTTATTCTTGCAGGTGCGGGCAGCGGAAAAACGACCGTTATAGTCAACCGCATAGCATATCTCATGGAGTTCGGCAACGCATACAATTCGGACAAGGTATACACGGGCTTTGAAAAGGAACCCGAAAAGCTTCTTTCGGCATATCTTGCGGGGGACAACTCCCTTTACGAACGCATAAAGCCGATGCTGTCGGTCGATGCGCCGAAGCCGTGGCAGATACTTGCGATAACGTTTACGAACAAAGCCGCCGACGAGCTTAAGGAGCGGCTTGTCAAAATGCTCGGCGACGACGGCAGGGAAATATGGGCAAGCACGTTTCATTCCGCATGCGTGCGCATTCTTCGCAGATACGGCGACAGGCTCGGATATACGCAGCATTTTACAATTTACGATACCGATGACTCAAAGCGTGTCGTAAAGGACTGCGAATATCGGCTCGGTATTGACGAAAAACATCTGCCCGCCAAGAGCGTTCTCAATGAAATTTCAAAGGCAAAGGACAAGCTTATTTCTCCCGAGGATTTCGGTGCCGACGCGGAAAAAGGGTACGACGCACGCAAAAAAGAGACGGCGCGCGTGTATGCGGAATATCAGCGTCAGCTGAAAGATGCCGATGCGATGGATTTTGACGATATCATAGTGAATACCGTGCGGCTGCTGCGGCAGGACGCGGAGGTTCTCGATTATTGCCAAAACAGGTTCAGATACATCATGGTCGACGAATATCAGGACACAAACCACGCGCAGTATGTCCTTGTAAGCCTGCTTGCGGCGGCGCATCACAACCTGTGTGTCGTTGGCGACGACGATCAGAGCATCTACAGCTTTCGCGGCGCGAATATCGAAAATATTCTCAATTTCGAGGAGCAGAACGAAAACGCGCTTGTTATCCGTCTGGAGGAAAATTACCGCTCCACGCAGACTATTCTCGACGCGGCAAATGCGGTTATCGCAAATAACCGTGAGCGCAAGGGCAAAAATCTTTGGACTTCAAACGGGCGCGGCGAGAAAATAGAGCTGCGCACCTCTCCCACCGATACCGACGAGGGCATTTTTGTCGCGGATACCGTGACGGAACTGTCGGGAAAGGATTTTTCGTTCTCCGACTGCGCCGTGCTCTACAGAATGAATGCGCAGTCCAACAATATAGAGCGTGCGCTCGTGCGTGCGGGCATTCCTTACAGAATCATAGGCGGACACCGCTTTTATGACCGAAAAGAAATAAAAGATGCGCTTGCGTACCTTTCGGTTATTTCAAATCCCAATGACGGGGTGCGTTTGCGCAGAATTATAAACGAGCCGAAGAGAAAAATCGGCGAAACCACAGTTAACAACATGTTCGAAATTTCGTCCCGTCTCGGCGAACCGATATTTACCGTTATGAAACACGCGGACGAATACGGTGCGCTTTCCCGCAGTGCGTCAAAGCTCAGGCTGTTTGCCGAAATGACGGATTCGTTCAGAGCTGCCGCCGAAAAAAAAGATATCGCGGAGCTTTTCAGGCTCGTTATGAATGAGTCAGGCTACATAAAGTCACTTGAAGCGGAGGAACCGACAAAGCGCGAGGAGCGTATGGCGAACCTCGACGAGCTTTATTCCACGCTTGCAAAATACGAGAACGAAAACGGCGAAAACGCTACGTTGGAGGGTTTTTTGGAGGAGGTCGCGCTGCTTTCGGATATCGACAACTACAATGCCGATGCCGATACCGTTACGCTTATGACGCTGCACGCGGCAAAGGGACTTGAATTTCCCGTTGTTTTTCTTGTCGGAATGGAGAACGGTGTATTTCCGTCGCAGCAGTCGATATATGAACCCTCACTCCTCGAGGAGGAACGCCGCCTGTGCTACGTCGGCATAACCCGTGCAAAAAAGAAGCTCTATATGCTCAATGCCTACAGCAGGATGCAGTTCGGCAAAACGACCATGAATCCGCCGTCCGAATTTCTCTCCGAAATACCGTCGGAATTGACGGAGAACACTACACCCGCGGGCAGGGGAGCGGGCGCAGGGTATTACGGCTCCTTCGGAACCTTCAAAGAAAGCCGCAGCCGTTATTTTACGGACAGCGCGGAGAGCTATGCCGATGCGCCGAGCAGAGGGTATTCAAATTCGCCGTTCGGAAAAACGTCCTACGGCAGTACGTCCTACGGCAATTCCGCATCCTCTAAGCGTCCCGTGCGCGAAGTTCCGAAGTTCACCTCTGCGGAAACGGGCAAAAAAACACCGCCCGCCGATTTTAACGTCGGCGACACGGTGATACATAAAAAATTCGGAAAGGGACTCGTTGTCCTTACGCAGCCGCTCGGAAACGACATGCTGCTCGAAGTTGCCTTTGACACCTGCGGCACAAAAAAGCTCATGGCAGGTGCGGCGCATCTCGAAAAGGCATAACAGTCTACATCGCGCCGATGATGGGATGAATGCGCACGTGGGTGGCTTCGCGTTCACGGTCAAAGCGGTATATGCTCATTATGAGCCCTATTCCTATGTATATGCACAGGTTTGACGAGCCTCCCGCGCTGAAAAAGGGGAGCGTTATTCCTATAACGGGCAGCACCTTGAGACACATGCCGACGTTTATTGCCGTTTGACTCATTATCATTGCCGCAGTGCCGTAGCACATCAGTGACGCCGCGCCGAATTTCGAGTGACGTCCGACGGAGATTATTTTAAGTGATACGGCGAGCAGCAGAGCGAGAGCCAAAACACAGCCGATAAACCCCAGCTCCTCGCCCGTTGCGGTGAAAATCATGTCGTTTTCCGCTTCGGGAATGGCATTTGCCTGTTGGGTGAGCGTGCCGTGAAAAAGTCCTTCGCCCGTCAGACCGCCGTTGCGCAGTGCCTTGAGTCCCTGCTCCTGCTGATACATTATGTCGGCATAGCGTTCGGGGTAGACAAGTCCCAAAATGCGTTCTTTCTGCGTGGAGTCAAAGACAAAATACCACACGGCGGGTGCGGCGGCACATACGGCTGCGCCGCCTATCACGAAGTACCGCAGCGGCACTCCCGCGCAGAATGCCACGGCAATAAAAATCAGCATAAAGATAAGCGCGCTGCCCATATCGCCCGACAGTGCGACAAGTCCTATCGGAATCGCCGCATGTACTCCGAGCAGAAGAATATGCGTAAATTTCGTCAATCTGTCGCCTATAAGCTCAATATGCATACTCAGTGTTATAATGAACCCTATTTTCATCAGTTCCGACGGCTGAAAAAACAGACCCGTAGAGCCGAGCTTCAGCCATGTTTTTGCATCGGGACGCTCTGCGGGACCGACACCGATAAACAGCGTAAGCAAAAGCAGCGCGATGCACACCGCACCGATCGCGGGGAACATTTTCGATATAAAGTTGTAGTCGATAAATGAAATTATCAGTGCGCCTATCGCGCCTACGGCGACGGCAAGCAGCATCGTCCGAGCGTCACGCGAGATAAACGCGTCGGGGTCTTTTTCGGCGAGAGTCGCGCTGTATACCATTAAAATGCCGTAGCCGGAGGCGGCAAGGCAAAGAAAAAACAGCAAAAAATCGGTTTCTCTCAGCACGTTTTTTATTGTATTTATGAATTTCGACATTTTTTTCTCCAAAGCCGTTTTTCTACATTATATATTTTTGAGCGTGCTATTTCAATAGACTATTTAAACAGAATTCGGGGGGAGCAGCCTTGAAAAAATATTTTTCTTCGTCCGAGGAAGAAACAATGCGTATCGCGGAAGAAATCTGCAGCAATATAACACGCGGCACCGCCGTCGCCTTTTCGGGCGGTATGGGTATGGGGAAAACAGCTTTTGTACGCGGTGCACTCAAAGCATACGGCAACGGTTCGTTCGTATGCAGTCCCACTTTTGCGCTCGTGCGCGACTACGGCGGCTCGCCGCACATATACCATTTTGACATGTACAGAATTTCGGGACTTGACGACCTTTATTCCACGGGATTTTTTGACTACATTGACGGCGAGAGCATTCTTTTTATAGAGTGGAGCGAAAACATACGCGAGTATCTGCCCGATAATACCGTGTACATTGACATTGCACGCGGCGAAGAAGAAAACGGCAGAATCATAACCGTTACGGGAGGGAATTTTTGATGACAATTCTCGGAATAGACACTTCCGCCGTTTCGTGCGGCGCGGCAGTGCTCAGGGACGGTAAAATAATATCGGATGTTTACCTTAACGTCGGACTGACGCATTCGCAGACGCTTATGACCGCAGTGGATTCGTCACTTAAAAACTGCGGACTTACACTCGGAGATATAGACATTATTGCGGTTGCGGCGGGGCCGGGCTCGTTTACGGGCATAAGAATAGGCGTGTCTGCGGTAAAGGGAATGGCGTTTGAACGGCGCATTCCCGTTTACGGTGTTTCGACCCTCGAGGCTCTTGCCTGTACGGTAAGACGCAAAAACTGCGTCATTTGTCCCGTTATGGATGCCCGCTGTTCACAGGTATATACCGCACTGTTTTCGTTTGACGGCGAAAAAACGGTAAGGCTTTGCGGCGATGAGCCGCTTAAACTTGACGAGCTTAAGGAAAAGCTTTCCGCATATCCGCGCCCCATTGTTTTTGTCGGCGACGGAACGGGTGCTGTCCGTAAATATTTCGGCGACGGCGACGGAACGGAATATTTTTCGGAGCTTTTTACGTTTCAGCACGGTTCGGGTGTTGCGTTCGCGGCGAATATGATGTACAATAGCGGTGTTGAGCCTGTTGACGGCGATGAGCTTTTTCCCGTGTATTTGCGTTTGTCTCAGGCGGAACGCGAAAGAAAATCAAAGGAGAGCAGTTAAAATGATTGCATTGGGAAGCGACCACGCGGGTTTTCCGCTTAAGGAAGCAATAAAAAAATATCTTGACGGACAGGGAACGGAGTACATTGACTGCGGCGCATATGACACGCAGTCGTGCGATTATCCGCTGCAGGCGGAAAAAACATGTCTTAAGGTGACCTCGGGTGAATGTGACAGAGCGATACTTTGCTGCGGCACGGGTATCGGCATTTCAATCGCGGCGAACAAGGTAAAAGGAATACGCGCAGCCTGCTGCTCGGACTATTTCAGCGCAAAGTACACAAGAATGCACAATGATGCAAACGTACTCTGCCTCGGCGCACGTGTAATCGGCGAGGGTGCGGCAATTGAACTCGTCAATGTGTTCCTGAACACAGCCTTTGAGGGAGGCAGACATCAAAGACGCGTCGATCAGCTTACGGAGCTTGAAAACAGAGGCTGATTTTTGTCCGTTTTTGTCCAAAGCTCACAAATTTCACAAATTGTATATTTACTATTGAAAAAACCTTTTTGCGGGTGTATAATCAGAAAAATTGCATGTGAAAGGAAAATCAAAATGGGAAACATTACAATTACAAATCATCCTCTTATTCAGCACAAGCTTGCCATTCTTCGCGATAAAGGGACGGCATCAAAGGAATTCAGAGCACTTATCGGTGAAATAGCAATGCTTATGTGCTATGAAGCCACACGTGACCTCCAGCTTAAAGAGGTTGAGATAGAGACTCCCGTTGCCAAGGCAAAGGTCAAACAGCTTTCCGGTAAAAAACTTGCGATTGTTCCTATTTTGAGAGCAGGCTTGGGCATGGTTGACGGCGTGCTGACGCTTATTCCCTCCGCGCGTGTCGGTCATATCGGTCTGTACAGAGACCCCAAGACACTTCAGCCTGTTGAATATTACTGCAAACTTCCTCATGATATCGAGGAAAGAGACGTAATTGTTGTCGATCCGATGTGCGCTACGGGTGGCTCCGCCATTGACGCCATATCTCTTATAAAAAAGAGAGGACCCAAGAACATCAAATTCATGTGCACCATTGCAGCTCCCGAGGGACTTAAGGCTCTTTCGGAGAAGCACCCCGACGTTGACATTTACTGTGCCGCGCTTGACGAGCGTCTCAATGAGCACGGCTATATCGTTCCCGGATTGGGCGATGCCGGCGACAGAATCTTCGGAACGAAGTAATTTTGCTTCTTTCCCGACGGGGCGATCGGTTTTGCCGTCAGCTTAATCGGTCGGCAAAAAACCGCCTTGCCGAACTTATAACAAAAAACAAGACTGTATTTCGTACGCATTATGAAATACAGTCTTTACTTTTAATCTTTTTCGCACGGAAAGCGGCAGTCCGTTTGTCTGTTGTTCCGAGCGGTTATTCTTCCGGCAGGATATTCGGCAGCTCCACGTATGTCGGCGTTACGCCGAGGGCGGGCAGGAGAGTGCCTGTAAGGTCAGCCGTGCGCAGCTTTACGACGGCGGTGTTCACGCACGGGTGACAGCCGATAAATTCGTTTTTGAGCAGGTCGCGGTCTATGAGCAGCCGAACGCGCTTTTCTTTGTCGTTCATCAGTCCGAAAACCGTGGCGGAACCGGGAGTTACGCCGAGAAGCGACTCCATCTGTTCACCGCTGCCGAATGAAAGGCGGGACGAATTTATCTGTTCCGACAAAAATTTTGTCTTAAAAACTTTTTTGCCCGGCATAAGCAGCAGATAAAAGTCTGTCTGTTGACGGTTGCACAAAAAGAGATTCTTGCATATTTCCGCGCCGAGCCTTTCTTCTATCTGTTCGCAAATTTCCATCGTGTCCGCGCGGTCGTGGTCAAGTCCGAAAAACGGAATGCCGAGATTTTCGAGAAGTGCGTAAACGGCATTCTCCTTGTCCGTGCGTCCCGCCGCATCGGGCGCGGCGCAGAAAGGCTTATCTGAAATGTACATATTACGTGTCCTTTGATTTTTTCTTGTTTTCGCGCAGACGGTCTGCGGTGTCCGTAATGCGTCTGAATCGGTGATTTATACCCGAAACGGATATTTTTTCGGGCAGCAGGCGCGCTATCTCGGCAGAGGACAGCTCGGGCGCGTTCAGCCGTGCTTCGGCGGTCGAACGCAGCTCCTCAGGCAGCGAATCAAGACCCGCGCTGTCACGGATAAAGCATATCGCTTCATACTGCTTTGCCGCAGCGTTTGCACACCGTGCCAAGTTCGCGTTTTCAAAATTGACGCGTCTGTTTACGGTGTTACGCACGTCCTTGTACATTTTTGCGCCCATTATTGACATGCTGCTCTCGGTTGCACCCATAAAAGAAAGTGTATCCTCTATGTCGGAGCTTTTTTTGAGATAGACAACGTACGAGCCGTTTCTTGCGGTGCATTTAGGCTCGATATCCGTTTCATCAAATATTTTTATGAGATCCTCGCACAGTGTGCGTGACGAGGATGAAAATTCAAGGTGATATTCTTTAGTCGGATCGGTTACGGTGCCGCAAGCGAGAAACGCGCCGCGCAGGAAAGCCGAAAAACAGCATTCGTCGGCGAATACCGCAAAATTCACCCGCCGCCTGAGTGTTCCGTCTCCCAACCCGAGATTTTCGAGAATTTTCGAAATTGTTTTGCGGTCTGTTACGTTAACGCTGAAATTCCCGGCATCGCTTATGCTGATGTCGGGTGAAACGCCCGAGAGCAGACGTATCGCCTTCGCATAAGCGGAGGCCACGTCACTGTTCTCGGTAAGTATTGATATTTCGGTTCTCGAAAAAGCTCTGCCGAAAAGCAGCATGCCGTAGCTTTGTGCCGCTTCACAGCAGGGGGCGTTTTCAACCGTTATGAGTTCTTTTTTTACGTCGCTTGAAAATGACATGTTTTTTCCTTGAAGCAATCGTTTTTTCGCGCTCAGTCCGAAAGATATTCAACTTCGGGTGTGAGCCTGACGCCGCGCTTTTCAAACACGGTCTTTTTTATTTCGTCCATAAGGCACAGAACATCTTTGCATGTCGCGTCTCCCGTGTTTATCACAAAGCCCGCGTGCTTTTCGCTGACGCGTGCGCCGCCGTAAGCGTGCCCTTTTAACCCGCATTCGTCTATATATGCCGCAGCGTAGCCGCTTTCGGGACGTTTGAAAGTCGAGCCTGCCGACGGGTATTCAAGCGGCTGCGAAGCCTTGCGCCTGTTCATAAGCTCGGTCATTTTTGCGAGGATTTCATCGCGTTCGCCGTGCTGCAGCCGAAAATATGCCGCTGTGACAATTCTGCCGTTTTTCATGAACGAAGTGTTTCTGTATGAAAAGTCAAGCTCGTCAGCGGGAACTTCGCCGAGGTCGCTGCCGTTGCGCGCAACGCTTCTCACCGACAGCAAAACGTTTTTTATCTCGCCGCCGTAAGCACCCGCGTTCATATACACCGCGCCGCCGACGCTGCCGGGAATGCCGTAGGCAAATTCAAGTCCCGTCAGTTCTTTTTCGAGTGCGAACGTGCAAAGACGCGTCAGCGGAACACCCGCCGAGCATCCGATTACCCCGTCACCGAGGTAGATGATGTCGGTGAGACCTCCCGCGATGTTGACGGTAAGTCCTTTGAGTCCGCTGTCCGAAATAAGCACATTGCTGCCGCATCCGAGTACCGTAATCCTGTCGCCGCGTGCAGATGCCGTTTTCAGTGCTTTTATGAGCGATTTTTCGTTTGCGGGGCGAAAGTAAGCTTCCGCTTCGCCGCCTATTTTGAACGTACAGTGGTTTTTGAGCGGTTCGCGCTCCTTAAGTTCTCCGTCCTCTGCGGACAGATTGAGCTTGAGTTCTTCAAATAAAGTCATTTGCACTCACTCATTCGTCAAGTAATGCCGCGCCGATGATGCCCGCATCGTTGCCGAGCACTGCGCACAGTATCTGCGTCTGTTTCTTTGCATGTACCGAATATCTTTCCGTTGCAACGAGTTTGCGTACGGGCGCAAGAAGATTTTCCTTTTCGTTGCCTACACCGCCGCCGACGCATACTATATCGGGCTGGAATATGTTGACAACGTTGCCGATGCCGACCGCAAGGTACGACATATATGTGTTGACAACGGCTTTTGCCGCCGCGTCGCCTTTTCTTGCCGCGTCAAATGCCGTTTTGCCCGTGACTTTGCCGAGGTTGTTTTCGGTAAGCTCCCACATGAGCGAATCCGCATTTTTTCTCATTGCGTTTTTTGTCTGCACGATAAGCGCGGTGGCGGAGCTGTAGCTTTCCCAGCAGCCTTTTCTGCCGCAGTTGCAGGGTACTCCGTCGTAGGAGATGACCATGTGACCCATTTCACCCGCAGCATAGTTAAGTCCCGTGACGAGCTTGCCGTTGGCGATGATGCCGCTGCCGACACCCGTGCCGAGAGTTATCATAACAAAATTCTTTACGCCCTTGCCGCAGCCTGCAACAGCTTCGCCGAGCGCGGCGCAGTTCGCGTCGTTGTCAAAATAAACCTTGTCGAAGCCTATGCGTTCACGCAGCAGCGCGTATGCGGGGACGTTGTCAAATGCAAGGTTATTTGCAAATTCTATCAATTCATCGCCTTTGTTGACCGAACCCGGAGTGCCGACACCTACGGAAATTACATCCTTGAAGGTAATCTGCGCCTGTTCCATGGCTTCTTTTATCGCGTCCGCCATATCGTCGAAGATTCCCTCTGCGGGACGGGGGGAATTTGTCTTGCGTGATGCCTTTGCGATAATTTTGTTTTCTCCGTTGATGACTCCGACGACGATATTCGTGCCGCCGAGGTCTACGCCTATTCTGTACATTTTATTTTTTCCTCCGAAAAATATGTTATACGTTTTTTGTTTGAGCGTTTTGAGTGTGTCGGCTTAATGCCAAACCTCAAGCGGCGCACCGTCGTCCGCGTCGTCTTCGTCGCTCATTCCGAGACTTTGCATGAGTTCTTTTGCCGCGTTGTATCCCATCCGTTTCTGGCGGTTGTTCATTGCCGCCGTTTCGATGATTATTGCAAGATTGCGTCCGGGCTTTACGGGGACGGTGGTGACGGGGACACGTATACCGAGAATTTCGGTATACTCATCCTCAAGGCCGAGCCTGTCATAGACTTTTTTGTCGTTCCACAGCTCGAGCTTTACCACCATGTCAATTTTTTCGGTTATTTTGACTGCGCCTATACCGAAAATTTTGCCTGCGTTGATTATTCCGACACCGCGAAGCTCTATAAAGTGCCTGATATTGTCGGGTGCGGTGCCCACAAGACTTTTGGACGAAACGCGTCTGATTTCGACTGCGTCGTCCGCAATAAGACGGTGTCCTCTGTTGATAAGCTCGACCGCCGTTTCGCTTTTGCCCACTCCCGAATCGCCGACTATCAGTATGCCTTCGCCGTAAACCTCGACAAGTACGCCGTGACGCGTGATTCTTTCGGCAAGCTCTACGCCGAGATACGCGATAAGAGTAGACATGCAGCCGGAGGTGGAGTCGTTCGCGCGCAGAACGGGGACTTTATATTTTATTGCCGTCGGAATAAGCTCCTCCATGGGTTCAAGTCCGCGCGTTACAATCACGCAGCACGGCGATTTCGACAGAAAGTGCCTGAGACACCGTTCTCGCTCCGCCGAAGAAAGGGAATTGAGATACCCGAATTCGCTCAGTCCCAAAAACTGTATGCGTTTCGGGTCGAAAAAGTCGTCGTATCCCGCCAGTATCAATCCGGGACGGTTGACGTCCCTGCTTGTTATGTATATCTGCGACGGGTCTTTCGGAGTCGACAGAATTTCAAACCCGTTGTCTTTTATTAACTTTTTCAGTGAAACCGAATAGCCTGATGTCATTTCCGTCTCCGTTTTTTTGTAGCTTCGCTTACGGTTTTGCCTTTGTGATGCTGTCGTCGGCAAGCGAATATGTTTTTTGCGGCGGCAGTACAACGGTCGTTCCGTTGGCGCGTGTTACGGTAATGTCGTTTTGTGTAAGATTGGTAAGCACCGCCGTGATATTCAGTACCGTTACGGACGGATATTCTCCGCCCTTAAAAGTGACGGTGCAGTTTTTGCCAGTGACGAATACGGCGTCCGCACCCGCTTTCAGCGTGAGAGGAATCCCGTCGCCCCTGACGTATACGGAGGCTGCTCTTGCTTCCGTGATAAGTCCGCCCGAGCCTGCCTGTTCAAGCACAAAAGACACGTTCTCCGATTCCGATACGACGCAGAGTGACGGCGCGTTCACCGTTACCGTTTTGCCTGCGTGGCTGCCGCTTACGGTGACAGTCGTGTGCTCCGAGGTGCGAAGCAGCACACCCGATGTTGTCCTGTCGTCTATCGCGCGGTCGAATTCCTCCTGATTTGAGGCGGCAATCTGATTTTTTCCTGCAGCTTCAAGTCTTGTCATTTCTTCAAGACTGTCTTTTATGCCGTATGCGGAAGTCGGTTCTTCCGTTGCGGCTGTCGGAGCCGCGCTGTCCGTTGAAGCTTCGGTTTCGGCTGACGGTTTGCCGCATCCGAAGCATGAAGCGGCAAGTATGACGCTTAACGCGAGTGCAAAAATTCTGTGCGACGGTTTCATTATATATTTGCCTCCCTGTGTCGGTTCGTTGCCTGCGGCGGTTTTTTGTCCGTTCGGCGATGCGCCGTCTAACGGACAAATTCGGTATTTTGAAAAATTTATTCCGCTTCTGCCGTTGTTTCGACGGCATATGAGAAGGAATACGTCACTCTTTTTTCAATTTCGAGTGTTACGGTGAGGTCGCCGTACTTCTCAAGCGAGCCTACACCCTTGACGTGTGCCGTTACCGTCATGGGACGGCAAAACTCTACGTCCGACAATTCCGAAACGGTGAGTTCGATATCCGAACGGATTTGGCAGGAGCCGTTTTTTATTTCGTAGCCGGTTACGGTGACGTAGTTTTTTATGCACTCAAAATGCGCAAGCACGGCATCCCTGTCTGCCTGTTCGCCGAAAACGGCTGTTATCACACTGTCGTCGGCAAATACTCTCGTTGTGGGTTCTGCGGCGGTTTCGCCCTCGGCAGGCTCAGCCGTTGTTCCGTTTTCGTCCGCAATATCCTTAAAGTATTTGAATACCGTTTTGAGAATGTTGTCCGTTATCTTTATTTCCGTAACGTTTTCGCCGTTTTCGTTTGAAACCTCTTTGCCGTTTTCTTCCGTTACGTTTACCGTGCGCGTGTTTCTCGAAAATTCGCAATCGAGCAGCATGTCTGTTTCAACGTCGGCAAGCAGCGTGTCGGAAATCTGCTTGTCGGTAATTTCTCTTTCGGTTCTGCCGGGATTTTTCTCCGCCGTAAGCTTTTTGAGAATGTCTGCGGATTTGCCGAGAGCATCGGCATCGGAGCCGTCCGCTTTTTCTATATTCAGACCGTTGAGACTGTATTCCGTTTTTTCTGTTATTTTTTCGGCTCTTTCAACCGAGTTCGCGAGAAGACCGTTAAAGTGAGATATGACGCTTTCTTCTTCAGGCGTTTCTGCAAGCGTTGTGTTGTTAGCTTCTTCTACCCGTTTGCGGACAGACGAAAACAGCGTGCAGGATGAGAGCGAACAGACAACTCCCGCTGCCAACAAAACCGAAACGGCAGTTTTTACGGAATTTTTCATTTGTTATCCTTCTCCTTTTGGTTTGCGCGTAATCCGCCCGTGATGATGTTAAAAACAGTATAGCAGAGCACCGCGCTTTTTGCAAGAAAAAAACTTTGTACCGCATAATATATATGCGGCGGTATGCCCGATAAAGCTGACGGAAATCAAACCCGTGCCGCCCATCGGCTAAAATGAGTCGAACCCGTGCTATGCAAAAGACCGCAGTCCCGATTTTGTGAGATTGCGGTCTGTGAGTGCAGTCACGGACGGTAAAAACCCGAAATGCCTGTTGCTTGATTATTTTCCGAGCGATTCTATGAGTTTATAAAATTCGCCTATCTGGTAAGAACCCTGATGCTTGCCGACGGAGAGCGTTTCGTCCGCGATGCCGTCGCCGATGATGTGTCCCATGAAAGCGAAGTTGTCGTCGGTAAGCACGTAACCCGTCGCATCGTTTGCAAGGCTGATACAGTAGATATCGACACCCTCTATTGCGTTGTGCAGAGAGTCGTACTGCCACTCGGTGCCGTCCCATGTCGTGTCGCCGATTATCTCATGTCCCCAGAAGGTTTCGGGATAAAATTCGCCGGGGAACATGGCAAAGCCTACGCGTCTGCCGAACTCGAGATAACCCGTTTCGCTCGGAATGCACTTTTTAAGTCCGTCGTAACACACCTGCTGGTTCACGAGGTTTATTTTGCAAGCGAGAAGCAGTATGCTGTTTGTGGGATAAAGCCATATCGTGGCGTGTTTTTCGTTAAGTATCGGTGCGAGTTCTTCGGAATAATCCGCCGCAAGGACGAGTTCGCCGAATTTTTCGCCGTACGCCTTTGCGTCCGCGCCCATTATTTCACGTTCACTCATGTTCGACGTGTCCGTAATTATGCCGGTTCTCGAGAGCTGACCGAGTGCGCCTTGGAAAAATACGAGGTGCGCTCCGTTGTCATGTTCCGCTATATATTTATCAAGGAAATATATGTAGTCGGACGAAACAAGACCGTTGCTTGCGGAAAATGAAGTCGGATGGCATGAAAAGTCGGTGATGTATGTTGAAGCTTTGCCCGACGCGGGGACAAACTTCATGCTTGCCACCTTGGGGATGTCCTCTTTTGCGATAAGCTCGCGCTTGTCGTGAACATAATCCGACACGTCGACCTCGCTGAAATAAAGTTTGCCGGGTTCCATTGCGTTCACCGCGTCTTTTGCGGCAATAACGGACTGTTCGATAAAATTCTTTTTGAAAACATCCGCATTTTTGAGCCTATCCTGATTGCTTACTTTGAAAAGATTTACGTAAGGCGCGGAGAAAAGCTTGTAAAAGAACTCCGTGCTCACGCCCTGCGTATCGAGTGCGCTGTGCGAATGTGTTGACATGATGTTGATACCCGAAATTTTAACGTCCGTGTTCTCAAACGCTTTAAGAATGCCCTCGCGTATAGCCTGAACGTCGGTTGAGTTTACGCCGAGAGCGTCTATTGCGCCGATGAGCGTGAGTCCTTCGCCCGAGCCGTCGTCGACGGCGGCAATGCGTATGCGCATATCATCGTAAACGCCCTGCGCCATTCTGTTCGTAAGGTCGCGTCCGAGATAGTACTTGCCCGCTTCAAAGTCGTCGGGGATAAGTGTGCGGCTTGCATAGCCGAGACTCCACTCGTTGCCTTCTTTGGCTTCGGTCGCGTACGTTTCTCTGCCCTTGAGAATAAGCGAATCGTCATATTCCGATTTTTTTATCCATGACTTCGGTGCCGGAATTATCGCAGAAATCATTTTGACGAGTCCCTCGACTATTTTGTTGAGAGAATTGTAAAATACTTTTGCCGTGTTTGATTTGAGGTCGTCCGCCGACTTTACGTCGGTAAGACCGCTGAATACAGATTCGCCGTTTTTGACCGAGGGAACCGTTACGGCGTCGCCGCCGCACGAAGCAGCCGATGCCGCAGGCGCAAATGCCGCGAAGCACATGACAAGACAGAGAAGCAGCGCTGTTATTTTTCTTTTACGGAATGTCATCTTGTTACCTCCGATTAAGTATAGTTCATAAACAATTATACTAAATTATACAAGATAAATCAACATTTTTTGTCGGGCGAAATGACGAATTGAACGGCGGCGGTTTTGTCACATTGCACAAAAAAACTTTTTAAATGTTTTTTCAGCGTTTTTTACGACGGATGCGGTAAAATTGTCCGATGTGGGGGGTATACGGAATTTTTCCGTATTACCCGAAAAAATTCTATGCGAGGTTATTTCAATGAGGCAAGGAAAAAACGGCGTTCTCCCCGCCGTGCGCAGGTGGTACAAGGTGGATAATGCTGCCAATATGTATTGTTTTGCGCAGGATAAAAAATTTGCGCGCACGTACCGCAATTCAATTTTGCTGCGCGACGAAATTGACGTTTCCGTCATGCAGACGGCACTGGAAAAAACAATGAAACGGTTTCCGACGATGAGCACGGTGCTCCGCGCGGGAGCCTTTTGGCCGTATCTTGAGCATACCGATACCGTGCCCGAAATACAGGAAGAGTTGTGCTATCCGGGACGTTACATCATCCACAACGGCGAGAATTCGCTGTGCAGCAGAGTGAGCGTCTACAAAAACCGTCTTTCCATTGAAATGTTCCACGGACTTGCGGACGGCGCGGGTTCGACGGCATTTATACGTACTCTCGTTACGACGTATTTTGAGCTTAAGGGCGTAAAGATAAGCGATTACGGCAGTATAAAGAACACCGCAGACGAGCCGACCGCCGCCGAAGTCGAGGACAGCAACGCACGTTATGCCGACCCTGTCAAGAAAGCGGTCAAGCCGAAAAATCCGCCGCTCTATATAGGCGAAAACGATCAGATAAAAGATTTTACGCGATTTGTTTTCGGACGTTTTCCCGTCGAAGATGCAAGGACTGTTTCCAAAAAATACGGATTGACCATTACGGAGTATCTTTGTGCTGCGATGATTCTTATGTTTATAAAATGTTCGTCGGAGCCGATTACACTCCCGATAAAAATATCGGTTCCTGTGGATTTAAGGCGGCGGTTTCCGTCCGATTCCGTCAGAAATTTTGTGTTTATGACGGACGTGACTTTTAATCCGAACGGCAGAACGGACGTTGCTTTTGAAGAAATCGCCGAAGCCGTGCGCGGCATGGCGGCAAGCGGCGCAGCTCCGGAAAAGCTCCGCGCTGCGGTGAGTACGAACGTCGCGGCGGAACGGAATCCGATAACCTCCGCGGTGCCGTATCCGATAAAAAAGCTTGTTATGAAAAAGAGTTATTGCGACATGCAGTACTCCTACACGACCATTCTTTCAAATCTCGGCGAAATAAAATTTCCACAGGAAATTGCGCCGTTTGTGCTTGAAGCCGACTGCTGCCTGAATAAAACGCCGTTTTTGCACTTCGGCTGTGCTGCCGTTTCGCTCAACGGAATTTTTAATCTGACTTTTACGAGTGCAAACATGAATACGGACCGTGAAAAATTCTTTTTCCGTCTGCTTTCGTCGCACGGTATACGCGTTCGAGTCGATACAACGGCAGGCATATAAGGAGGACAGTAAAAATGAGATGCAGAAAATGTAATATTGATGTCGCAGACAACATAACGCACTGCCCGCTGTGCGGTGAGGAGGTCTTTGCCGACGCGCCGGTGCTTGAAGAACTCGGCAATATACCTTATCCGACAAGCTGTCTGCCGTACCCGACCGAAAAACGTGTTTTTACACCGTTTACCGCCGCAAAATACTGCGCATGCACAGCTGCTGTTGTCGGCACGGTTCTCAACGCGGCGGGACGCGCCGCAAAAAACGAAAAGCCGATTTCGGCGGGCGCCGTACTGGCTGCCGTATCGGGCGCGGTGTCGCTGTTTTCGTGCCTTACCGAAAAGGGAGAGCTTATGAAAGGCTCGATGCCGCTTCTCGTCGGCACTGTTACCGCCGTTTCGTGTGCGCTGCCGCACGGCAGAAAACACGCCGTAAACCGCGCCGCCGCAGTATCTGTCGGTGTGTCGGCTGTCATGAACGCCGTTGCGTTTTTGTCCGACCCCGACGGCATGAAAGAACAGTACAAAGCCGCATTCCGTATTTGGGGCGAACAAAAATAATTAAATAAGGAAAAATTTTCATTGAAATATTCCGACCGCACTGCACAAAATAACGACTGTACGGCGCAGATGTTTTTTGCCGAGTCGAAAAATGTGAGATTTGCGATTTTACATTTATTACCGCGCATAAGTCATTTGCCGAAGTACAAAATAACGTGTGTACGGCGAAATTCCGGACAGAGTCGGACGAACCGAAGTGTGTACGGGGTACATCATTTACGTTTTTTCTGACATTGCCGTGTTTTTTGCCCGTACACAACAAAGGCTGTGCGACTTTGTTCAGCCGCAAAGGATCGGAGTGTAAAGAAATGGCTAAAAAGGGTAATTCCAATCTTGTTCCCGAAGCGAGAGACGCTCTCGACAAATTTAAGATGGAGGCTGCCGGTGAAGTCGGCGTAAATCTTAAGCAGGGCTACAACGGTGATCTTACCTCGCGTCAGGCGGGTTCCGTCGGCGGTCAGATGGTTAAAAAAATGATCAAGGCTTACGAAGACGGCATGAAGTAATCACGGCGCAATTGCGTGTGATTTCTGCGGTGCGTGCGGGAATATCCGTATCGCCGAACGCAAGTAAAAATCGGTTGTCTTTTCTCCTTGACAAATAGACGGAAAACGCTCTCCGCGTGCGGCTGCTTTGCATTCGGCGGGCGTTTTTCGTTTTTTTTGATTGCAGGGCGGTCGTATTTTGTGCGTATCGCGGCTGACGGCATACCGTTTGCAGGGGATTTAACGCGGTATGCGCGAAAATCAGCCTGCCGTAACCGATGCGGTTACCGCACGTCCGAAATGCCGAAAAGTTTTTTTTGCACGGCTTCAGGGTAACCGAATGCGTGCCGCAGCAAACGGGTTGAATTGCAACACAAAAAGCGTCACAATATGTACTGTTCATAACTTGTTAACATATTTTTTGTGAACATTACACAATTAAACACGTGACGATTTATACGATTTACATCTCGACTTCTCGTACAAAATGTGGTAGTATTGTATCTAAATCGACCACAGGGGGACAAAGCTGTATGAAGGCAAATGAAAGCGTAGAGAAGTTCAAGCCTACGCTGCGCATGTACGCGAATTTCGCGGCGCGCACAATCAAAAAAATCTGTACCGAGATAGGTCCGCGCGAAACGGGCAGTGAAGCCGAGCTTAAGGCGCAGGACTACATGGCTCGGCAGGTCGGCGATTCTGCCGACGAAGTAAAGCGCGATGAATTTAAGCTGTCTCCGAGGGCATTTCTCGGCTGGCTTCGCATTGCGGGTATTCTGATGATAATTGCAGCAGCGGCGGGGGTCGCCAATGTGTTTATGCCCGATGTGTTTTTTGCGCCGTATGTTGCGGTTTTCTCAATAGTGCTTACTCTTATCATGCTGGTAGGCGAGTTTTTGTTTTATCGCGAAACGATTGATGCGTTTTTCCCGAAAGCGATATCACACAATACATACTGTATCCGCAAGGCATCGGGCGAAACCAAACGCCGCATTGTTATCTGCGGACACTCCGACTCGTCCATTGAGTGGCGGTTTACGCATCTCGGCGGCAGGGGACTGCTCTACGTGGCGTTTGCTTATCCGATAATCGGACTTTTGTACACGATTTTCGCAACCGTGTTTACGGCGGTGAAAGGCGACGTGCAGCCTGTTCTCTGCTGGATAGGACTTGCATTTGTGCCCGGTTATGCGGGACTTATGCTTTTTATGAACTACAAGGTCAAGGTCGACGGAGCGAACGACAACCTCACCGGCTGTATGGCGGGCGCGGCGGTTCTTAAATTCCTCGGCGACAACGGCATCAGATTTGAAAATACCGAGGTAATAGCGATGTTTTCGGGCGGTGAAGAAGCGGGACTTCGCGGTGCAAAGGCGATGGCAAAGCAGCATCCCGAATTTAAGGACCCCAACGTCGAAACGGTCGTTTTGGCATTCGATACGCTTAAAGATTACGACTATATGGCGATATACAACAAGGACATGTCGGGTATTACTTCTCACGACAAACGCGCCTGCGCGCTTCTTGCCGAAGCGGGAAAATTTTCCGATGTCGACCTTCCGTACGCGGTACTGTTCTGCGGCGCATCGGACGCGGCTGCCGTCACTCAGGCGGGTATTCCCGCAGCGTGTTTTGCGGCTATGTATCCCGGTCCGCCCCGCTATTACCACACACGCGGAGACAAGGCGGATATACTTGAGCTTAAGACCATCGAAAAGGGCATTGAAATCGCGCTGAACAGTGTTTTCATCTTTGACGAAAAGGGACTTCGCGAAAAGTATGACGACGACATTGAACCCGTCCGCGAAACGGTCGGATTCGGTCTGTAAACAGGCAATATATAAAAATTCCGAGATTCGGTTTTGTTCGAATCCCGGTTTTTTTACGTCCGTACGTTGTTATTTTGTGCGGCGAAATGTTCAGTCCGCGTCCGACTGCCGATTTTCGTCGTAAGAGTCGAGAAAGCTGTGCTTTACACCCGACTGTTTATAGGTGAGAACCGTGTCGATGTTTACGTTTTCCATGCTGCGGAAAATGCACATTTCAACGTCGGGATTCGTCTTTTTGAGTTCGCGTATCAGTTCTTTTGTTTCCTGACGTTTTGAGCGGTTCTGACCGTTGCTGCATGTTGTGCAGGTGTCGGTGAAGCGGCACGCGCATTGAATAAAGTGCAGTCCGTTGTAATCACGCCACGCTTTTATGTCGTCCTCGCGAATGAGATACAGCGGGCGGATAAGCTCCATGCCGGGGTAGTTTGTCGAGTGCAGCTTCGGCATCATCGTTTGAATCTGCGCACCGTGGAGCATGCCCATGAGCGTTGTTTCTATCACGTCGTCAAAGTGGTGTCCGAGAGCTATTTTGTTGCAGCCGAGCTGCTGCGCAAAGGTGTACAGCCAGCCGCGGCGCATTCTCGCGCACAGATAGCACGGGGACTTTTCGACGTTATACACCGACGCGAAGATGTCCGTCTCGAAAATATCAATCGGCACTCCGAGCATACGGGCGTTTTCTTCAATCAGTTTTCGGTTTTCCGCGTTGTACCCGGGATCCATAACGAGATATTTTACGTCGAAATTAACCTCGCTGTGGCGTTTTAATTCCTGAAACAGCTTTGCCATCAGCATCGAGTCCTTGCCGCCTGATATGCACACAGCCACCCTGTCGCCTTCGTTCACGAGCTTATAGAGCTTGAGAGCTTTTGTGAACGGTTTCATGAGTTTGTCGCGGAACTTTTTTCGCAGACTCTGCTCGACCTCGGCGCATTTCTGCTTGCCGTCTTGAAGGCGCATTTCCGTGCGCAGCCACGAAGCGTAGCCGCCGGTAAGACTGTAGGCTTCATAACCCATATCGCAGAGAGCCTCGGCGATGTCTTCGCTCAAAATTCCGCGTGCGCAGTAAATTATTATTTTCTTGCTTTTGTCCGTCGGGGGAGAGGTGATAAGTGCATCGGCGTCCGTGTGAACGGAGCCCGGCAATGCGCCGTATGAGCGTTCCGTTTCGCTTCGCATATCATATAACGCGTATTTATCTTGCGGCAGAGCATTCAGTTCTTCGGGTGTTATGTTCATTTTTTTTGTCCTTACCGTGTAAAAAATTGCAAATTATCCGCAGTGCAGTTCAAATGCTTTCAGTGTATTTTCCATAAGCATCGTTACCGTCATCGGTCCCACGCCGCCCGGCACGGGCGTTATTGCGCCGCATTTGGGCGCAACATTTTCAAAGTCAACATCGCCGCACAGCCTGCCGTTTTCGTCGCGGTTTATTCCCACGTCTATTACGGTTGCGCCGTCTTTTATCATATCGGCTGTCACGAATTTCGCTTTGCCGATTGCCGAAATGACAATATCTGCGCGGTTTGTTTCCGCCGAAAGGTTTTCCGTGCGGGAGTGACACACGGTGACGGTCGCGTTTTCGCGCAGCATCAGCAGTGCCGACGGCTTGCCGACAATATTGCTGCGGCCGATTATTACGCAGTGTTTGCCCTTAAGAGGTGTATCTGCCGATTTCAGCAGTTCTACGATTCCCGCGGGGGTGCACGGCAGAAACGAATCTTTGCCCGACATCAGTCTGCCGAGCGATACCGACGTAAAGCCGTCAACGTCCTTTTCGGGCGATATTGCGTCCGTTATTCTGCTTTCGTTTATGTGCTTCGGCAGCGGCAGCTGGCACAGTATGCCGTCGACACCGCCGTCCTCGTTCAGTGAAGAAATTATTCCGAGCAGCTCGTTTTCCGAGGTGCTTTCGGGCAGTTCGTATTTGCGCGACTCGATATTGCACGCGGCGCATGCCTTTTCTTTGTTCCGTACGTATGTCTGCGATGCGGGATCGCTGCCGACGATTATTACCGCAAGACACGGCCGTCTGCCGTATTTTTCCGCCGCAGAAGCAGCGCGTACGGCAATGTCGGCACGCATGTCCGAAGCAAGTTTCTTTCCGTCGATTATTCTGTACACGAGGTACCCACCCCTTTTTCATTTGTATAATATAGTATACCATACTATTGCGCTTGTCAAAGGCATAATGAAAAGCGCAGCGGTATCATCCATTAAAAAAAATGATTGATTTATGTAAATTTCTTCATTGAAGCGATTAAAAAACTTTGCTTTTGCTTATTGACTTACACAAAAAAGTGTGTTATTTTCTATTCACGTTGAATGTGATATGTGAATTATCAACAATTCAGCACTACATTTTTTGGAGGAATACACAAATGAAAAAGTTCTCAAAAGTTTTGGCTCTTGTTCTTTGTTTCGCCATGATAGCATGCTTTGCTGCCTGCGGTGAAACAGGCAAGACGGACGGCACGACAGCTGCCGACGAAACAAAAGCGGATGCGGCGGACACCGAGACAAAAGCGTACGGAGGAGTCACATCGTTTGACTTCAGTAAGGAAGGCGAATACACCAAAGACAACACGACATACGTTATAGGTCTTACCGGACCCCTTACCGGTGATGCTTCTCAGTACGGCATTTCCGTTCAGCGCGGCGCACAGATCGCCGTCGATGAGATAAACGCGGCGGGCGGACTCAACGGAGTTAACTTCTCCCTCAACATGAAGGACGACAAGGCTACCGCTGCCGACGCTTCCACCGGTTACGACGCTCTCTATGAAGAAGGCATGCAGGTTTCCCTTTGCTCCGTAACCTCCGGCTCGGCTGAATCCTTCGCTTCGAGAGCCGATGAGGACGGCGTGTTCTCACTCACTCCCTCGGGCTCTTCCGATAAGGTCATAAACGCTTCAAAGTATGCTTTCCGTGTTTGCTTCGGTGACCCCGACCAGGGCACTCTCGCTGCGGATGAGCTTGCAAAGGAATTTGCGAATATCGGTGCCATCTATGACAACTCCGACCCCTATTCACAGGGCATCTACGAGGCTTTTAAGGCGGAAATGGCAAAGCTCGGCAAAGAGTACAAAGAGCAGACCTTCGATGCCGAAAACAAGCGTGACTTCTCCACTCAGGCAGAGGCTCTCAAGGATTGCGACGTTATCTTCCTTCCCATTTACTACACCGAAGCGGGTCTTATCGCAAAGGCATGCGCGGCAAAAGGCTGCAAGGCTGAGCTGTTCGGCTGCGACGGTCTTGACGGCGTAAAGGAGCAGATAGATTCCTCCGTTACAGCCAAGATCAAATATATCACTCCTTTCGATGCGAGCAGCACCGACGAAAAGGTAAAGAGCTTTGTAGATACCTTCAAGACCAAATATGACAGCACTCCCGATCAGTTTGCCGCAGACGGATACGATGCCGTATACATCATCTACGAAGCAATGAAGACTGCCGGCGTAAACAACGTCAAGGTCGATCCTCAGGTTCTCGGCGATGCGCTTATCGCAACCGTTACCGCGGACAGCTTCTCGTACTCGGGTCTTACCGGTGTAATGACTTGGGAGGAGAGCGGTGCCTGCAACAAGGAACCCGTTATTGTTGAACTCAACTGATTTGAAGCTGACGGGAATCGGACCCGTTCCGCCCGTCAGCTTAACGAAGAAATGTCTTCGCGCCGGGGAAGGTATTCCCCGGCTCGAAGCGTATAAGGCGCACAAAGCGCAGCTTTGCAGGAAATGAAGAAAAACGCTGTATAAAGAGCAGCTTTGCAATCGAGAAGCTTCACCCTAAAAGGAGAAAGGCTATGAGTATTTTAATAGACGGTCTGAGCCTCGGCGCAATATTCGCCCTCATTGCTCTCGGCTATACTATGGTTTACGGCATTGCCAAAATGCTGAACTTTGCCCACGGCGACATAATAATGGTGGGCGCATACGCGATATTTACCACGCTTTCGATGGGCGGTCATATCGTGCTTGCAGTTTTAATTTCGGTAGCTATCTGTACCGTTATGGGTATAGTTATGGAAAAACTTGCATATAAACCGCTGCGCGGCGCGTCACCGCTTGCCGTTCTTATAACGGCTATCGGTGTCAGCTATCTTTTACAGAGCGTGGCGCAGATAATATACGGTTCGAAAGCGCAGAGCGTAAGCATCGGCAAATTCGGCACCGTTGATATCGGAAGTGTCAAGATAAGCATTTCTTCGATTATAACGCTTCTTGTCGGAGCGGTAATCATGACGCTTCTTACACTTTTTGTAAATAAGACAAATACCGGCAGAGCGATGCAGGCAGTGTCGGAGGACAGAGGCGCCGCTCAGCTGATGGGTATAAACGTTAACAGGATAATCACCGTAACATTTGCGATAGGCTCGGCGCTTGCCGCGTGCGCAAGTATATTTTATCTGATGCAGATTCCGTCGGCTGAGCCTACGCTCGGCGCGATGCCCGGCATTAAGGCGTTTACGGCATCGGTCATCGGCGGCATCGGTTCCATTCCGGGTGCCATGATAGGCGGTATTCTTCTCGGAGTCGTCGAAAAAGTCTGCCAGTCGATTCCCGCGCTGTCGTCGTACACCACCGCAGTCGAATTTGCGCTGCTTATAATAATACTGCTTGTCCGTCCGATAGGACTGTTGGGCAAGAAGAGAAGAGAGAAGGTGTAATAAATGGCTAAGAGCAAATTTTTCAATAAATACAAACCCAAATATTACATCTGCTATGTAATGGTGCTGCTTATGCTCGGCTTTGCGATGCTTTTGCAGTCGATGGGCAAGCTCCCCACCAGTATGTCAAACATATTCGTTCAGATAGCTTATTCGATAATTCTTGCGGTATCGCTTAACCTTGTCGTCGGTTTTCTCGGCGAACTTTCCCTCGGACATGCGGGGTTTATGTGCATCGGCGCATATCTCGGTTCTTTTGTTGCGATTCAGCTTTCCGAAAAAATCGGCAGCAAGCTTGCGGTTTTGATAATTTCGATGCTTATCGGCGGCGCGGCAGCCGCGCTGTTCGGGTTTTTGGTCGGACTTCCCGCACTGCGTCTTAAGGGCGACTACCTCGCCATAGTTACGCTTGCATTCGGTGAGATAGTGCGAACGATTTGCAAAAACCTGTCCGTTTTCGGCGGCGCAATGGGACTTACCACAAAAGCCATAAAGTACGATTCCAGAAAAGAAACCTCTCTTTATATAGTTGCTCTGCTCACGGTGCTCGTCGTTCTGTTTTTGATTCAGAACCTTATCCGTTCAAAGCACGGCAGGGCGATAACCGCTATCAGAGACAATGAAATAGCCGCAAAGGCAATGGGCATAAACGTAACGTTCTATAAGCTTTTCGTATTCGTGCTTGCAGCCTTTTTTGCAGGCATGGCAGGCGTTATCTACGGTCATTACACAACGCCCATCCTTTACTCCGTGTTCTCCTACAACTATTCGATAGAAATACTCGTTATGGTTGTTCTCGGCGGCATGGCAAGCGTCAACGGTTCAATCATTGCGGCGACGCTTATCACGGTAATCAATTTCATGCTGCAGAAGAACCTTTCGGGCGACGCAGCCGCGCTCAAGAACCTTATTTACGCGCTTATCCTTATTATAATGATTCTGTTCAACAATGCGCCGATTTTTGCGAATATCAAAAACAGGATTGCTCCTTCGTCGATAATGCGCCGCATTCATGATAAAAAAGCACATCCCGGCGATATCACCGATGACAGCGCGGACTGGAGAGTTATCCCCACAAAAATAAAAATGGATGAAGTGCTCTCGACCGACCTGCAGCCGAACGCCGCATTCGAACCCGACAAACCCGGTAAGGTGCGCACAGGCAAAAATAACGGAGCGGGAGGAAAAACCGATGAGTGACATTGTACTGAAAACCGAAAATCTCGGAATTTCTTTCGGCGGACTGAAAGCGGTTCAGGACGTCAACCTTGAAATAAAGAAAAAACAGCTCTACGGACTTGTCGGTCCCAACGGCGCGGGCAAAACAACGGTTTTTAATCTTCTTACAGGCGTTTATCAGCCGACAACAGGCACATTTTACCTCAACGGCGAAGAGCTTAAGGGCAAAACTCAGGAGCAGATAAACCGCAAGGGTATAGCAAGAACATTTCAGAACATCAGACTGTTCAACAACATGAGCGTTATCAGAAACGTCATGGTCGGACTTCATAACAGCAAAGAATTTAAGTGCAGTCCGTTTGTGTCAATGCTTCGTCTGCCCGCGCACTTCAAGTGCGAAAGAGCGATGCGCGAAAAGGCAAAGGAAATACTCCGCATCGTGGGACTTGAGGAGGAACGCAACAACCTTGCGTGCAATCTTCCCTACGGCAAGCAGAGAAAGCTTGAAATTGCGCGCGCCCTTGCCACAAATCCGGTGCTGCTTCTTCTTGACGAACCTGCAGCAGGAATGAATCCGCACGAAACCGACGACCTTATGCGCATAGTAAGAGAAATTCGCGACAGGTTTGATATGACGATTCTGCTTATCGAGCACGATATGAAATTCGTTTCGGGACTGTGCGACGAGGTCACGGTGCTGAACTTCGGCACGATGCTTGCACAGGGCAAAACCGAAGACGCGCTCAACGACCCCGAAGTTATAAAAGCGTATATAGGTGAATAAGGAGGCACGGAAAATGGCATTGCTTGAAGTTAAAAATCTTGAGGTAAGCTACGGTGTTATCCGCGCTCTCAAATCAATCAGCTTTTATGTCGATGAGGGTGAAATAGTATCCCTTATCGGTGCGAACGGCGCAGGAAAGACCACCACGATGCAGAGCATTATGGGTCTTATTCCGATAAAAAGCGGCACGGTGATGTATGACGGAAAGGATATTACAAAAACTCCCGGCTACAAGCTTGTATCGCTCGGTATGAGCCAGGTTCCCGAGGGACGCAGAATCTTTCAGGAGCTGACGGTTTACGAAAATCTCATTCTCGGCGCATACACGAAAAAGGACAAGGCGCAAATCAAGGAAGACGTTGATGAGATCTGCACTATGTTCCCCCGTCTCGGCGAGAGAAGAAAACAGGTCGCAGGTACTCTTTCGGGCGGCGAACAGCAGATGCTTGCAATGGGCAGAGCGATGATGAGCCACCCGAAGCTGCTCATGCTCGACGAACCGTCGATGGGACTTTCGCCGCTGCTCGTCGATCAGGTGTTT
The DNA here is from genome assembly GCA_963620305.1 of Bacteroidaceae bacterium. GTDB lineage: Bacteria > Bacillota > Clostridia > Oscillospirales > Acutalibacteraceae > RUG806. The sequence goes on along the minus strand of CAVFAD010000001.1, from coordinate 22,748 downwards.
GACATAATCAAGGATTTCCACAAAAAAGGAATCACCGTTCTTCTTGTCGAACAGAACGCGAAAAAGGCACTTTCGATTGCCGACAGAGCATATGTTCTCGAAACCGGCTCGATAACGCTTGAAGGTAAGGCTTCCGAGCTGCTTGACAACAGCGATATAAAGAAAGCCTACCTCGGAGAATAAAACGGTATGATGAGGTATAGTATTAGGACGGTCGCGATTCTTCTTGCCGCCGCGCTGCTTTTCGCTTTTTCCGCCTGCGGTAAAAAGGTTGACGGCGAAACGGCTGCGTCTGCACAGCCGACCGAAAAAGCTTCGGCGGGAATAACGGAATCCGATGATGTCGGAATGCTTGCCGTTTATTTCCCGTATGACGGCATATCCGAAAAGACGGCGTCTGCCGCAGCCGATATAACGGGAGCGGGACTGTTTGCTCTCGAAACGGTGAACGGATACTCCGACAGTGATGATGAACGCGCTGAACAGGCAAAGCGCGAAGCTGCGGAAAAAGCGCGCCCCGCGCTCAAAAACAGGCTTGAGGCGATGACACCCTACAGAGTGCTGTTCCTGTGCGCGCCGCTTTGGGAAAACGACTTGCCCATGGCTGTGTATACCTTTCTTGAGGATTACGATTTTCGCGACAGGGTAATAGTGCCGTTTTGTTCCTCCGGCGGAGAGGACGACGCGGAGCGATTCGCTCAGCTTGTTCGCGAAAAACTCCCGGGAGCGGCAGTCACCGATGCGATGCCGATACCCGACTCCGACTTCGACGCTGCGGCGGTCGGCACGTTTATTGACAATGTGCTGAACGGCTGACAAGCGGAAATTTCCGAAAATATTGAAACGCACCGTTCGTTCGCGCGTTCGGCGCGTTTTTTCGCATTTGCCGTTTTGTTTTTTTGCGTGCGCTTTGTGCCGAAAACATGTGCCGCGGAGCGGGAGGACGGACGCGGAACACTTTATATTCTTTTTCGGAATAATAAAAAAACACGAAACAACCCTTGACAATATTTCCCGTATGGTGTAATATATTATACTGCATTATAATGGATACGAATATCCTATTCATTTTGTGTACGTGGCAAAAAGACGCAAAGTGCAAGGGAGCCGTGTTCGTTTCGGCAGGCGGCATGCATCGGTTTTCGCACGGAAGTCCGACGGTTTGCGCCGCTTTCCGCCGCACGGATAAAAAACAGAACGGAGTGAATTTCGAATGGTGAAAGTGAAACCCGTAAAGGTTGGCAGGAAAACCAGAATGAGCTTCTCCAAAATCAATGAGGTAATGGCTATGCCCAATCTCATCGAGGTGCAGAAAAACTCATATCAGTGGTTTCTTGACACAGGTCTCAGAGAGGTATTGAGAGATATCAATGAGATTACCGACTATACCGGCAATCTGGTGCTCGATTTTATCGATTACCGCGTTGATCCCACACCCAAGTATACAGTAAAGCAGTGCAAGGAGCGCGATGCAACGTACAATGCGCCTCTCCGAGTCACGGCTCGTCTTCTCAATAAAGAGACGGGTGAGATCAAAATAAATGAGATCTATATGGGCGACTTCCCGATAATGACCGACAGCGGCACGTTTATCATAAACGGCGCGGAGCGTGTAATTATATCACAGCTCGTCCGTTCTCCCGGCGTTTATTTTGACATGACACGCGACAAGCTCGGCAAAAAGCTTTACGCGACAACGGTTATTCCCAACCGCGGCGCGTGGCTCGAGTATGAAACCGACCCCAATAATGTTTTTTATGTCAAGATAGACAAGAACAGAAGACTTCCCATAACGACTTTCATCAGAGCGCTCGGATTGGGTTCCAACGAGGAGATCAGCGATTTCTTCGGCTATGACGAAAGAATTACCGCAACATTCGAAAAAGACACAACAAAGAACACCGTCGAGGCTCTTTTGGAGGTCTATAAGCGTCTGCGTCCCGGCGAGCCGCCTACGGTCGACACCGCAACGAGTCACCTTTACGGTCTGTTTTTCGACGACAGACGCTATGATCTGTCGAGAGTCGGACGCTATAAATACAACAAAAAGCTCGGAATTTCCGACCGTCTTCGCGGAAATATTGCCGCCGAGCCGATAACAGATCCCGAAACCGGCGAGATACTTGCCGATGCGGGTCAGAAGATATCAAAGGAGCTTGCCCGTGCCATCGAGCAGGCGGGCGTCAGCGTCGCCTATGTCGATATGGAGGGTGTTAAGGTCAAAGTTATATCAAACGGCATGGTAGACGCGCTGCCGTATCTCCCCGGATTTACCGCGGAGGAGCTTGAAACGCTCGGTGTCAACGAAAAGGTATCTTATAAGGTTCTCAGGGAAGTGCTTGAAGCGGCAGGCGACGATCACGAGGCTCTCAGCGCACTTATTGCGGAGAGAAGCGGCGAGCTTGTTCCCAAGCATATCACCGTAGAAGATATATTTGCTTCCATAAACTATCTCAATTGCACCGCTCACGGCGTAGGCAATCTTGACGATATCGACCACCTCGGCAATCGCCGTGTACGCTCGGTCGGCGAGCTGCTTCAGAATCAGTTTCGCATAGGCTTTACGCGTATGGAGCGTGTCGTTCGCGAGAGAATGTCCATTCATACTCAGGACAGCGGCGAAATCACACCCCAGCAGCTTATCAACATCCGCCCCGTTATTGCGGTGGTGCGTGAGTTCTTCGGTTCTTCGCCGCTTTCGCAGTTTATGGATCAGACGAACCCTCTTGCCGAGCTTACGAACAAGCGCCGTCTTTCCGCGCTGGGCCCCGGAGGTCTTTCGCGTGACCGCGCCGGATTCGAGGTTCGAGACGTTCACTACAGCCACTACGGCCGCATGTGCCCCATCGAATCTCCAGAAGGACCCAATATCGGACTTATATCCTACCTTGCGACCTTTGCAAGAATAAATAAGTACGGCTTCATCGAAGCACCGTTCCGCAAGGTCGACAAGGAGACGGGACGCGTTACCGACAAGGTCGAATACATGACGGCGGACGTAGAGGACGAGTACAGAGTCGCGCAGGCGAACGAACCCCTTGACGACGAGGGCTATTTTAAGAATGACCGCGTTATCGTCCGTTACAGAGACGAATTCCAGGATGTAGACCATAAGCTTGCCGATTACATGGACGTTTCTCCGAGAATGGTCGTTTCGGTCGCAACCGCAATGATACCTTTCCTCGAAAACGACGACGCAAACCGTGCTCTGATGGGCGCGAACATGCAGCGTCAGGCAGTTCCGCTTCTCAAAACCGAGTCGCCCATCGTCGGTACGGGCATGGAATACAAATCCGCATGCGACTCCGGCGTATGCGTGCTGTGTAAGAGAGCGGGTACCGTTACGAAAGTCTCTGCGGACAAGGTCGAGGTTACCGCCGAAAACGGCACGACGGACACCTATGAGCTTCTTAAATTCATGCGTTCCAACCAGGGTACATGCATAAATCAGCGTCCCATAGTGAATGTAGGCGAAAGGATTGAGGTCGGCGACGTTATTGCCGACGGTCCCGCAACGAGCGAGGGCGAAATTTCACTCGGCAAGAATGCTCTTATCGGCTTCATGACATGGGAAGGATACAACTACGAGGACGCAGTCCTTATAAACGAAAAAATTGTGCGTGATGACGTTTACACGTCCATTCACATCGAAAAATACGAAATTGAGGCAAGAGAGACAAAGCTCGGACCGGAAGAAATTACAAGAGACATCCCCAATGTCGGCGACGATGCTCTTAAGGATCTTGACGAAAACGGCGTTATCCGCGTCGGTGCGGAGGTTCATTCCGGTGATATCCTCGTCGGTAAGGTCACCCCGAAGGGTGAAACCGAGCTTACCGCAGAGGAAAGACTGCTGCGTGCCATTTTCGGCGAAAAGGCGCGTGAGGTCAGAGATACGTCGCTCAAGGTGCCTCACGGCGAATACGGCATAGTCGTTGACGTTGAGGTTTTCACCCGTGCAAACAGCGATGAGCTTTCGCCCGGCGTAAACAAGGTCGTCCGCTGCTATATCGCTCAAAAGAGAAAGATAAGTGTCGGCGACAAAATGGCGGGACGTCACGGCAATAAGGGCGTTGTTTCCCGTATTCTTCCTCAGGAGGATATGCCCTTCATGGAAGACGGCACGCCGCTCGACATAGTTCTTAACCCCCTCGGCGTTCCCAGCCGAATGAATATAGGTCAGGTGCTTGAGGTTCACCTCGGCCGTGCCTGCAGAGAGCTCGGCTGGAAGATAATGACACCCGTCTTTGACGGTGCGCACGAAGCCGATATAAAGGACGCTTTTGCCGAAGTCAACCGTGTCGCGATTGAAAAGGCGAAAAAGCAAGCCGAGGACGATGGCGTTGAATTTGACGAGTCCAAGGTCAGACTTTTAAGCGATAACGGCAAGGTCACGCTGTACGACGGACGTACGGGAAAGAAATTCGACAACCCCGTAACCGTAGGTATAATGTACTTCCTTAAGCTGCACCATCTTGTCGACGACAAGATACACGCGCGTTCCACAGGTCCCTATTCGCTTGTTACGCAGCAGCCTCTCGGCGGTAAGGCTCAGTTCGGCGGTCAGCGTTTCGGCGAAATGGAGGTCTGGGCGCTCGAAGCTTACGGCGCGGCATATACGCTTCAGGAAATTCTTACCGTCAAGTCCGACGATGTCGTCGGCCGTGTAAAGACATACGAAGCGATTGTAAAGGGACTCAATGTTCCCGCGCCCGGAATTCCCGAATCGTTTAAGGTTCTCGTTAAGGAGCTTCAGGCTCTTGCTCTCAATGTGTCGGTGTTTGACGATGACGGAGCGGAAATAGACCTCAAGCAGGATTATGACGACGATGAGCCGGAAATGACCGCGCCCGAGGAATTCAGCACCGTGAACGATATGGATAAGGCTGTCGGATATTCCATAGAGAATGCCGATGAAGACGGGGATGATTACCGTGATTCGGATGCCGATTCCGACGACGATGACGATCTTCTCACCATTCCCGGAGAATTTGTTGACGATGACGATTCCTTCGATGATTTCGGCGACGCATCGGAATTTGTTTCCGATGATTTTGATGCCGAAGAGTTTTAATGCATCCTGCCATCCCGAATTTTAGAAAAAAGGAGCTGCTGACTTAATGAGCGAAGGTGCGGTAACCGTAAAAAGATATACGGAAAATAATTACAACGAACTTAATTTCGAGTCCATAAAAATCGGTCTTGCTTCGCCCGACACCATCAGAGCATGGTCTTACGGCGAGGTCAAGAAACCCGAAACAATAAACTACAGAACGCTTAAACCCGAAAGGGACGGTCTTTTCTGCGAAAGAATTTTCGGCCCCACAAAGGACTGGGAGTGCCACTGCGGAAAATACAAGAGAATACGCTACAAGGGCAAGGTCTGCGAACGCTGCGGCGTTAAGATAACAAAATCCAAGGTTCGCCGTGAACGTATGGGTCACATCGAGCTTGCCTGCCCCGTGTCGCATATCTGGTATTTTAAGGGTACGCCCTCGAGAATCGGACTTATGCTCCATATGTCGCCGAGAGATCTCGACAAGGTGCTCTATTTCGCAAAATATATCGTTATCGACCCGGGCGAAACTCCGTTTGAAAAATATCAGATTATCTCGGACAAAGAATATGACGAGATGGTTGAAAAGTACGATGAGGACGCGTTTGTCGCAAAAATGGGTGCCGAAGCTGTCAAGGATCTGTTGAGCGAGATAAACGTCGAGGAGCTTGCCGCAGAGCTTCGTGAGGAGCTGCAGACTGCCGTCGGTCAGAAAAGAACCGCGCTGCTCAAGCGGCTTGAGGTCGTTGACGCGTTCCGTCTTTCGGGTAACCGTCCCGAATGGATGATACTTGACGTTATTCCCGTTATCCCGCCGGATATACGTCCCATGGTTCAGCTCGACGGCGGCAGATTCGCAACGAGCGACCTTAACGACCTTTACAGGCGTGTCATAAACAGAAACAACCGTCTGAAAAAGCTGCTTGAACTCGGTTCACCCGAAATTATCATAAGAAACGAAAAGAGAATGCTGCAGGAGGCTGTCGATGCGCTTATCGACAACGGCAGACGCGGACGTCCCGTAACGGGTCCCAATAACCGTCCGCTCAAATCTCTTTCCGATATGCTCAAGGGTAAGCAGGGACGTTTCCGTCAGAACCTGCTCGGTAAACGCGTCGACTATTCCGGCCGTTCTGTTATCGTCGTAGGTCCCGAGCTTAAAATTTATCAGTGCGGTCTTCCCAAGGAAATGGCTCTTGAGCTGTTCAAGCCGTTCGTTATGAAGCGTCTTGTCGAGCTCGGTAAGGCGACCAACATAAAGAATGCAAGAAAAATGGTCGACAGAGCGACACCCGATGTGTGGGATGCTCTCGAAATCGTTATAAAAGACCACCCCGTTATGCTGAACCGCGCTCCCACGCTTCACAGGCTCGGCATTCAGGCATTCGAGCCGATTCTTGTCGAAGGCAGAGCAATCAAGCTGCATCCCCTCGTATGTACGGCATTCAACGCCGACTTCGACGGCGACCAGATGGCTGTTCACGTTCCGCTTTCTTCGGAAGCGCAGGCGGAAGCAAGATTCCTTATGCTTGCCGCAAATAACCTTCTCAAACCCTCCGACGGCAAACCCGTTACGGTTCCCACGCAGGACATGGTTCTCGGCTCTTATTACCTCACTACCGTAAGAGATAATGAGGCCGGCGCAGGACATGTCTACAAGGACGAAAACGAAGCCGTTATGGCTTACGAGGAGGGCGACCTCGGTCTTCATGCCCCCGTCAGAATCCGCATGAGCAAAACGGTTGACGGTACGGAATATTCCGCGCTTGTTGCGACAACGCTCGGTAAGGTGATATTTAACCGTCCCGTGCCGCAGGATCTCGGCTTTGTCACACGTGACCCGTCCGACCCCGAAAGCATGGTAAAACCCGAAGTCGATTTCCTTGTCGATAAGAAGAATCTCGGAAAAATCATAGATAAATGTATAGCGGTGCACGGCACGAATATTGCCGCTACCGTGCTTGACAATATCAAGAATCAGGGTTACAAATATTCAACACGAAGCGGCATCACCGTTTCGGTATTTGATGCTATAATTCCTCAAAAGAAAAAAGAGTATGTGGCAGCGGCACAGGCGAAGATAGATGTCATTATGGCAAACTATCGCCGCGGACGCTACAGCGATGCCGAACGTTCACAGGCTGTCATCAAGGTTTGGACGGAATGCACAAAGAAGGTTTCGGACGAGCTTAAGGCAAATCTTGACATGACGAACCCGATTCACATGATGATCGATTCGGGTGCGCGAGGCAGCGCATCACAGCTGAACCAGCTTGCCGGCATGCGCGGACTTATCGCGAATACGGCAGGTCAGACGATTGAAATTCCCATTAAGGCAAATTACCGTGAGGGCCTTACCGTTGTTGAGTACTTCATCTCCTCGCGCGGTGCGCGTAAAGGTCTTGCAGATACGGCTCTCCGTACAGCCGACTCGGGTTATCTTACACGCCGTCTTGTCGACGTTTCGCAGGAAGTCATTATACGCGAGGATGACTGCGGATGTACCGAGGGTCTTGATGTGTCCGATATCTTCGGTGATGAAGATAACGTAATCGAAGGTCTTCAGGAAAGACTTACGGGCAGATATCTGCTGCACGATCTTGTCAGCTCCGACGGTGAGCTTGTCATGGACAAGGATCATATGCTGACCGAGGCGGATGCGAAGAAGATTATCGACGCAGGCTACAAAAAGGTCACTATCCGTTCGCTGCTTACATGCGAATGCCGTCAGGGCGTCTGCCGCAAGTGCTACGGCAAGAACCTTGCCACGGGCAGAAGCGTTTCCATAGGTGAAGCCGTCGGTATCATCGCCGCTCAGTCAATAGGCGAGCCCGGCACACAGCTTACGATGAGAACGTTCCACACCGGCGGTGTTACGACAACGGCCGATATTACGCAGGGTCTTCCCAGAGTCGAAGAGCTTTTCGAAGCGCGTAAGCCCAAAACGCTTGCGATTCTTGCAAGAATCGGCGGTACGGTGTCGTTCGTCGAGGGCAAAAAAGGCGCGCAGAATATTCTTGTTTCGGGCGAAGAGGGACGCGAGGAGTACACCATTCCCTACGGCTACAGAAGAACCGTACAGGAGGGTGACGTGATCGAGAAAGGTAAAGAGCTTACCGAAGGCTCCGTAAATCCGCACGATATTCTCGAAGTTCTCGGTGTCGAAGCTGTTCACAACTACCTTATCCGTGAGGTTCAGAGAACCTACCGTACACAGGGTGTTGACGTTAACGATAAGCACATCGAGGTTATTGTCCGTCAGATGATGCGCAAGGTCAAGGTCATTGAGCCGGGCGATACCGAGCTGCTTCCGGGCGCAACCGTTGACAAGTTCGATTTCAAGCAGGCAAATGCAAAAGCTCGTGCAAAGGCACAGGAAAACGGCGCGGTTGCCATTGAAGCCACGTGCGAAGCGGTGCTTCTCGGTATCACAAAAGCATCTCTTGCCACGGATTCGTTCCTTTCGGCTGCATCGTTCCAGGAAACGACGCGTGTTCTTACCGATGCCGCTATCAAGGGCAAGGTCGATCCGCTGCTCGGACTTAAAGAAAATGTCATAATAGGCAAGCTTCTCCCGTCCGGAACCGGCATGAAATGCTACAGTGATGTTAAGGTGAAGCATGTCCGTGACGGCTATGCCGACGAGTCGGAGTACGCTTTGGGCAGTTTTGACGAAAACTAAACAAAATCTTTGTAAAAGGTGTTGACAAAACAGCCTTAAAAATGCTACAATACCTAATCGTGCGAAGATTAAACTATCAAAGGGGAGGTATTCGTGCGAATATTTCCCTTTTCGATATATAAACTATTTGTAAGGAGGTGCACATCACTTGCCAACGTTTAACCAGCTTGTGCGCAACAGCAGAAAAACTCTTGAGAAGAAGTCAAAGGCTCCCGCTCTCGGAAAGGGTCTTAACTCCAAAAAGAATGTTATGACCGACCACAATTCTCCCCAGAAGCGCGGCGTATGCACGGTTGTAAAGACCGACACACCCAAAAAGCCTAACTCCGCTCTCCGTAAGCTTGCCAGAGTTCGTCTCACGAACGGTATCGAGGTTTCGGCTTACATCCCCGGCGTAGGACACAATCTTCAGGAGCACTCTGTCGTTCTCATCAGAGGCGGCCGTGTTAAGGATCTTCCCGGTGTACGTTACCATATCGTCCGCGGAACCCTTGATGCTCAGGGCGTTAACGGCAGAATGCAGGCTCGCTCCAAGTACGGAGCAAAGAAAGCAAAGGCTAAGAAAAAATAAGCCTGCGCTTCGATTCGATTAGGACAAAATCTTCTTGCAAAGATGATTTATTCACCAATGTGAGTTTATATACATAAACCTTTCATTGGCGCAACGGGAATTTGTCACTCGAGTACCTATGATATCATTACTATGAAGGAGGGAAGTAAAGTGCCAAGAAGAGGCAATATAGCAAAACGTGATGTTTTGCCCGATCCGCTTTACAACTCAAAACTCGTAACACGTCTTATCAACAGTGTTATGTACGATGGCAAAAAAGGCGTAGCTCAGAAGATAGTCTACGATGCATTTGACATCATCAGAGAAAAAACAGGTAAGGAACCCCTCGAAGTGTTTGAGGCAGCTATGGAAAACGTAATGCCGCTGCTCGAGGTCAAGGCTCGCAGAGTCGGCGGTTCTACCTATCAGGTACCCATGGAGGTTCGCCCCGAAAGACGTCAGACTCTCGGTCTTCGCTGGATAACTCTTTATTCCAGAAACAGAGGCGAAAGAACCATGAAGGAAAGACTCGCGAACGAGATCATGGATGCCGTCAATCAGACAGGTTCCGCTTACAAAAAGCGTGAAGACACCCACAAAATGGCAGAAGCCAACAAGGCTTTCTCGCATTTCCGTTGGTAATCAGCCGATTATCATTATCTTAAGTTCAATTTTTGGAGGAAATTATGCCAAGACAGGTATCACTTGACTTAACAAGAAATATCGGTATTATGGCTCATATCGATGCCGGTAAAACTACCACTACCGAGAGAATTCTTTTCTATACGGGTATCAACCATAAGCTCGGCGAAACGCACGACGGCGCCGCGACTATGGACTGGATGGAGCAGGAGCAGGAGAGAGGTATTACAATTACCTCCGCCGCTACCACCTGCTTTTGGAAAGGACACCGCATCAATATAATCGACACCCCCGGTCACGTTGACTTCACCGTTGAAGTCGAACGTTCGCTGCGCGTACTCGACGGCTCCGTTACGGTGCTTTGCGCAAAGGGCGGCGTTGAGCCTCAGTCCGAGACGGTTTGGCGTCAGGCTGATAAATACCACGTACCGAGAATGGTTTACGTCAACAAGATGGACATAATGGGTGCGGATTTCTACAATGTTCTCGACATGATGAAGGACAGGCTCAAGTGTAATGCAGTTCCGATTCAGCTCCCCATAGGAGCCGAAAACGACTTCAGAGGCATAATTGACCTTGTGGAAATGAATGCCACCGTATACGACGACAAGGAAGGTCTCAAGACCGAGGTAGTGTCTATTCCCGACGACATGAAGGAGCTTGCGGAAACATACCGCAGTGCTCTTATTGAGCATGTCGCCGAGATGGATGACGAACTTATGGAAAAGTATTTCAACGGCGAGGAGCTTACTGTCGAAGAAATAAAGAGAACTATCCGTAAGTCCACCATTGCAAACAGCATGGTGCCCGTCGTATGCGGCACATCCTACCGCAACAAAGGCGTGCAGAAGCTTCTTGACGCAGTTGTGGATTATCTTCCGTCGCCCCTTGATATCGGTGCCGTTCACGGTGTCGATCCCGAAACGGGCGATGAAATAACGCGCGAGGTGTCCGATGACGCTCCGTTCTCCGCGCTCGCATTCAAGATTGCAACCGACCCATTTGTAGGTAAGCTTTGCTTTACGAGAGTTTACTCGGGTATTGCGGTTGCAGGTTCCACGGTCTTCAATTCCACAAAGGGCAAAAATGAACGTCTCGGAAGAATTCTCCAGATGCATGCGAATCACAGAGCAGACCTTGAGCAGTGCTACTGCGGCGATATCTGCGCGGTCGTGGGTGTTAAGAACACTACCACGGGTGATACGCTTTGCTCCGAGAAGGCTCCCATTATTCTCGAACAGATGGAGTTCCCGGAACCCGTTATCAGAGTCGCCATCGAACCCAAGACCAAAGCAGGTCAGGAAAAGATGGGCATAGCTCTTATGAAGCTTTCCGAAGAGGATCCCACGTTCAAATACTATACCGACGAGGAAACGGGTCAGACCATTATCGCCGGCATGGGCGAATTGCACCTTGAAATAATCGTTGACAGAATGCTTCGTGAATTTAAGGTCGAGGCAAATGTCGGTGCTCCTCAGGTCGCGTACCGCGAGACCGCTACGCAGGCTGCGGATACCGATACAAAGTTTGCGCGTCAGTCGGGCGGTCACGGTCAGTACGGTCATGTCAAGATGAGACTGGAGCCGAACCCCGAAAAAGGCTTCGAATTTGTCAACGAGGTTGTCGGCGGTGCTATCCCCAAGGAGTATATCCCCGCAGTCGAGGCAGGCGTCAGAGGCGCACTTTCTGCAGGTGTTCTCGCGGGTTATCCCGTGGTCGACATCAAGTGCACGGTTTACGACGGATCTTATCATGAAGTCGACTCGTCCGAAATGGCATTCAAGATTGCCGGTTCAATGGCTCTCAAGGATGCGCTTCAGAAAGCAAAGTGCGTGCTTATGGAGCCGATTATGAAGATTGCGGTCACTGTCCCCGACGACTATCTCGGAACCGTTATCGGCGATATCAACTCCCGCCGCGGTATGATCAGAGATCAGGAAAACCGCAACGGCGCGACACAGGTCAACGCAGACGTTCCGCTTTCCTCGATGTTCGGTTATGCTACCGACCTTCGTTCCAAAACGCAGGGACGCGGTCAGTACGTTATGGAACCCAGCCACTATGCGCAGGTTCCCAAGTCAATAGCGGAGACTATTTGCAAAAAATAATCGCGCGGCTTGACGATTATTCAATTTGCTATTGAAATCTCAACATTTATTTGCTATAATGCAAACGATAATAATTTTGATATTCTACCATAAGGAGGAAAAATTCCCATGGCAAAAGCTAAATTCGAAAGAACAAAACCCCATGTAAACATCGGCACCATCGGTCACGTTGACCACGGCAAGACCACCCTTACAGCCGCTATCACAAAGACCCTCGCTATGAAGGGCGACGCCGATTTCGTTGACTATGCAAACATCGACAAGGCTCCCGAAGAGAGAGCACGCGGTATCACGATCAACACCGCTCACGTTGAGTATGAGACGGACAACCGTCACTATGCTCACGTTGACTGCCCCGGCCATGCCGACTATATTAAGAACATGATCACAGGTGCTGCTCAGATGGACGGTGCTATCCTCGTTATCGCTGCAACAGACGGTCCCATGGCTCAGACCAAGGAGCACCTTCTTCTTGCTCGTCAGGTTGGCGTTCCCTACATCATCGTTTTCATGAACAAGTGCGATCAGGTTGACGATCCCGAGCTTATCGAGCTTGTTGAAATGGAAATTCGTGAGACTCTCAGCGAGTATGAATTCCCTGGCGATGATACACCCATCATCAAGGGTTCCGCTCTCAAGGCTCTTGAATACAGCGGCAACGACATGGATGCTCCCGAGCTTAAGTGCATCTGGGAACTCATGGACGCTGTTGACTCCTATATTCCCACTCCCGACCGTAAGGCAGACCAGCCTTTCCTTATGCCCGTTGAAGACGTATTCACGATCACAGGCCGCGGTACCGTTGCTACAGGCAGAGTTGAAAGAGGTCAGCTTCGTACAAACGAGCAGGTTGAGATCGTCGGTCTTGTTGAGGAAAAGAGAACGGTTGTTTGCACCGGTATCGAAATGTTCAGAAAGATCCTCGACTATGCAGAGGCAGGCGACAACATCGGTTGCCTTCTTCGCGGTGTTCAGAGAACGGAAATCGAAAGAGGACAGGTTCTTGCAAAACCCGGTTCAATTCATCCCCACACCAAGTTCAAGGGTCAGGTTTACGTCCTTACAAAGGATGAAGGCGGCCGTCATACTCCTTTCTTCAATAACTACCGTCCTCAGTTCTATTTCAGAACTACCGACGTTACCGGCGTAATTTCTCTCCCCGAGGGAACTGAAATGTGCATGCCCGGCGACAACGTTGATATGGACGTTGAGCTTCTTAAGCCCATCGCTATCGAAAAAGGACTTCGTTTCGCTATCCGTGAGGGCGGCAGAACGGTCGGTTCGGGCGTTGTTATTGCTATCAACGAATAATTCGATTGCTTAAGTTTCAATTTGCACCTGCGGTGTTTTGCGCACTGCGGGTGCTTTTTTTGCGTGTCGCGCAATAAAATTTTTTGCCGGCGACAAAAAAGCGGTGCAGCCGCAGTGAATCGGGTGAGGCGAAAAAAGGCACGGCAGTACAGTGACGTCGGCAAAGGGACGCGGCGGCACAGCGGCGCGGGCAGCACAGGGAACACGGCAGACTTGGAACACGGCGGCGCAGAGAATGCGGTAACGCACGGGACGCACGGGGGAAATGCAGAAACCGAAAAAGCGCAGCAACGAAAAACAGTGTAATCGTAAAACGTACGGCGCCGACAAAAAAAGACCTCCGTAAAGGAAGTCTTTTCACGCATTATATGCGGATTTTATGAAATGTAATTACATTAGGACGTTATCAGACATTGAACCTGAACAGGACAATGTCGCCGTCCTGCATCACGTATTCCTTGCCTTCGCTTCTTACAAGACCTTTTTCTTTTGCCGCTGTCATTGAACCGTTCGCCATAAGGTCATCAAAGGAAATCACTTCCGCACGGATGAATCCGCGCTCAAAGTCGGAGTGTATTTTTCCTGCAGCCTGCGGTGCTTTTGTGCCCTTTTTGATGGTCCATGCTCTTACCTCCGGCTTTCCCGCCGTGAGATAGCTCATAAGACCGAGCAAGTCGTAGCTTTTCCGAATGAGCGTGTCAAGTCCTGCCTGTTTGATGCCGAGCTCACTTAAGAACATTTCCTTTTCATCGGCAGGCAGCTCCGCTATCTGTGCTTCAAGCTCGGCGCAGATAGGCAGCACCTCGCTGCCCTCGGCATCGGCTATCGTTTTGACTTTTTGATAAAAACGGTTCTCTTCTATATTGCCTGCGGTGAAGTCGTCTTCACTCATGTTGCAGGCATATATAACGGGTTTTGACGAAAGCAGGGCAACGGACGAAAGCAGTACGCGCTCATCCTCCGTCATTTCAACGGCTCTTGCGCAAACCGCATTGTCAAGTTCATTTTTGACGCGTGTGAAGAATGCGACGTCCGAGGCAAGACTTTTGTCGCCTTTCATTGCTTTCGTGTCGCGGTCGATTCGTCGCTGCAGCACCTCTGTGTCGGAGAGAATAAGCTCCAGATTTATCGTTTCGATGTCGCGCGCGGGGTCAACCGAGCCGTCTACATGCGTGATATCATCGTTTTCGAAGCATCGCACAACATGAATTATCGCGTCTACTTCTCTTATATGAGAAAGAAATTTGTTGCCGAGTCCCTCACCCTTGGAGGCTCCCTTTACAAGTCCCGCAATGTCGACGAATTCTATAACGGCAGGCGTTATTTTGTCCGGATTGTACATTTTTGCAAGCGCGTCAAGACGCTTGTCGGGTACGGAAACTACGCCGATATTCGGCTCAATCGTGCAGAACGGATAATTTGCCGCCTGTGCGCCCGCATTGGTGAGGGCATTGAAAAGCGTGCTTTTTCCGACATTCGGAAGTCCCACGATACCTAATTTCATATATACTCATTCTCCTTCGATTTTTCCTGTATTCACAGCGGACTGCGTTTACGCTTTGCAAAAGACTGCTGTCTGCCCGAATATATTTAAGTGCTGCCGTTTCGCCCGCTCTCTTGCCGTAAAAAGCAGGCGGCAAAAAAGCTGTCCCGCGCGACACATAATGCCTTAGCTTCGTATAAACCGTGCTCGGAACAAAAGCGTACCGCAAGATGTCCGACGCGCTCAAGCTTCGCAGCACGCGCAGCTTGAGACAGGGGTTATTTTATCACAAAATTTTCATTTTGTAAACGTACGGGTCAGAAACAAAACAGAAAGTTTTTACTGTTTTAATGTGATTATGTCTATAATACATGCAAAAAGTGCATATTTCTGTGAATATAAAAACGCGAGCGCGTTAAATGAGGCAGTGTTTTTTGCGTCAGCGGGTCATTATGATGCTTTAATTACCCGGCGGCATCGAAAAAAAGATTCACGTTTACACGCAAATATCGAATTTTTCACCGAGCTTTACGGCTTTGACCGTACCGTTACTCATGTCCGTAAGTTTTTTTTGCAGATGCGCGCTTTTGTCTGCATGGATACGCAGCACAATGCGTACGAGATCCGAAAAATCGGTGCTTTCCATCGTACCGCCGCACGCGGTAATGAGGTTTTCGATGCGTTCGTATTTGCTGTAGTCCGAAATTATTTCATAGACTTCGCAAAGTCCCATTTTTACGATTCCCGCACTTTCAAGCGCAAGACCTGCAGAGTGGGAATATGCCCGAACAAGTCCGCCCGCACCGAGCAGAACGCCGCCGAAATAGCGCGTTACTACTATGCAGACATCGGTAATGCCGTTTTTCCTTATCACGTCAAGTGTCGGCTGACCTGCCGTGCCCTGCGGCTCGCCGTCGTCGGAATAGCGCGAATATTCGGGTGAACGCACGGCATATGCATATACATTGTGCTTGGCTTCGCGGTGCTTTGCACGGACGGAATTGATAAAGTCGACCGCTTCTTCCGCAGCCGAAACGGGTTTGCAATATCCTATGAAGCGTGATTTGTTTACAATATATTCCGTTTCGGCAAGCTTGCCCACGGTCAAATATTCCACCTCTGCCATTCCTTTCCGACTTTTTAAAAATATTTTGCCGTAAAAACAATCAAGCGGCAACGGATGCTCCGCTGCCGCCCATGTGCAAAAATCTGCGCGTTAATGCTGTTGACCCGTGCTCGGAATCAGTTGTTGCCCATATTATAACGCTTCTTGAATCTGTCAACACGTCCGCCGGTATCTACGAGCTTCTGCTTGCCTGTGAAGAACGGATGGCAGTTGGAGCAGATATCAACACGAAGGTTGTCGCTCGTTGAGCAAGTCTCGAACGTTGCGCCGCAAGCGCACTTAACAACGACGGGCTTATAGTTGGGATGGATTCCCTGCTTCATAATATTTTTCACCTCTTTCGGATGATGATACAACATAAGAAAACGGACGGGACACCGCGCACTGCGTAAGGGCGCAAATATCCCCGCTTAAATAGTAAGTGTATTTTAGCATATCCGCATGTCAAAATCAAGAGTAAATTTAACTTATTTGACGGTGTTTCGGCGTGTTATTTTGTTCCTTTCGCAGATTGCGGTGCCGTTAAAAAAAGTGTGTCTGCGGGTGCGTCTATTGCTTTTCTGCCTTTCAGCGAATAGATGATGCAGCGTGAAACACGGCATTTGAGCGTCCTTTCGGCGGCGCGCGCATAGAGCGCAAGCTGTTCGCGGTATCGGTTTATAAGTACGTTTTCGTCGGTCACGGTATCGGTTTTGTAGTCAACGATAACGGCTTTTCCGTCCTTTATGTAAATGAGGTCTATTTTACCTATCACCACCGTCCGTTCATCGGCAAAACGCGCGGGAATGCTCCTGTCGAGTGCGCATATGCTTTCGCTTACCGTAAAGCGTTTTTCGCGGTAGACCTTGTCTGCATTTTTTATCTCGTCAAAGAGTGTGCTTTCGGTAAATGCCTTTACCGCGCCGCAGTCGAGACAGTCCGCCTGAGCGGGTGTAAGTCTGCCTGCCGCGACAAGACGCGCCTTTTCTTTTTCGGTGTCGGCTTTTGCGCCGTCGAAATCACAGTACTGTAAAAACAGATGAGTTGCGGTGCCTGTTTCCGCAGGCGACAAGCCGCGTCTGTCGAGGAAAGCGGGCGATTTGTCTCCGAAAAATTCCGGTGAAAAGCTTTCGGTATGCAGCGTGCTTGCGGTATGCTTTGCAAGCGCGGACGCAGCCGGCAAACAGTCGTATTTGAGTTTCATCTGTTCTTCAAGCTTTGATACGAGCGTTTCGTCGGGGACGGCTTTTGCTTCGCTGTCGGCAATTTCCTCCGCTTCGCCTTCGTTGGATACGGTCTTGAAAACGGCGGGAAAATCCGCGGGGATGACTTCGACTGTGCCGCGCCGCAGGCAGTGCGCGTCGGGATGGTGCATAAAAGCATACAAAAGCCACTCAAAGCGGTTGCCGACATGCTGCGCGAGGTACGGCGATAACGGCGCGGCGGCAGAGGATAATGCGTTTATTTTGTCTGCTCCGTCAAGAGAATCGGCAGCCACGACATACAGCTTTTCACGCGCACGCGTCATGGCAACGTACAGAATCCGCAGCTCCTCGGAACGGTTCGCGCGTTTTTTAAGAATACACAGAGCGGTGCTTGAGAGCGTGGGATAGCTTTTTACTTCGGAGGGTTCACGCACCCTCAGTCCCACACCGAGCGTGTGTTCGGTAACAAGCACTTCGTCAAGCTCCCTGTCGTTGAATTTTTTTGTTACCCCCGCAATAATGACAAACGGAAATTCAAGTCCCTTTGAGCCGTGCACGGTCATTATGCGCACGCATCCGCCTGAGGAGCCGCCGGCGCGTTTTATTGAAGCGCCGTTTGCGCGGAGTGCATCGACATAGCGGACAAAGGCTCCGAGTGTGCGTGACGGGTCGACGGAATAATCATCCGCAAGCGAAATTATGCGGCGCAGGTTTGCTCGACGCAGTTCGCCGTCCGACAGTGCCCCCATGACGGAAAGCAGTCCGACGGCATCGAATATTGCGCGTACGGCGCGTCCCGCAGTCTGCATGGAAGAATCACGGCGAAAACCCCGTACGGTATCGCGCAGCTCACGGCAGCGTTCATTGCCGTTTTCGGCAAGCAGCGAAATGCGTCCCCACAAGCTTGTTTTTTCGGGTACCGCATCGGCTGTCTCAAGGCGCACCTTTGCGGCTTCATCCGCCGAAAATCCGAACAGCGGCGACATCATGACGGCAAGCAGCGCAACATCGTTTGACGGATTGTCGGCTGTCTGCAGCAGACTGACAGCCAGACGCACTTCGGCTGCTTCAAAAAAGCCGTCCTTTGCTTCAACGGTAACGGGAATCCCATGCCGGCGAAGTGCGGCGGAAAACAGAGAAGACGTGTTTTTTGCATTTCTCAACAGAATGCAGAAGTCGCCGTAATCGGCTTTTCTTTCTTTTTCCGTCCCTTTGTTGACCGTTGCGCCCGATGACAGAACATCGGAAATAAGACGTGCAGTGTATTCGGCTTCGTCCTCAACGGCATCGCTGTCGACGATGTGCATTTCGAAATCCGCCGTCGGCGGTTCGTTTTCTTTTCCCGGAGGGGGAGACAAACGCTCGCTGTCATCATAGGCTATCTCTCCGCATTCCTTTGACATAACCGTGCCGAACATGTAGTTTACGGCATTCAGTATGCCGTTTCGTGACCTGAAATTGTTTTTCAGGACGATTTTCGAGCGGACGGCTTTGCCGTCATACGGAGGATAATTTTCGCTTTTTTCTATAAAAATTTCGGGACTCGCAAGGCGAAAACGGTAGATGCTTTGCTTTACGTCGCCTACGGTAAACATGTTCTTTCCGTTTTTCGACAAACACGAAAAGAGCACGTCCTGCGCACGGTTGGTGTCCTGATATTCGTCTATAAGCACCTCGTAAAAACGTTCGGAAAGCAGTCGCGCCGCGTCGGTCTTGCCGTCCGGCGCGTCGGGGTCATGCAGCAGTCCGAGCGCGAAATGAAGTACATCTGAAAAATCGTAGCTGTTCAGCTCTTTTTTTCGGCGAAGCAGCTCGGCATTAAGGCGTTTTACTGCGGTTATAAGCAGCTTTGCATCGGGAGTAAGCCTGCGGATATCGTCAAGATGCTCGGCGGCGGTCGCGCACATGAGCTTCGGCACGGTCTTGTCAAAAAAGCTCTTTATGTATTCACGTACGGCTGCGCAGGCGAGCTTTGTCGGGTCCTTTGTAAATTCGCGCGGAACCGTAAGCCGCGGCAATTCGTGCAGCCTTTGAGAGGTTTTTGTAAGCAGGCCGACTTTTTCGTCCCACGGCAGTTTTCCGAAGTTCTCCGCTGCGTGAGTGCAGATATCCGAAACGGAATTAAAAATATCCGCAACGTTTTTATAGGTGTATATTTCGGGAACGGTCATAATGTTTTCGACGTTTTTTTTCGCAAGGCTGCGCATTTCGTCAAGACCCGCTTTGACCTCGTCCGCAATTATTTTGCCCCATTCGCTATCGTCCGGTGACTGTTCGGAATAAAGCGCGGTAACGCCGTCGAGCCATGTTTCGGGGTCAGGCTCCGCCATCGAAAAATCGGACAGGTCGATGATTGCCTTTATCAGCTTTTCGTCGGTTCTGCCGAAGTAAAACAGCTTTGCAAGCGACGCAGCCTGTTCGGGAAAGTCTGCAAATACGGTTTCCGCAACATCTGCGGCTGTTTTCTTTTTAAGTATTTCGCTTTCTCCTCCGTCAAGCAGCGTAAAATCGGGAGAAACACCGCAGATATGAAAATTTTCACGTACAAGCTTTATTCCGAACGCATCCATCGTACAGACGTTCATTTCGTCAAGATGCGACAGTAAAGCCGTAAAGAACCGTCTGTCTGCGCCGTCAGCGTGCATCAGCTCCGAAATTCTCGAATACACGCGCGAACGCATTTCCGCAGCCGCCGCGTTCGTAAAGGTTACAATAAGCAGTTCGGAGGGTTTGACGGGTGCTTCGTCACGCGTCAGCAGCCTTACCGTTCTTTCAACAAGCACGGCGGTCTTACCCGACCCTGCAGCGGCAGAAACGAGCAGAGTGCCCGAATCGGCATTTATTGCGTCGCTCTGCGCAGGTGTCCATTTTTTTTCGCTCACAGCTCTTCCTCCCTCAGTGCTTTTACGGCATCGGCATTCTTCATTTTGATGTAATTCCGCTTTGCGCCGTCGCTCTCACGGCGGCAGACCGCCGCAAATTCGCAGTATTCGCAGGTGTGCTCATAGTCGCCGCCGATAACGGGTACTGCGGAAATGTCACCGTCAAGCATGCGCCCGACTTCGTCAAGCACGATTTTTTCTATTTTTCTCTTTATACGCTCCATGTCGTCGAGTGTGTAAAAATCGCCCTTGAATTTGCCGTTTTCTATCTTCTGCTCGATAAATATACCCTCGGCATCGCGTTCCATGCCGCGCAGAACGCTTTCGTTTTCGAGGATGATACCGTTCATTTTGCCGTTTTTGAGCTTTTGCGCCTCTATTTCGCTCTGCCCTGCGTTTCGTCCCACCGTAGAGCCGCCCGAACGCGCGGGAACATACAAAATGCCTGCAGGAACGGCACCCGCATATTTTCCTTTTCCGTTGACCCACAGCGCGATAAGATATATGAGCATCTGCATGTTGAGTCCGTCGAAAATATCGCCGAGAGTAAATTTTTTGCCGCCGGTTTTGTAGTCGATAACACGTATGTAAAGCGTGTCTCCGTCGCGGAAGGTGTCTACTCTGTCCACCGTACCGTGGAGCGTAACTTCAATCCTGCCGTCGGAAACCGTGAACGGCTCGGCATCCGCTCCGCGTTTTATTTCCAATTCAACGTCACTGACTTCAAAAGATGAACTGCCGAATTCGGCAATCAGTCTGTTCAGAATGTCGAGCAGCACACGCTTTTGCCGTTCAAGCTGCCGTTTTATATCGGCTCCTGCGGAAGCGGCATCGCCCATGTTCAGACGGATATATTCGTCCGCAGTTTCGTCGACGGCGGCTTTGCGCTTTTCGGCGGTCATTACGGCAAGCTCGTCCTTTGAATATTTTCCCAAGAGAACCTCAAAAACACGGTGAACGAGCAAGCCGTTTATCCGTGCGTCAAGACTTGCCGTCTGCTGTGTTTTTGCCCTGACTCCGTATCGGCAGAAATACATAAACGGACACTTCGAATAAGCTTCGAGCCGTGACGGCGAAATATACATTTTTTCGCCGAACAGCTCACGCGCAAGCGATTTGTCTTCAAACGACACGCCGGCACCGCTGTGCGCGTATTCTGCGGCAGCCGCTTTTTCCGCATATCCGGGAATGCGCTCCAGTGCGGCGCGAAGTGAACAGGCAAATACGCTGTTTTCTCCGACGAGAGATGCATACATGTCCAGTCCCGAGGAGGGACTGAACACTCTTTTTTCGTCGGAAAAATCACTCGGCTTTTTTATTTTGCAGTTCGGCACGCGTCTTTCGATTTCGGAAATAATTTCGGACTTTTGTTTTTCGTCTCCGTTCGGTGAAACACCCGGGTACGAAAGGAAAAGCCTGTCCGACGGCGCGGTCAGCACATTGTACGCGATAAGCCGTTCTTCGCCGTATATTTTTTCGGGGACGCTTTCAAGCTCTATTCCGTTTGCGATAAGCTCACGCTTTTCGGCAGCATCGAAAACCCCGCCGCGCACCGAGCTTTGAGGAAAATCTCCCTCGGTCAGACCTACGGCAAACACGGCTTTCGGAGCGGAAAAACGCGTTCTGTCCGCAGTTCCGATAACGATTTGGTCAATACCCGCAGGAATATCACCGAGTGAGTCGCCGCTGAGCGTCAGTGACAAAAGCTCGTAAAAACGCAGCGGCGAAACGGGAGAAGTGCCGAGCGCATTGTACAGCGCGTCAAGCGCATCGGCTGTTTCGTCCCACACGCGGGCGCATGCCATCGCTTCTTTTTCGCGTCCGCTGCCGTTAAGTTCCGTCGCGAGGCGCAGAAATTCACTCTTTGCGCCCGTATCCGTTATCAGTCCGTACACGGCGGCGCAGCTGCCGTACGGGTCACCTATGTCGAGCGCATTTTTCAGCTTTTTAAGCGGTTCGACGGCTCTTTTTCTTATTGAATTTATCTTTTCAAGCTCCGCTTTGCGTTCGTCGTCAAATTCGGTGCCGTAACCGTCGGGATTGCTCTTAAAATCGTTTTCCCATGCTTTTCCGTCAATGCTCCATAGGGTGACGTAATTTTCGAGCATATCGCACTCTCCGTCGGATACGCCCGCGACACCCGTTTTCAGATACGTTAAGACGCGCTGTGTGCTCAGTCCGCGCGCGGCTGCCTCAACTCCGCACAGCACCATTCTGACAAGCGGATATTCTCCGAGCGGCTTGCGGGAATCCTCACACACGGGAATGCCGCATTTTGTCAGTTCGCAAATAAGCGTGTCGGTATATATATCCGACCTTTGGAATATGCCGATGTCACGGCAGCGGTATTTGCCGCTCTCGATAAGCTCCTTGATGCTGCGGGCGACAAAAGAGCACTCGTCGGCAATGTCGGCTGCCGCGTACAGACACAAGCTGTCGCCCCCGTTTGTAAAACTGCCGTTTGCGGCGGAAAAAAGGCTGTCGCGCAAAAATACAAAGATGTCGTTAGGGTCTTTTTCGCCGTCGGTATTCATCTCTCTGCAGGAAACTCCGTATTTTGACGCACCCATCCTTATTGCTCGCGCGTTGCGCCGCGCGTGGGCAAACGCTTCACTTCCGAGAGCATCGTTAAAATCGGGAGCGACAACGGAAATATACACCTCGGCGGCATCCGCGCACAAAAGTGATATAAGCCGCGTCTGTGCCCCTGTAAAGCCTCTGAAA